>CAZSKA010000007.1:0-35990 GCA_964607315.1 uncultured Saprospiraceae bacterium | reverse complement strand
GTATTATTGGTACGTTTGTCATATTATTAATTGGTTCCATAATTTACTCAATAAAAATGGAGAAATATGAAAAGAGATATGAAGTTTGGAAGGAACAGAATGAAAAACGAGAAATAGATAAATTCAATAATCATATTGATAGCATAAAAAGCTTAATTGAAATTGACTCTAGTAATTAGAATGCCCTATATGAATTGGGTTTTTTTTATAGAAAGAATGGATATTGGGAGAATTCAATAGACCTTTATCAATAATCAAAAAATGAAAAAACTAAAAGTCATAGGAATATTGTTTTGCTTAATAGCTTTTCTAAGGTGTTCAACATTTTACGAAATCAAACCTTATGACGGACCAGAAATATTAGAATTGACTGATTTTTGCCAATTAGATCAGATAGAATCAGGAAAGTACATCTCAACAATTGCATATTATACAGGAGTAGAAGAGTATTGGGGCTTAACTTCAAATACAAAATGTGAATTAGACCATCAAGTGTATTTAAATACAGAAGAAAACTACCAAGAACAATTAAACACAAATCTGAGCAAGAAATTCTCACATCTTTATAATAACTATTGGAAGTACTCACTGAAATTAGAAATAACAGGTAAGATCGAAAAAACAGAAAATGAATTAGGATTTGGACATTTAGGACTAAAAAAGATTCAAATTATCCCTTATCAAGTTAGAATATTGGAGAAAAAAAGAAAATTGAATTAGAAGAATAAAAGGTATACCGAGAACAAATGCCGAAGACAATCATACTTCTTTCGTCAGTAAGCCACATATCATAATTACCTTTATAACAAATAGATAAAAGGATCAATGAAATAAACGTATTTTTAGGTGTGAGTTAACAATGTTTTATTCATCAAAAAATAATAGAATTTGCCGGGAAAATATTTAAATAGCGTTGGAGAATTGAAATCAATTAAAAAGGAGACTATAATAGGACATCTTTCATTAGGTGTAACTAACCATCAATTATTATCTCAGCAAAGAATGTCATGGGCAAATCAGATTGACTATTTACAAAATCACCTTGATAATTTAGAAGAAGATTGGCAAATGATCTTTGAATATCCAATCCCTAGGAGAGCCAAAAGAATAGACATAGTTGTACTTGCCAAAGATTTAATAATTGTAATAGAATTTAAGGATAAAGCAAATAAGTATTTTAGTGATGCTATACGGCAAGTCGAAGACTATTCATTAGACCTTAGAGATTTCCACAAAGAATCTTACAATAAAAAAATAATACCGATTGTTTGGTCATCAGATGCAGAAGCATTTGAAAACAATTTAAGTGAAAGTGAAGACTTAGTAAAACAAACTCTATTTGCAAGTAACAAAACTCTTTCAACTGTAATCAATAATTCAGTTCAATTCTATTCAGATAATAATTCGTTCATTAATTATTCTAATTGGAATAATAGCGAATACCTACCAACACCAACAATTATAGAAGCAGCGCAGCATATGTTTGCTGGTCAAGATGTAGCTGAAATATCAAGATCTCATGCTGGATCAGAAAACTTAACTGAGACTACAAAATCAATCATTGAAGCTATAAAGCAAGCAAAAGAGCATAATCAAAAAATAATATGCTTCATAACTGGTGTGCCTGGAGCTGGAAAAACATTAGCAGGACTAAAAATTGTTCATTCCATCGATGAAAATTCTGGCAAAGGAATATTCCTATCAGGGAATGGCCCTTTAGTTAAAGTTTTATCTGAAGCTTTAGCTCAGGATCACACAAAGAGAACAGGTATTCCTATCGGAGAATCAAGAAGAGAAATTGCATTTGTAAGGAATGTTCATCATTTTTTAGACTTCTATCATAATAACAATCAAATTCCACCTGATAAAATTATTCTATTCGATGAAGCACAACGAGCATGGAGTGCAGAACATTCAAAGAGAAAATTCAAAAGAGACTTTTCCGAAGCCGAAATGCTCTTTGATATTTTGAACAGAAGCGATGACTGGGCTGTTATTGTTGCCTTAATTGGAAGTGGCCAAGAAATAAATACAGGTGAAGCAGGGCTAGCGGAATGGGGTAAAACAATCCAAAATAAATATCAAGACTGGAAAATTTATATTTCACCAGAACTTAAAGAAGGTGAATCAACAATTGCAAACTTTAAGCTATTTAAACAAGCACCACATAACTTATCAATAACAGAAATTGACTCTTTACATTTAAAAGTAGCCATACGTTCCTACAAAGCAAAAAAAGTATCTGATTGGGTTGAATCACTGTTGGAATTAAGAAATGAAGAAGCCAAAAGTATTTTTGAAAACGATCTAACCGAGTTTCCTGTTTTCATATCAAGGGACTTAAATAAGGTAAAGAAGTTTCTAGAATCCAAAACAAGAGGTAGTAGAAGATCAGGCCTAGTAGCAAGTTCTGGTGCAAGAAGGTTAAGGCCACTTGGTTTGGATGTAAATCAAGAAATAGACGTTGTTCATTGGTTTCTAAAAGATAAAACAGATGTTAGATCATCATCATTCCTTGAATTACCTGCGACAGAATTCGCAGTCCAAGGTCTTGAACTTGATTGGGTTGGAGTTTGCTGGGGAAACGATTTTAGAAAAACAAATGATGGCTGGTCATATCATGGTTTTGTTGGTAACAAATGGACTAATACAGGTAAAGCAGAAAAGAAACAATTTATAAAGAATAAATATAGAGTTCTTCTTACAAGAGCAAGAGAAGGGTTTGTAATTTATGTGCCAGAAGGATCAATTACGGATAGCACCAGAGATCCTCGCATTTATGATGGAACATTCAATTATTTATTAAGTACTGGAATACCTATCTTAGAATAAAAGGTATACCTAGAACAAATGACGAAGA
The DNA here is from genome assembly GCA_964607315.1 of uncultured Saprospiraceae bacterium. Taxonomy (GTDB): domain Bacteria; phylum Bacteroidota; class Bacteroidia; order Chitinophagales; family Saprospiraceae; genus JAHDFB01. The sequence goes on along the minus strand of CAZSKA010000007.1, from coordinate 33,130 downwards.
CAATACATGCCATTATACATTAACAAATTATATAAAAATGAAAAAACTAAAGTCGCTATTAATCTTACTAGTTATAATTCAAATAAATGCATTGGCTCAAAAAATCGATACTACCAAAATAACAAAGTCGTTAAATGCAGTGGTGAATTCATTTGAAAGTAAGTCATTTGATGATTTTGAAAAATTACTGTGTGATAAAGACGATTACTTAGAATTGGCAAAGCAGATGGGAATAAATCCACCCGTTGAGAATTCTGAATTTGATTTATTCTTCCAAAAGTTACAAGAAGAAAGTAAAGTAAGATTTATAGAAATCATTAAAAAAGGAGAGGATAGGGGAATAATTTGGGAAGATGTGAATTTTGATGGATACGTTTTCAACAGTGAAGAATTGATGTTTGTGAACAAGGTGAAAAGTGAAGGTTTCTTAGTTGATAGTCATCTTCGAGTAAAATCCAAAGACAAAGTATTTACAATAATTGGTGTCCAACTTTGGCTTTTTGAAAATGAATACAAAATTAAAGGTGATGAACTAAGAGGCATTTTTGAAATTGACTTAGATATTTATGTTCCTGCTGATAATTTATATTTAGATGAAATAGATGATGATGGATATTAACTAACAAAAACACACATGAAAACCTTACAATTAATTACCTACTAAACACTCTTTACTTGCAACACACCCCTCCTCTTTGGGCCCCGACCCTAATCCTTAATTATTACATCGTCACTACCTTCTAATATCAAGGTGCCATTATTAGTGAACGCTTTGGGCGTAAACCCTTCATAATTATGCTCAAAAATTACATCCTCCAGTCGTAATGTTCCATTGTTGATAAGCGCTCCACCTTCCGACGATGAAAAGTTATTAATGAAGGTAAGATGCTGAATCTTTAGATTGCTCGATGAATTTATCAAAGCTTGATATGCATTCATCCCATCAATCATCGTAGCATTCGTTCCATTACCTATGATCGTCAAAGGAATCCCTATATTTATAGTATTCGCATCCAAAGGAAACGTGATCATATTCGTAGTGTCAGCAAAGTTTATGATGTCGTTAGGACAAGCTTCATTAATCACATCTTTAAATGAAAACTGCTCGTCCAATGTATTATTACGCACAACATTCATCACTGACAAATCTTCTTGCGTAACAAATATTTTATCCAGTCGAGCAAATTCTTCTCTCCATGAAAACTGAACCGTATTTGTTCCCGCGATCATCTCAAAAGTCACAGGATCAGCAGTGCTTCCACCATTCCATTGACCTACCTGTTCCCAGTGATAACCCGCAGGATAATTCGGTCCATTAATGGCATTCCATCGCACCCAAGATCCTCCATTTACTCGTACCCAAAACGAATCGTCATTCACACTAAAAGTCGATGTTCTTGCAAAAACTTTATAAGTCCCAGCTTGAGGTAAGCTGAAAGTGAAGGTCACTAAATCCTCTGGATCTGTTGGTGGCGTTCCTGTAGAAGACGTTTCTGGAGGTAAGAGAAAGCTCCCTCCACATGCATCTGTATCCATTACTTCAGTCCATTCACTACCAATCACTGCATCTTCTGCTTCCATTAAAACTGCAAAAGTTGTTGGTGTAGGTGGTGGCGGCGGAGGTCCACCTCCATTCATCCATGTTGGTCCGTAAATCCCTCTATCTATCGGTGGATCTGTTGATATTTCATCGTACCCCACAGTCGGCATTGCCGGTCTATTATGTAATTCGAAATCTGCTGTTTCTCCTGGATAACCAGTGACTGCATCAGCAATCAATGGACTCGTTGACTCTGGTCTGTATAAGCTGTCTCCCGATGGTAAATACATTTCAGGATCAATGTCAACATAACCCGATGGTGGAACACTTACTCCTCCATCAACTCTATAAAAATAATTCCCCTCAAAAGTAGGATTTACAGGCGTACTACTTCCATAAACTACCGGCGCTTGACCTGTTATACTCACCACATTATTTACGATTTTTGCATCTTCGGGCGGTACGTCATGATCAGAATCTGGATCAAGCATAATCCCTCTCGTACAATTCAAAATCGTATTATATGCAAGCACATTATTGATATTATGTTGATAGCCATTAGCTGCATTATTCGTCTCACCTCCCATTAAAGTTAAGGGATGTCGATAACTACTTCCACCATGATTCAGACCTTCCATGTAATTGTTTGTCACCACATGATCTCTATCTACCGTACGAATTCCGTATGTCCCAGATTTGTCCTCACCAATGAAGATATTTCCTGTGACCGTGCAGTCGGTGCCGTGTCGCAAGGTTAATCCTCCCTTACAAGCTCTGAAAATATTATAGTTATACGTGCAATTACTAGACTTGCCAGAAATGATTTCTATTTCACCATCACGCTGATAAAAGTAGTTGTGCTCTACCGTGTTGAAGCCATCGTTTTGAGCAAAAGAACTGGTGCCGACGCGGATCGTTTCCCATCCATTTCCATCTCCTTCAGGACTAGTCCCAAAATAATTATGGTGAATCGTATGATGCCCTTCTATAGTTGTCGTCCAAACAACCACCGTTGGCCCTTCGTGATTTTTATTCTCAAAATAACAATGATCAACTTCATTATGTGTACCGAAAATTCCCACCCATTTATAATCCGTTGTCGTGCTAGGAGGATTACAATCTTTAATCACACAATCTGTTAACCTGGAATGATTCGCTAGATCAGAACTTGTTCTTCGAAAGGCAATGAGGTTCGATTGATCTGTAGTACAATTTTCAAAAACCAAGCCACTAACAATGAGGTAATCTCCTCCGATTCTAAAGTCCGTAACACCCGATATAATTACTTGACCAGGGTTTTTTGCACGCAAAGTGATGTTGGCAGAAGCGGTCCCATTTGCATCAAAAATGATATCATGGTCCGACCAAGTACCATCTTCCATTTCTATCGTATCACCTGGAACAACCGCGTCAATTGCCGTATTCAGTTCTGAGATGTTTGCTACAGAATAAGTTGTGGCATGACAAACAGCGGTGCATGCTATGAAAAAAATAAGTAGAAATTGCAGTTTCATATTATAGTATAGACGATTTGAGATCTATTTTCAAAGTTTTGGGACAGTCTGATTTGGGGAGAGCAATAAAAATATAAATAAATCTTTGTTTTCTCTCCAAAATACAGTGGTTTAACAGCAAAAAGTGTTCCTAAATACTAATTAAATATTGGATGATTAGGGAGCTCCTTTATAATTATCCACTGCACCAATTGCCTGCGCTCGTCATTATAAAGTCGGGTCATCCGTTCCTACTCACGGCGTATTAACTCTGCAGTCAATGATGATTCCTAGTCTATCTTCGTTCCTCAGCTAGCCGTAGGAATCATTTTGACTGCTAGAGTTCCTACTTGCTCGTACCACTACTACCCCTAGCTCAAAGATTTTTAAAGGTGGGATCTACTAAAAACGCTTAGTGAATTTAGCTTATCTGATGGATAGTTAAATGCGCATGAATAAATAAAGTGCAGCTTTTATTTTGGGGAAACCCAGAATACCTTTCATTATTATCAACTTTACAATTTCTACATCTATCTTTGCGCTTCTAAATTAGAATAATGATTACAGTTGATAAAGTTGGAGTAGAATTTACAGGTAGAACCCTTTTTAAAGATATTTCTTTTGTCGTTAATCCAAACGATAAAATAGCACTTATGGGTAAAAATGGTGCAGGTAAATCGACCCTGATGAAAATTATTGCAGATGTCAATAAACCAAGTCATGGTTTTGTTCGTGCGCCCAAAGAAAGTGTAATCGCTTATCTACCCCAACATCTACTTACCGAAGATAGTGTAACTGTAAAAGAGGAAGCAATGAAGGCTTTTGCGGGGTATTTCAAAATGAAAGATGAGCTTGAAGAATTAAACAAAGCACTTGCAACAAGAACGGATTATGATTCTCCAGAATACATGAAGATCATAGAGAAAGCATCTGACTTAGGAGAGAAGTTTTATTCTTATGAAGATGTGAATTATGATGCCGAAGTGGAGAAAGCTTTAATGGGATTAGGATTTGAAAGAAGTGACTTAGAGAAACCAACATCAGAATTTAGTGGTGGTTGGAGAATGAGAATAGAATTAGCAAAGATCTTATTACAAAAGCCCGATCTTATTTTACTAGATGAGCCTACGAATCACATCGATATAGAATCGGTGGTATGGTTGGAAAAATTCCTTACGGAGAAGGCAAAGGCAGTAATCGTGATTTCTCACGACAAGACATTTATCGATAATATTACGACAAGAACTATTGAGTTGACAATGGGGAAAGTTTATGATTATAAAGCGAACTATTCTCATTATCTACAATTGCGAGAAGAAAGGCGTGAGCAACAAATGAAAGCTTATCGAGAACAGCAAAAAATGATAGAGACGAATAAAGCTTTCATTGAGCGATTCAAAGGGACTTATTCGAAAACCAACCAAGTAAATTCGGTAGAACGAATGCTTGAAAAACTAGAGATAATAGAAGTGGATGAAGTCGATAATTCGAGCTTGAAACTTCGTTTTCCACCTGCCCCAAGATCTGGAGATTATCCTGTTATTGTTAATGATTTAAGTAAATCATATGGAGATCATATTGTGTTTCAAAACGCAGATATGACGATCAAAAGAGGGGAGAAAGTTTCCTTTGTTGGGCGAAATGGAGAAGGGAAATCTACCATGATCAAAGCTATCATGGGCGAGATTGATTTTCAAGGTGAGTGCAAGCAAGGTCATAATACACACATCGGCTACTTTGCCCAAAACCAAGCTTCTTTATTAGATGGAGAATTGACTGTTTTTGAGACGGTGGATGAAGTTGCAAAAGGTGATATTCGTACCCAAATCAAGAATATACTTGGTGCCTTTATGTTTAGTGGTGATGATATAGATAAGAAAGTGAAAGTATTGTCTGGTGGAGAGAAAACTCGACTTGCGATGGTGAAATTATTATTGGAACCTGTCAACCTTTTGATACTGGATGAGCCAACAAATCACCTAGATTTACGTTCTAAAGATGTGTTGAAAGAAGCATTGAGAAATTTCGAAGGAACGGTTATTTTGGTTTCGCACGACAGAGACTTTTTAAGAACCTTGTCAGAAAAAGTATTTGAGTTCAAAAACAAAAGAGTCATAGAGCATTTCGAAACCATTGATGAATATTTGGACAGGAATGCGAGACAGCAAATAGAAGAATTTTCAGGGATATAAATAAGGATTAATTGCTTTTTTCAATTATAACATCTTTCCCATATATCAATTTTAGGTCTTTAGGTTTTCTATATATACTGTAATCAAAATCATATAAATCAATATGATAAGACTTTGAGGAATAACTGCTAATTATCTTGTTTTGAGAATAAATATCTAGTATGAATTTTCGTTTTGAAGAAGAAAATTCACCATCCCAAAAGGCCTTTTTCTTATAATATAGACTTTTGTCAGGTCTAAATTTTATATATGTAATTACATGTGAGGTATCATTTGTTACTTTATATTCCGAACCAGTATAGAATGTTCCGTCTAAATTAAAAGATTCTCTTCTTTCTAAAGAAATTGTATCCTCTTTAATAGACCAATATAAATCTACTCCTTCAAGGTAGTGGTCAATTTGACGAGCAAAGCATGAATCTAAATGCCAATTTCTAGTCCAATCGTATTTTTGTTTAGCTCTCCATATTGTAATTTTTTCTAAATCAGAATTACGGGCCCATTTTTCTAAGTTACAGGTACAACTAATGCAAAATGATAAACTTAAAATTAAGGATAAAACTTTCATCTTTTAGAATTAAAATTGCCACTTTTACAAAAGTAAACATTTCACAAGCCATGTATCACTTTATCAAAGACGAACTAGAAAGAATAGCCAATAAATATAATGGGAAATTCGAATGGACTGAAGAAAGTCATTACGGATTAAGGATGTCAAAAATCCCGCATAATAAGTATAAATTCAATATACCTTTAGAAAAAACTGAAATTGTATTTTTTGTTGAATTCGCTGCGACAGGAGAAACAACAGCATTTGTAAGTACAGATTATGTCCCGTCATCGAAATATTTCACTTTCAAGAAAGCGAATCCGCTTGTCTTACTAATTAAAAAGAAGAAAAGAAGTCTATCGGCTGTTACAGAAAACAAAGAAGTAAAGAAATTTGTGGAGGAGTTAATTGACAAATGTGGATTAGAAGAAATTTCTAGAAACACATTGTTTGAACCAAGAATGCAATTTGTAGAAGAAGATGGAAAGACCACTATCAAATTTCTTTATAACATGGCATTTAAAGACAAGGAAAAATCTATAGAACATGTCATTCAGTTCATGGACGAGCTAAATAAGTATTTTACTTGTTAGGAAAAATCTAGAACTCATGCAGCGTAAGACTTAATTGATTCAAAAAAGATATCTTATGTTAAAACCAATAAAAGATAATATCCAACACGAAAAATACTTGGAAAGATCATTTGAATTAATGCAATTAGATTTGAAACCTAATTCAAAGGAATCAGATGAATTAGAAGTGTTTAGTATTTTGATTGAAGCTTACGAGAAAAAAAACTATCCAATTGAACCGCCAAACCCTATATAGCACAGTTAAGTAGCTTTCAGTAGAAATGAAAAAGATAATCAAAATAGAAAATGGCAAGGAGTTGCTAAAACTAAAATGGAATGGGTCATTAAGCTCACTACAATTTAATGGCCCATTATCCCTTCATTGGTTTGATTGTATGGGATCTTTAGGCAAATTTTTCGTGATTCTACCATACAATAAAGAATACCGTGAAGAAATACAGAAATGGTTTTCAAAATCACTTAATGGAGGAATGGAGATAGACGAAAAGATATTCGATACCTTATCTGAAATCTTAAGGCTATTTGAAAATTCAACTTATGAAATATTTTACGAACCAAATTATAGATATGAAGTGGACGATAGTTGGAATTGGGAATATATAGGAAATAAAAGAGATACCTCCACCAATCCTATAAAATATAAGGTATTAAATTCTCAAATCCCAGATGACTTATCGAAAATATATACAGTTACAGAGGGCTTTTATGATGGAAACAACGAATCCTTATTGTTTACACAGCCTCTCGAAATTATAGATCGAAAAAGAGTAAAATATTATGAAGGATTGATTAAAAAAGGATTGAGACCAACGGCCATCATATACTATGGATTACTTGAAGAATCGGGTACATATGAAGATGATTCAAAATGGTGCAGCACAAATAGATCGGGTTTATATATACTAGATGGTCACCATAAATTGATTGCTTATAAGAACTTAAATCAAACTCCTTCGCTTCTTCGAATAATAAAGAGATATAATTCAAAGAGTGATTTCAATTTGAGTAAGCAAGAATTTGAAACAGAAATTAAACACAAATTATACAAACCCCAAATTAAGCATATAAACCAAAATTGTGGTTTGAAGTACGATCCATAACAAAAGCTCACTGCAAGATGAAACAAGAACAGAAATGAATTTTAGTACTTTGAGATGAATAAAGATGTAATTGGTAATAGTAAAGAAATCGAAATAAAAAATTGAAACGGGATAGAACAATATGCTTTGAAATTAGACCTGCTATTGCAGCGTCCGATCAATAACTCAGAACCGTTCCATGTTAAAAAAGATAAACATGAAATTTTGGAAATTTATTTTCTTCGGGCTGTCTCTTCTTTTTGTGAGTTGTGGAGGATTCAAAGTACTGACACTTCATAACTTCTCAAATACAAGTGTTGATTTGACGGTAAAACCTGGAATAGAAACTATGAAAAGACATGAGGTATCAAATTTTCCGAATACAACAAGTTTAAATGCAGATAGTGTCTTTTTAGAATTACCAAAAGACTCATCAATAGTATTAACTTCAATTTTCACTTCATTCTTAGGAGGAGCAAAAATTAAAGAACAGGACATTCGAATAACTTATTTGAAAATCAAGACAGAAGATACTACAATTATTGCTAATTCTAAAGGAGAAATTATTGATCTTTTGAAAGAAGATTCCTTTAAATACAGGAAAAAACTTGATATGGATCGCGGGTTGATAAATTCAAAAAATTGAAGAAATATTATTATTAGAGAATAAAAAACAAACTGAGAAGAATGCATTAATTGTTCATAGCGGTTAAACACAGCTTCACTAAATACCCTAAACCATACATTAGACTACATCTCCAATTCCATTAGATTCTCATCAAAATATTTCCAAAGAATAGATATAAAGAGTAGAACAAAAGCTAATTTTAGGTGAGGATATAGGTAGGCTATGAAGCATGAAAAATGAAAACCTAAGTCAATTGAAAAAGATAAAAGAAATTGAAAAAATAAATGGGTTCATTACTAAACCTGAAGAAATTATTTGGTCTAGTAATAAAGTGTATCTAAATTCTAACGTAATCACTGAAGGAGATATTCAATTGATTAGACAAAAGGAAGGAAGAATCTATATCCAAAAATCTAATACATCAGAGTTAATCGATTCTGCTACATTAGCTAAGTATTCTTTGCCATATGTTGGAGATCTAATCCATAAAGAAATCCTGCTTTACGCTACATATAATGAATCATATACAAAAATGAATGTGTTCGCCGTGAACTTTGTAACACAGAAAGAACTTTGGAGTATGGAAGATGGAATAGGTCAAATATATTTCGAAAAAGACAATCTTTTTGGACACATAAATTCAAGTATCACTAAATACAACCAGCAAGATGGCACTAAACTTTGGGATGTGAATTTGCATAATTATGGCTCTTATTCTATAAATGGAGAATCTAAGAAAATAGATCTACAAGAATTCATTGGAATTCACAACAGCCTTCTTTATATAAAAGCTGGCTCAAATCTTATTTTAGGAATAAATTTAGTTTCTGGTCAAATTGAGTTTGAATGCAAGTATTATCAAGATTACCTTGTTCTTGATAATCTAAGAATAGATAAAATTAAAAACTGTATTTTCTCAATTGGCCCTAGACATTATATAGAATTCGATTTGGCAAATTCAATTTTTGAATTAACGGACTTGACAGAGCAAATAACTAAGTACCAAATCGAAACAACAAGATTGGGCGGCTGGGATCGAAATCAATTATATTTTTGGGAAGGAAGTACAAATAATAAATTTGGAGAGTTTTCACGCCAAAACAAAAAAATAAATTGGTGTAAAACAATCGATGAAATTGAAGGTGAATTTCCAGCAATAAAAAGTGTCAATTATGGAAAGGGTAAACTATATATCAATGATTTTAGGAATAAATTGCACATATATGAACTATAAAAATTGTCATTATAACATGCTTTGACCACACCATAGACTATTGGATATGATGGGTACTGCTAAATTTTACACAATTAAGATGAGTAAAAGAAACACTATTTGAAAAGAAATGAGAACTCATTAGAGATTCTAATTTAAATTATGAAAAATGAAATCGGATAATACATACAAAGATAACGGAAACACAGAATGGTACTACATTAGTAATGTCGATGTAGTATGCCCTAAGTGTTCAGGTAAGGCAAATCTCAAAACTCGAAATCAATATCAGGATGAGCCAGAATTAAAATGTAGTAATTGCTTTTATTCAAGGAAAGGATTTGAGTATTCTACATTCTCAAAGAATCAAAAAGTTGTTTGTTCCAAATGCGATTCAATATTCAATTTAGATACTTCGAAATTAATAACAACAGTCAAAAAAGTAAATTGTAAATGTCCAGAATGTAATCACCAGAATCAAGTGACTCCAGAATTTGATGTTTATAAAAGTGGAGGAATGTATAATATCCAGTCAAAAGACCAATATTGTGGGTTAGATTTTTGGTATTCAACAAGATTCAAAAATGATTTTTTTTGGGCTTATAACATAGAACATTTAACCGAAATAGAAAATTACGTCTCGGCGGAATTAAGAAAAAGGCACGAAGGTAATTATCAGTCAATGATAGAAAAATTACCTAATTGGATATCAAGTAGTAAGAATCGAGAGGCGATATTAAATACTATTGCAAAATTGAAAAGAAAAAAAAGCTAATTTTAAGTGAAGATACAACTGAATTAGTAACAATATGAGATGAAAAACAAATCACTCTTCCAGAATATTATGAAGTGGCAAATAGAGAACTTGAATCTTGATTCAAAGTCACTGAGAAAACCTATTGTTGGATATGAAGTACAACAAATTGAACAGATGATTGACGAATCATTTCCTAAGGATTTACTTGAAATCTATGAAATAGGGAATGGTCAAAACAAAGAGACTAAGAAAATGTCATTTCTCGGTCTGGAATTCATGAGCAGCCAACAGATCGTTAAACATCTAACTTTTTGTAATTCATTAATAAAATCAAAAATTCAAATTAGTGACAAATCGGATTCATTCATTGAAAAGATTGCAAGTTTCTATTTGTCAAAAGCACCTAAACATTCACTCTTTGGTTTAAAGAAAAATTGGCACAAAATTGAATTTAAATGTGGAATTGGAAATTATGAAGGCCCATATCTATATGCTAATCCAAACACAACGGCTAAAGAAAGAACTCACTTTAGAATTGATGATTATACAGAAATAAAAGAATCAATAAAAGAACTTCATCAAATTGAGAATAATTCTTGGGATACATTAAACTTTGTAATATTTGCCAATAGAGAAATTCAAATAGAGAGAAAAAGATTTGAATTCGCAGCTCCAAAATCCAAACCTTCCAATACTATTAAAGAAATATACTTTCATAATAAATGGATTCCATTTATCAGTGATGTTGGTGGAAATTACATAGGCTATGATTTGGACCCAGACCAAAATGGAGTCAAAGGTCAAATCATAATTTTTGGTAGAGATGAATTAGAATCAGTTGTAATAGGTAAATCATTAACAGAGTTTTTGACTAAAATCTCAGACGATTTATCTTTTAATAATGGTAATTATTTATTGAATAGAAATCACTTATTTGACAATATTAAAACACTTAAATGAAATACTTTGACTAATATTAGATAGGACATAACCCTTAAAATTGACTCCATCTTTTATTCCTGTGCTTCACCCATCAAAATATTTCCTTAGAAAATATATCATGATTGGAACAAAAGCTAATTGTAGGTGAGGATATAATTAAGTTATGTGTATTCACCCTATGCATAATTGTAAAATTAATCAAGAGATAGGTTAAGTACTCATGTATCACAGATACAATTTCTTAAAAATAGAAGTCAAAATCTAGATTAAATACTATGTAAAATATGTACTCGTTAAAAATAGAAGGACTTATATCTAATACTTAATATTAATGAAATATATTTTTCTTCTGCTCTTAGTGGTCTACTATTCCTCCATAAATAGCCAATCTAATTATATTGGCGAATATGTCTGGGTAGAATATCCTGAAGGAGAAACGCCCATTCATAGAATAGAATTAGAAGTAAATGGAAGATTTAATTATAAAATGACCTTTTGCTATGATTATTTTTATGGGGAAGGTTCCTTTCAAATAGACTCATCAAATATCAAATTAAACTTTGAAGGCCCATTTTCATCCTTCGAAGTTGAAGATTACAGATCTAAAAATCTGAACAACTTAAATTCTTTCAAGATTTCAAAGATCTATCCCATGCTAGAAAAAGATGAGGTTGTAGAGTTGACATATTATCATCAAGGTATGGAATTTTCACAGTTTATAGATAATGATACAATCGAAATTCAACTTCCAAATATGGTTGAATCCATTAATTTTCGAAGAAAAGGATTTGATTCTATTGAAATTCCAATAGATCTTGAATCAGAATCTAACAAGATGTACAAATTGTATTTTGTGAAGATTCCATATGGTTTTGAGAAAAATGAAGGTGTTTGGGAAATGAGATTTCACACCAACAATGGAAAGATATATATGGATGATTATCAAAAGAATTGATAACACATAACTATTTACATGATGTGATTCCTTCCTTTGGCCGGAATTGCACATACAACCACTCCCTCCCTAAAAACCCTTCCCACACATTTCTTGTTATCTAATTTGTATAATACCACAAAATACAATCGAAATGAAAGTTAGCTTTATAGGTTTAGGAATTATGGGTAGTCGAATGGCTGCTAATCTTCTGAAAAATGGGACGGATATCACGGTTTTTAATCGTAGTAAAGACGCTGTAAATCGGCTGGTTGGTCAAGGTGCAAAAACTGCAGCAACACTTACTGAGACCGTTCAAGATGCCGATATTGTTTTCACTATGCTGTCTACTCCTGAAGTAGTAAAACTCATTATGGTAGATAGTGATTCTCCAGTTTTAGATCAGATGAAAAAAGATGCCATTTGGGTAGATTGTAGTACTGTGAATCCTTCTTTTTCTAGGTCTATGTCTGAAATTTCTATGGAGAAATCTATTCGATTTATAGATGCACCAGTTGCTGGAACAAAACCTCATGCTGAAAATGCTGAGCTTGTTTTCTTTGTGGGAGGAGATAAGAACACGGTGCAAAGTGTAGAACCTTATCTTGATATGATGGGTAGAAAAATTATGCATATAGGAGAAGTAGGACATGGCGCAAGCTATAAAATGTTAGTAAATATGATGCTTGCCCAATCCATGATTATCTTCTCTGAAGCTGTTGTTTTAGGGGAAAAGATGGGATTAGATCAGTCATTTTTACTAGATACTTTACCTAATCTCGTAGTGTCTGCACCTTTCACTAAATTCAAATCTGCAATGATTGCTAAGGATCAATATGATGTCCAGTTTCCTTTAGAATGGATGCATAAGGATCTTCATCTGGCTGCCACTACGGCTTATGAAAATAATCATCCTCTGTACATGGCAAATTTAGCGAAAGAACTGTACGCCCAAGCTGTTAATAATGGAATGGGAAGATTGGATTTTGCTGCAATTCATCGTCTTTTAGATTCATAGTCTGTATATTGTTGATTGATTATGGATAGAAGAAATTTCATTGTTCAATCGAGTATTTTTGGTGGCAGCTTGTTCGCAGCAAACTCATGCAATCTTTTTAGTCCTAGTTCAACTTACAAAATGGCTTACCAATTGTATTCCATTAGAGATGAAATGGAGAGAGATGTGATGGGTACATTATCAGCGCTGAAAGTAGGAGGTTATCAGGATTTCGAAGTTCATGGTTTGAATCCTGATAACAATAAAATTTATGGTCTTTCTCCTCAAGAACTTAAAATGAGATTTGATGACTTAGGATTAAGTATTTCTAGTGGTCATTATGATTTTCAGAATTTTTTGGATGGATCCAAAGACGTGCTGTTAGGATTTGTTGATCAATGTATTCAGGCTGCAGAGGTTTTGGGAAGTGAGTACTTGGTTTTTCCTTGGCTTTCGCCGACTCAAAGGTCTATCGATTACTTTAAGCATCTTGCCTTAAGTTTAAATGTCATTGGAGAAAAAATAAAAGAGGCAGGATTGAAATTGGCTTATCATAATCACGATTTTGAGTTTACGGAGCAGGGTGGGGAAATAGGTTATGATATTTTATTACAAGAAACAGATGTTGACAAAGTATTTTTTGAACTTGATATGTACTGGTTAATTTTTGAATCTTCACTTAGCCCTGCCAAATTGATAGAAGATAATCCAGGTAGAATTACCATGTGGCATATAAAAGACATGGAAGCAAATACACGAGATTTCACAGAATTAGGAAATGGGATTATCGATTATCCTAAGCTCTTATCAGCTATCAATAAAGCAGGATTAGAACATTTCTACATAGAACAAGATTCAAATTACTCGATTAATTCACTGGAAAGCGCAATGAGCAGTGCAAGCTATTTCAAGAAAAATTTGGGAAAGAAGATTTAAGCCATTTCATTATTACTTTCCCAAACACCAAATTTCATATGACCATTCAGGTAATTCTTCTCAGAAGAACTAAGTGGTATCTTGACTATTATTTCATCCTTACTTGGTTTAATACTAAATAAGTAGATTATTGCCAGAAAAGCGACCACTAGTAAAGCATATTCTTTAAATATAAATGCTAAAACGATGCAAATCATAATAGGTGCTTCTGTAAGGGCCATCTGCACAATCTTATTGGTTCTGTAAGTGATTAACTTAGACATTAATTTGTCTGTATTTACTATAGAAGCGTTTTTCTTATCGATGATTAATTTACCTATAAAAATAAAACTAATCAGCCCTATTCCAGCAAAGCCAAGAATTGTGTAATCAATGTTTTGAAAGTTAATATTTCCAAATCCTATCATATTCGTCATAACAATCAATAAAAGCACAGTACCTGATAAAAATGCCATGTGAATTATTTTAATTGATTTCAAGAATTGATCACTTGTCAATTCTTTTATGTCGAATTCTAAGGAATTAGAAGCCATGTTATGAAGGTTCATTTTTGACCTCATCAAAAATCTGAAGTCCTTTATTTAGTCGTTTTACTACCTCATCTTTTCCTAATAATTCCATCATCCCGAAAATGTCAGGTCCCTTCATTGTTCCCGCAACAGCAATTCTTACAAATGGTAATATGTTACCGAAGCTTAATTCATTAGAGGTGATATAACCTTTAATTTCATTTTGTAAGGTAACAAGTGACCAATCGTCGACTGCTTCTATATTTTGGAATAATGTTTTTACGTGTGGAATATTATTTTCTTTCCATTTCTTACGAATTGGTTTCTCTTCATATTCTAATTCATCGCTAAAGAAATAGGCACCTTTTTGCACAAATTCTGGCATAAGCACCACACGTTCACGCATTAATTCTACCAGACCTGTCAGGAATTCATCTGAATATGAATTTTCTTCGCCGAGTAAACTTTTGACGGAATTCACTAACTCATCAGCATCACTTGCAATGATATATTGTTGATTAAACCACTTCGCTTTATCTATATCGAAACGCGCACCAGCCTTTACTATATTCTCTAGGCTAAAGCTTTTCACTAATTCCTCCAAGCTAAAAATCTCTTGTTCTGTCCCTGGATTCCATCCAAGAAAAGCAAGAAAATTTAGCGTAGCTTTTGGGTTAAACCCAAATTCTCTAAAGCCTTCAAAACTTTCTTCTTCCGTTGCACCTTTCCACGATAATGGGAAAACTGGGAAACCAAATTTGGCGCCAGCTCTTTTACTTAATTTACCTTTTCCTGTAGGATTTAGGATAAGCGGTAAATGCGCAAATTTTGGCATCGTATCTTCCCATCCTAGCGCTCTATACAGTAGTACGTGATGAGCTGTGCTTGATAACCATTCCTCTCCTCTGACAACATGTGAAATTTTCATCAGGTGATCATCCACTATATTAGCCATGTGATAGGTTGGCATTCCATCTCCCTTTAAGAGAACTTTATCATCGAGTTGATTCGTGTTAAAGCTAACTTCACCTCTTACTATATCATGAAAGATTACTTCTTCGTCAGCTTCTAGTTTCAGTCGAACAACTACATTTTCACCCTTATCAAGATATGCTTGAACTTCTTCTTCACTTAAAGTCAAAGCGTTTTTCATAGTAGAACGAGTGTTATGGTCATACTTAGGCGAGTGAACTCCTTCTGCTTCATATCTTGCACGCATTTCAGCAAGATCATCAGCTGAATCAAAAGCATAATATGCTTTGCCAGATTTTATTAACTCTTCTGTGTACTTTTTGTACAAAGCCTTTCGCTCACTTTGACGATATGGTCCACATTCTCCTCCTTTGGAAGGACTTTCGTCAAATGCTAAGCCAAGCCATTCTAGAGATTTAATAATGTATTCTTCTGCTCCTTCCACATATCTGCCTTGGTCCGTATCTTCTATTCTAAGAATAAAAGTACCACCCATTTTCTTGGCATATAAATAATTGTAAAGAGCCGTTCGAACTCCTCCTATGTGAAGAGGGCCTGTAGGGCTAGGGGCAAATCTCAATCTGACATCACTCATGTAATAATAATTTAGCCACAAAAGTAAATGACCCTTGTTAATCCACCAATAAAGGAGACTTTTATTGTCATTATAACAAAGATTTAAGTTTTCAAATGGTGAAATATGAACCGAAATAAACCAACTTTACGTTATATAGCTATAATTTAGTCAGAGATGAAGATTTTTAAACTTATTTTTCTTGTGGGAATATTGTTCTTGGTTAACAACCTAAATGGTCAAGATCAACAATTAGCACGTCAATATTACAATACAGGAGAATTCGAAAAAGCAGCTGAAATTTATGAGCAGCTCTATAATAAATCTAAAAACGCTACCTATTTCTCCTACTATATTAAATGTCTTACTGCGATAGAAGATTATACGAAAGCAGAGAAGATCATAAAGAAAGAGCTAAAGAGAAATCCACGACCAGACATTTATGTGATTTACGGTGATATCTTCGAATTGCAATCGAAAATGGATAAGGCGCAAGAACAATATGATTTGGCAATTGCAAGTCTCGATAATAAACCAAATAATATCACCAATTTAGCGAACGCATTCAGAAGAAGTTCCAAGTATGATTTAGCGCTCAAAGTGTATGAGAGAGCGGAAGTCCTACTAGGAAAAGAGAATGTTTACTCCTATAATTTGGCAGATCTCTACAGAAGAAAAGGAGATATAGATGGTATGCTAGAAAAATATTTAGATGCCATAGAATATAATCCAAGACAGACGAATAGCGTAAGAAGCATACTTACAAGAGAGTTGACAAAAAGTGGTTTTGATGATCTAAAAGTGAAGCTTTACGATCGCATTCAGAAAAATCCTGACTTAATAGAATTGCCGGAATTATTGCTTTGGGCTCATACTCAAAACAAGGATTATAAACAGGCAATGCGTCAGGCAAAAGCACTTGATCTCAGATTAGGAGAGGATGGAGGACGTATATATGATTTATCTGTTATCGCTGCAAATGCTAGAGATTATGATACGGCGATTGATGGATTTGATTATATAGTAGAAAATAAGCCATTATCTATATTGGCTTTGAATGCGAAAGAACAGAGTTTAAGTAATAAGAGAAAGAAGATTACTAGAAATTATGATTATTCGATTGATGATATAAAGGAGCTAGAAGCTGAATATGAAGCTTATCTAGCAGACAAGGGTAAGAATTCTAATACAGCTTATCTAATGGCAAATTATGCAGAATTAGAAGCTATATATCTGAATGATTTAGATAAAGCGATTAAGATATTAAACGAGCTTTTAGATATCCGAGGTATAAATAAATATGTGTTGAATAATGCAAAATTAGATCTTGGAGATTATTATTTGATGAGCTCTGAAATTTGGGAAGCTACGTTGTTATATTCGCAGGTAGATAAAGAATTAAAAGAAGCATACTTAGGAGAACAAGCACGTTTTAGAAATGCAAAGTTGTCCTATTACAATGGTGATTTTGAGTGGGCTCAATCTCAGTTTGATATATTAAAAGCTTCTACGTCGAAATTGATTTCTAATGATGCTATAGATCTTTCTGTATTCATCACAGATAATTTAGGGCTTGATTCTACAGCGATGCCAATGGAGTTGTTTGCAAGAGCAGAATTGCTAGCATTTCAGAACAAGTATGACGAATCATTTGCTGCATTGGATAGTATCAATACATTGTTTCCTAATCATGGTTTACGGGATGATATCTTTTACACGAAAGCATTAGCTTTTGTACGATTAAAAGATTATGAAAAAGCTGAAAAATTATATCTCCAGATAATAGAAGAATATCCAGATGAAATACGTGCTGATAATGCGATGTTTAATCTTGCTGAGTTATACGAAAATCAGTTAGAAAAACTTGACGAAGCACAAAAGTTGTATGAAAAGTTGTTCTTGGATTATTCAAATTCTACATTTGCCATAGAAGCGAGAAAACGCTATCGTCTTATAAGAGGGGATACAATTAATTGATCAATTTACCATTTCATATTGCCCGTAGGTACTTGTTCGGAAAGAAGAGTACGAATGTTATTAATGTCATAACAGGCATTTCAGTTTTAGGAATTACTATAGGTACAGCAGCATTGATACTCATCTTGACAGTATTCAATGGTTTGGAAGATCTGATTTCAGGCTTGTTTAATTCCTTTAATCCACCAATTAAAATTAGTTTAGTAGAGGGCAAAACATTTACTGAAGATGCGATTCCATTAGATGAAATTTTAAAGATAGAAG
The DNA here is from genome assembly GCA_964607315.1 of uncultured Saprospiraceae bacterium. Lineage (GTDB taxonomy): Bacteria > Bacteroidota > Bacteroidia > Chitinophagales > Saprospiraceae > JAHDFB01. Next base: position 14,980 of record CAZSKA010000007.1, on the reverse strand, counting down.
GCGTAAGTGAAGTGTCTAAGAGTCTGGAAGATTTGGTTTTGTTTGAATACGACGATATTCAGGAAGTGGGATATATGAAGGGAGTTGATGAGCATTTTCGCACAGTCAATCAAATTGATTCAGTCATTAGAAAAGGTTCGTTTACATTAGTTGATGGTGATTCAGATTTAGCTGTTTTTGGAGTAGGTTTGGCAAATAAGTTGAATATTTCAGTGAGAAGAAATATTTATCCAGTTAGAATATTTGCACCATCTAAAAAGAGTGGCTTGGGATCTGCCAGTCCATATAAATCGCAGTATTTGTATGCAGGAGGTACTTTTTCTGTTCAGGATGAACAGGATAATAAGTACGCTTTTTGTTCATTAGAATTTTTACAAGCTTTATTGGGCAAAAGAGGCAAAGTAAGCGCATTGGAAGTTGGGTTAACTGAAGAAGCAAATGTCAAAGATGTTAAGCAAAAGATTAAAGAAATAGCAGGAGACGCCTATTATGTGAAAGATCAATATGAACAGGATGCTTCATTTCTTAGAGTTATGCAAATAGAGAAGTGGTTAAGTTATGCATTAGCGTGTTTCACTTTATTATTAATTGCCTTTAATATGGTAGGTGCACTCTGGATGTTGGTTCTTGAGAAGAAGAAAGATATGTCCATTTTAAAATCTCTTGGAATGACTAAAAAAAGGATAGGTAGAATCTTCATTGCGGAAGGTGTACTTATCTGTTTCATAGGATTTATCTTAGGTTCTATACTAGCAATTATCATTTATCAGTTGCAGATTAGAATAGGATTGGTGCCTATTCCTCCAGGATCAATAATTGATACATATCCAGTTTTGATGAAAATTGCTGACTTTTTCATTGTATTTATAACTGTGATGGCCATTGGTTATTTGGCAAGTTTACTGCCAGCAAGGAGAGCTGGAAGAATACCAGCTTTTTTAAGAGAGTAAATACTAAGGTTAATGATTTATTCTGTTTGTTAGTAGACAATCCGCAAGGCCAATTGCAGTAATTGCTTCTATTACAACTGGTGCTCTTAATGCAATACAAACATCATGTCTTCCTACTATTTTCAGCTCTTCTACTTTTCCAGTTTCGGAATTATAAGTTTCTTGACCTTTAAAAATGGATGAAGTTGGTTTAATAGCAACTCTAAAAACAAATGGATTCCCATTAGTAATTCCACCATTAATACCACCTGCATTATTTGTTTCAGTAGTACCTTTTTCGTCAATAAAGTTGTCGTTATGCTCTGAACCAGTCATTCGAGCAGCTGCAAATCCTGAACCGAATTCTACACCTTTGGTAGCTGGAACAGCAAACACAAGATGAGCGATAATTGATTCTACGCTATTGAAGAATGGTTCGCCAAAACCAACGGGAATACCTGTAGATGTAGATTCTATTATTCCACCTATTGATTCGTGTTTGTCTATAGCTATAGAAATCGCTTCTTCTATATTTGTATTTCCCCCTGCCTCTATAAGATGTGCCTTCACATGGATTGATTCGCCAAGTATTTTTTTAGCTACTACTCCAGCTGCAACAAGGCAAAGTGTTAGTCGGCCTGAAAAATGTCCACCACCTCTATAATCTTGAAAGCCATTATATTTTTTTTCAGCTGTAAAATCAGCATGTCCTGGTCTATGATGTGTTTTTAGCTTAGAATAATCTTTCGATCTTGTGTTGGTATTTTCAAACCAAATCGTAAGAGGTGCACCAGTAGTGAAATCATTGAAAACACCAGATAAAAAACTAGGTGCATCTTTTTCAATTCGAGGAGTTGTACCTTTTGCGCCTGCTTTACGTCTGTGAATATCATCTGTAAAATCTTCTAGTTTCATAGGAATGCCAGGAGGGATTCCATCAAGTGTTATACCTACACCTTTGCCATGAGATTCTCCAAAAATGGATAAACGAAAATTCGTTCCGAATGAGTTCATATCGTGATTTTATTGTAAAGAAGGTACGTGCGTGAGTCCCTTTTCTTCTATTTTATACAGCAAATTTATAAAATTTTGGAGCATCGTAAGACCATGTTCAGTCATAAATGATTCAGGATGAAATTGTACACCATAGACGTGCTCATTAGAATTTTCAATAGCCATAATTTCTCCATCACTTCCCAAAGCTGTAAGGCGAAGAACAGATGGTAAATCCTTTTGGGCCCCGACCCAAGAATGATATCTACCAGCAAAAAAACGATGAGGGATGTTTTTAAAAAGTGGACTTTCGCTGTGCTCGTCCAAAAGTGTTACCTTATCGCGAATGCCATGAAAAACGGTAGGAAGTTGCTTTAGTTTTCCACCATAAAATTCTACAATTGCCTGTAATCCGAGACAAATACCGAAAAGAGGAACCTTTGTAATGTGCTTCTGTAAAGCATCTAATAACAGACCAGATTCACTTGGTAATCCAGGACCTGGAGAAACAATAACACCATCATAAATAGTTTCCAGAATTAATGGATCATCATTTTTATAAATACTTACTTTAATGCCGTCAATAGAGCGTAATAACTCTACAATATTATAACTGAAAGAATCATAATTGTCAATCAGTAAAAGGTGTTTGTCGTTTTTATTCATATAAAATATACTGCTAGGAAATGTAGAATGCTAGCCACAAGAACAAAGATATGCCATATCGTATGATCATAATTTTTATCTTTCACATAAAAGTAGATGCCTGCTGTATAAAAAAATCCTCCAAGTATTACAAGAACCGAAACTAGTAAAGAAGCGTTTCCAAAAAACGATTTTGCTATGAATATTACCATCCAACCTAGAAAACCATAAAGGAAAACACTAAATTTCTCGAATTTTCCCATCATAAAGATCTTGAAAAGTGTTCCGACTAGAACTATGGTGTACATAATTGCAAGAAAAATGAGTGCTTTTTTTGATGGCAGATAAGCTATCATGAAGGGAACATAGGTTCCTGCTATCATATAATAAATGCTAATGTGGTCAATTTTTCGCCACAGTTCTTTTGCCTTTTCTTTCTGTAAATAATGATAGGTAGTTGATGCAATGAATAGAAAAAGAAAAGATGCTGCATATATAAATATACTTATTAATTGTATAGTTGATACATCATTAATCTTATGATAAATCAAAAATGGAAATGCGATAAATGCAAATATTATTCCTAAACTATGTGTCACTGTGTTCCATGTTTCATGGGAACTTAAATTGAAAAAAGGACGTTTAAGAAATTGGATCATCTAAAGTAAGATTTGTGCTATAATTGATTTTTTTTCCATATAAATCGATTATAAAAGCTAATAAACTATAGATATGTTGCGCAACAAGATGAAATCTTTTAATTTAGTGAAAAAAAACTCATATGGACGGCAAAACCACAGCAATCGTATCGCACATCACTCTAATCGGATGGATAATTGCATTCGTAACAAATAATGATAAGAAAGATCCTTTAGCAAGTTTTTATATAAGACAGATGTTAGGGTTAATGGTCTGCATGATAGGTGCAGGTATAATAATGATTATCCCAATATTAGGGTGGATAGCAGGCATTGTTTTATATTTTGGAGCAATTATAGGCTGGATTATCAGTTTAATTGGTGCTTTAGGAGGAAAAATGCAGCCTTTACCTTTATTAGGAGAGAAATTCCAAGAGTGGTTTAAGTCAATAGGATAAACACTATACAATCTTTGTATAGTACTTATGGTAATAATTTTTCAAAATATAGACGAATTTAAAAAGTTATTCCAGCTCCATTACAATGGCCTGGTCAACTTTGTGTATTCTCGTTATGTCAATGACATGGATGAGGCTAGAGATGTTATTCAAGCTACATTCATGAAAATATGGAAAGGGAGAAATAAAATTGATGTCACTTCTTCACCTAAGAGTTATCTATATCAGGTAGCTAAAAATGCAGCATTAGATCATATTAGGAAATATAAGTCGAATGTAAATGTAGTGTTAGAAGAAGATTTAGAAAGAATTGATAGAGTAGAAGAAGAGGTTTCTAGAGATGCTGATAGTTTTCAAATCAGAACAAAAATAGTAGAGGCTTTAGAAGTACTTAAGCCAAAAACTAGAGAAATATTTAAATTAAATAAGTTTGAAGGATTAACTTACGAAGAGATAGCCAATCATATGGGAATCTCTAAGCGTACGGTAGAAAGTAATATTGCTAGAGCGCTAGTTTTACTACGAGAAGAGTTATCTCAAACGTTAAATTATTGAATAAAGTTTATAAAAAGTGTGACTATCGAAATATGCTTGCGTCTTAGGTACAACTGATAGCAAATTAATAAAAGTACCCCGAGAACTAACTTGTTAGCATAATAAAAAGTTTATGATACAGGAAGATCTAATATTAAAATACCTCAACAAACAATGTTCCGCAGAAGAGCAATCTACTGTAGAATCTTGGAAGGCAAAAAATCCTAGCGATTTTAGCCTAATGGAGGATATTTTTAATGAATCTTCCAAAGCAAAGAATATAAAACTTTTTGATGTTGAGGCGGAATGGGATGCATTCATGAAGTTAGTTGAAGTAGAAGAATCGGAAAGTGCAGATGATGCAAAAGTCATTCCTTTAACTCAGGAAAAAGTTGAAAAACCTATTTCCTTATGGAGGGAGTTACGTCCAGCTTTACTCACAGCTAGTATGTTGTTATTAGTTGTATGTGCATACTTTTTATGGCCAAGAAATGAAATAACACATTTAGCTCAAGAAGATGGTCAAGAATTGATGTTGCCAGATGAGACGAAGGTAACTCTTAATCCTGGATCAGTTTTAACTTATCCGAGAACATTTGACGATAAAAAAGAAAGAGTTGTTATACTGGAAGGGCTTGCAACATTCGATGTAACACCGAATCCGGATAAACCATTTATAGTGCAAACAGCATTAGCTGGAGTTCAGGCTTTAGGTACTATATATGAGGTGGATGCAACAGATCCTAAGGTTACAGGTGTGAAGAATATAGAAGGATTAATAAACTTTTTTGATGTAGTTGATACTTCTAAGGCAGTCAAAGTGAAAAAGGGAGAGAGTTTTTCATATGATGGAAGTGAATTTAAAGAAACAACTCCTATAGAACCTAAGATTTTAAATTTTGATCCAGCGCCTATAAAGTTATATACGGTCCGAGAAATAATGAACAGAATCTTTACTTTAAGTAATGGTCATGCTGTTCCTAATGGAAATAATTTTGACTGGAATAAGAGAATTCCTGTAGATATAGAAACAGAAAACTTAAAACAACTTCTTGATGAAGTTCAGGAAAAAGCAAGTGTGACCTTGATAAAAACAGATTGTTCTGACTGTTATATTATTAAGAGTTTTAGAGTTCGAAATGTGTACTAACTTCTAAGCAGTATTATCAAGCTTACGAAACTAGAGAAACAGAAAAATACTATACAAAAGTCTTCAACTAATTTTTAGTTGGAGACTTTTTTTTATACCAATTCTAATGAAGAATTAGTATTATTCTAACTAAGGTTATGCAATAAATTTCTGCCTTGTAGAATGACTTTTTACTTTCCAAATCTATTACCTCACTCTAACCTTAAATTGGTATAAGTTTAGTTTCCCCGCAATTTTTTCTAAATAGAATTTCCCATTACTAAGAGCATCTTCTATGTCTTTTGCATGGTCCATTATAGCGTATGCATTTTTGACAGCTAAATTTTCAATTTCTGAAGCTGTCAGTTCATTTTGACCTGCAAATACAATAAGCGGTTTTTCATGCTTTTTGCAGAGCTTAGAGACACCATAAATTACTTTTCCTTTGACAGATTGACTATCAAGTTTTCCTTCACCGCTTATTACAATATCTGCATTTCTAATTTTATCCTCAAGATTTGTTAGATTGGAAATCATCTCAAATCCTATCTGTATCTTCGCATTACATAAAGCAATCAAAGATGCACCGATTCCTCCAGCAGAACCTACACCAGGTATCCTATTCGTATCAATGCCTGATTCTTTTAATAACACAGCATGTATATTTTTTAGTCCATTATCTAAGAATTCTATTTCTTGAGAATTTGCACCTTTCTGTGCAGCATAAATATATGCAGAGCCGTGTGGACCATAAAGTGGATTTGTTACATCACAGAGAAGTACAATCTCAATATCTTCAGTGATAGAATCAGAAGGAGATTCGATAATATGAATATCTACCAAATTTCCTCCATTTACATATAATTCTCGCTTATGTTTATCTTGAAATTTCCAACCTAAAGCAGATGCTATTCCCGTTCCAGCGTCATTCGTAGCACTACCTCCTAGGAAAAGGAAAACTTTCTTGAACCCTTTATTAATAGCATCTTTTATCATTAATCCAGTACCATATGTAGAGGTTTTCATAGGGTTCCTATCTTCTTTAGGAAGGAGAGCAATTCCACTAGCATGTGCTAATTCTATGAAAGCAGAATCATGTGAAGTGAGGTAGAAAGTCTTTATTTTTCGACCTAATGGATCTACTGTTTGAATAAGTTGTTTTTCAAGATTTAGAAATTGAGAAATAATTTCTAAAGAGCCGTCACCTCCGTCAGCTAATGCTTGAATTTCAATCTCAACTTCATTGTTTTTTTTAATGCCTTTGGAGATAGCTTCACAAACTTCATGCGCACTTAGAGTACCCTTAAATTTATCAGATGCAATAAGGACTTTCATCATTTATTATTTAAGAACAAGATAATATGAAAAATTGGTATGGCATGCATGATGGTACAGTTTCTGACTTTCAGCACCTATACCAATTCTTTTGCATTTTGTATTAATTTCGAAATTCACTCTTTATTTATTCGAATAGAAATCCTATATTGTAAATCGAATAGTTTAAAAATAGAGTTATCGCAATACTAAATAGTTAAAAATCAAAGTATCAAAAATCAGTTATTCAAATAGTCAAATAGGTGTTTAGCATCAGATTAACAGCACTTTTGTTTTTGTTAAAGGTGAAGTAAACGCTACTAAATGGAATAATTGTTGTTATATTAAAGTATAAGTATAAAAGAAAAGTAAAAGCAAATGGATTCTGAGATAATTAAAAAAGAAGAACTTTTACAAATAGTCTTAAATAATATCCCTTCTTTCATTTTTTGGAAAGATAGAAAAAGTGTTTATCAAGGTTGCAACCATAATTTTGCTATTTCTGCAGGATTTAATTCACCAAATGATATCAAAGGGAAAACAGATTATGATTTACCTTGGAGCGATGCGCAATCTGCATTTTTCATAAAAGTAGATGATGAAGTAATGTCTTCAGGAGAATCTCAAATTAATTTTGAAGAACCTCAGACCATAGCAAATGGTGAAACAAGGTGGTTAAGGACAAGTAAAATACCGCTTAGAGATAATAACGGTAAAGTAATAGGTATCTTAGGCAGTTATGAAGATATAACTGAGAGAAAGAAAATGGAACTTGAATTAATTTCTACAAACACTAGTTTGAAAGAATTAAATGCTCAACTTGAATCAACGAATCTTGATTTAGAGCAATTTGCCTATGCAACAACACATGACTTAAGAGATCCTATTGTTATGATGGGAGGATTAGCAGGTTTGTTAAAAAGAGATTTTGAGCAAGAACTTGGTGAAAAAGGAAACAAGTATCTTGATTATGTGATAGAGGGAACACAGAGAATGGAAGGATTAGTGAATCAGCTTCTTAAATATTCTCAGATAAGTCAATCTCATGATGAATTTCTTCTGACTAATTTCAATGATATCATGAATGAAGTCAAAGATGAATTTATGGAAGAAATCCAAAGTAAGAACGCCATTCTGAAGATAAATCTTCCAAATAAGGAAATTATGTGCCAGCCTAATAGAATTAAAATGCTATTCGCTAATCTATTATCTAATGGTATAAAGTTTAATAAATCAGAAAGCCCAACGATCTCCATTGACTATTCAGAAAATGATAAATTATGGGAATTCTCCGTTTCTGATAATGGGATAGGCATTGATACAAATTATCAAGAATATGTATTCAAACCCTTTAAAAGATTGAATACTCGAGATAAGTTTAAAGGAAGTGGTATTGGGCTATCTATTGCCAGACGTATAGTTAAACTGCATAAAGGTGACATTCACTTTGAGCAAAATACTTCAGGTGAAGGAACAATTTTCCATTTTACCATATGTAAGCATTTATAGATGATAAGTTTAGGTATATTTTATACCTAACTATTCCTTTATAAATGACTTAGTTACTTCACCTTTCTCTGTACTCAATATAAGATTGTACATTCCACTAGAAAATAGATCTATATTGATAACCGCAACGTCATTCTGGATATTTTGAGTAAGTATTAATCTTCCATCTACACTATAAATTTTGATCGCATTTATTCTTGCTTCACTTTCTATATTTAAGAAATTTGTTGCTGGATTAGGAGAAATACTTACATCAACTAAAATTTCTTCCTCTTCATTGCTTGAAATTACTCTGATACCATTGCTAAACACCACTGGAAATCTTTCATCTTCTATAAGCTCAACATGGCTGCCGAACTGCGCAGTTATCTTATCACCTTCTAGTGCAGACAAGGCAATACTATTCCCAAAAAATCCACCAGTCTCATAGACCAATTGACTGTCAGAATTATTAAAATTTGGATAACCTAATGTATTGTTTTCATAGATCTGACTGATTTCGTTAGCTTCTATATTTGCTCCCATTACACTATTACCATTCGGCTCCACTAAATCAAATGCGATGATATAGGGTGAGTTCTTGCTAAATGTAGGATTTCCCACACTTGTGTTCTCTGGTAATTGATTGAATAGTTTCTGTATCTGACCATCAGCAAATGAATTCGCAGACTTATTTATTACATTGATAAATCCTATGTCCCAATATGAAATCTCTCCATTACTTCCTCCACTAATCGTGCTCTGAGCATCATACATAATCCATTCACCTGTGAAATCAAACTCCATTGCATCTGCAAAATTCACATCACCTGTAGTACTTCCATCTTGTGAAAAAGTAGGATTAAATAAAGTGAAGAATTCTTGCGCTCCAGTTTCTAAACTAAAAACAATGATTTCATTAACCAATTGATCCGTTAAAACCGCAATTGTTGATCCATCTTTTGATACAATTACATTTCGCCATAAACCCTGATCGTCAAAAATTCCTCCATCAATGGTTCCTGCATCCCAATCAATGTTTATTCTGTAAATATTGTTATCTTCTCCTACTACAAAAATCGTTTCACCATTATCCGTTACACTTGGCTTACTTATATGACCAAGAGATGCCAAGGGATCAGAAATTAATTCTAAAGCATTATTTCTTAGGAATATCTCAGAAAAATTTCCACTACTTGAAAGTAAAAAATCTTCACCTGGATTCATGTCTACATCCTCTTCATAATCTGTACTCAATCCACCTTCTCCTATTCCCACTGCTGCAAAAGCCGCTGAAACAGCATCCACTACACCTTGATTATAAAGATCTCCTGCAGCTTGTTCCGCCGCTGCTCTCATATCTTTGAAATTAGAGCTAGCAGATAGATAGTTAGTTAAAGCTCTATAAAAAACTTGTTCCGCTCTATCTTTTCCTACATTGGAAGTGATTGCAAATAGATAAAAAGCATGATTAACTATTCCACTGTTTATATGAACTCCGCCATTATCTGCTGAACCTAGAAACTGCTCGTTTACGTGCTTCGGTTGAAATCCAGGATCACTTAATGAATTACCACCATTATGTGGATCACTTAAGCTTCTCATTGCTCCTGAAGGGAAAGCAGACGTTTTTACTATATCTTCTCCTATTAACCAATCATCTCTGTCAATCATAGCTCCAAATATGTCGGCAAAAGCTTCATTCAAAGCTCCACTTTCTCCTTGATAGGTTAAATTAGCTGTTGATTGAACAACACCATGCGACATCTCGTGTCCTGCTACATCAAGTCCTTCTGCTAATGGAGTAAATGCTTGATCACCGTTACCATAAAACATTGCTGCTCCATTCCAAAATGCATTGTCAAATCCTCCACCACCTGGTGCTGATATATTTATTAATGAAATGATATTTCCTCCATCAGAGTTGATAGAGTTTCTATTATGTGTCTGTAAAAAATATTCATATGCCTCGCCACCATTATAGTGAGCTGAAACAGAAATTTTACTCGCCCATGAATTATTCGTTGATTTTACATGATCATAATCGAAATTGTTGTCTTGAGGATTCGTGTTTTGTCCATCAATTGTCCATATCGTACCTACAGGCTCATTTGGTAAATTAGAACTAGACCCATTAAACATCTGTCTGCTTGCATCAATCATGAAAAATGTGCCATCTACCTCATAAGTATTTATTGTACGTGTAGTATTTGACAAATCCAAAGCATTAGCAGTCGTTGGTCCATCCATAAGAATAGATGATTTTTCTTCTTTCTCTATTGCAGGTGTATCATGACTATGGTTTCCATGATGACCAAAATGATGGTGAAGAGAACAGAAATTATTGAATGATTCTAACACTTCACCTGAATGAGCATCAAGATAATAAGTGAATTCTTGCTTTACATTCGCATATGCTTTTACTCTATAAACTAAGGCACCATCTTGTACGATGAGATCAACCCGCTCTGTAACTTCTGGTACTAATATTCTCTGTGATTCCTTTATTTCATGATAAATCCCTTTGGAGCGGTACGCATCCAAAACAATTTCTAAAGCTTCTTCTTCCGTTTTTATCCCCTCAAAATTCACCGAAGGCACATCTTTTAGTCGACCATTCACATAATTTATTATATCATTCTTCGCGTGTAATTTAATTACTGCACCTTCTATCTCTACATCATTTATCGTTTGCTGAACAGTAATATGCGTCATGTCAAGATCATCTATCTCAGTCTTTACGATATCATAACTCAAATTTCCACGTAATTCATTCAATTCAAATACCTTTCCCAGATATATCTCCACTTGTTCATTTATTGGCAATCCTTTTTGCTCGTTTACATGACCTCTGAAAGCAATGGCTTGTCCTTCATCATAGGCAACAGGGAAAATGGAATGCATGAAATTCGAAACATCTAATCCCTCAAAACCAGAAAAATCAAGAGGTTCTCCCTGTTCGCTTTCTCCTATATTTTCTGGCAAAATAGGTTTTAGCTGAATTTTCTCTCCTGTATATTCACTTCCTTTTATCTCTTTAAATTGAGAGAATAATGGGCTTAGGCCCAAAAGAAAAATGAAAACTATGCTAAGGGTAATTCTTTGAATACTCATATACTATTGAGTTTTTTTATTTAAAATTCTATAAAATATCTGCAGTTCTTTTGATATGTCATCAGATGACCATACCAATCGTTTATTTGTTTTTCCCGATTTAACTTCTATAAATCGGTAGGTGTTATCTGGCTTATTTACATCCATTTCTATCAGTCCAAGAAATTCAACTGTATCAAAGAGTTGTTGAGTTTCCGCTGAACTTAATGTGCTCAGTGGTTCATAGCTTGTTCCTCTATCTGTGATTCTAAATACATTCCCGTTTTCATGTATTGCAATAGTATTTTCTATTCCGCTGAATCCTCCACCGTTTCCGAAAGTTATTACATCGCCTTTATATTCTTGAGGGGGAATTTTGGTTGAACTACAAGCAAATAAACTAAAAATTAGAAAAAGTGCAAATACATCATTCAATAAAACCTGTGGTTTACGTCTTCGATTTTGCATTCTTATCGTGTTAAAGATACTGATTTAAATGAAAAAATTAAGTCTGCTAGCTATCTTTTCGTACAACAAGTCTTTCCGTAGAATAATTCGTTATGAACGTTTTAATATAGTCTTGTTTATGTCTTTTACTAGATTAGGTCCATAAAAAACCATACCTGAATATACTTGTATCAAACTTGCTCCAGCTTCTAATTTTTCTATTGCCGCTTCTGGCGAATCGATTCCACCTACACCTATAATTGGTATTTTGCCATTGCTGTGTTTATGCAAAAACCGAATGACTTCCGTACTTCTGTCTTTTAGAGGTGCTCCACTTAAACCACCATTTCCTATTTCGTTTACCTTAGTTTTATCAGTTGAAAGATTTGATCTGTCGATAGTAGTATTTGTGGCAATTAAACCTGCAGTACCTGTATTGCTTACGATATCAATAATGTCAAGTAATTGATCATCAGATAAATCGGGTGCAATTTTTAGTAAAATAGGTTTTTGTACGGGTTTTGCTTGGTTTTGTTTTTGAAGGGTATTTAAGAGATTTGTTAAAGGTTCTTTATCTTGGAGTTCCCTCAAATTTGGTGTATTAGGAGAAGAGACGTTGACTACGAAATAGTCGACATAGTCATATAGTTTTTCGAAACAAATAGAGTAATCACTCGTTGCCTCGGCATTAGGAGTAACTTTGTTCTTTCCTATGTTTCCACCAACAATACAATTGATTTTACCTTTGGATTTTAATCTTTTTACTAATGCATCTACACCTTCATTATTAAATCCCATTCTATTGATGAGTGCACCATCTGGAGGAAGTCTGAACAAACGTGGCTGAGGATTTCCATCTTGTCCTACCGGAGTAACGGTTCCTATTTCTACGAAACCAAACCCAAGCTTTGCCATAGAATCATAATACTTACCATCCTTATCAAAACCAGCAGCCAAACCTACTGGATTGTCAAATTCCAGCCCGAAGAGCTGTCTTTTCAACTTTGGGTCCTGAACCCTATAAGAATTAACGAAAAGACTATTAATTATAGGAATTTTCAAAGTGAATTTCCAAAGAGCTACTGTTAGTTTATGCGCTTTTTCAGGAGTAAATCCGAAAAGAAAAGGTTTTAAAATTTTATACATTAATCTTTTATCACTTTTAAGCTAAGGTCAAGTTGGCCAGCACTATGTGTCAAGGCACCTGATGATATAAAGTCCACTCCAGTTTTTGCAATATTTCTAACTGTTTTCAGCGTTACATTTCCACTCGCCTCTACCTCATATTCGCCGTTGATTGTCTGAACAGCTTCTAGCATGATGGGAAGTTCGAAATTATCCAACATAATTCTAGTAACACCGCCTATTTCGAGAACTTGATGTAATTCCACAAGATTTCTAACCTCTACAGTAATTCCAAGTTGCTTGTTGTTTTTCTCTAAATAGTCAAGGACGTTTTTGATCGCTTGACCAACAGAGCCACATGCATCGATATGATTATCTTTTATCATAATCCAATCGTACAGTCCGTCTCTGTAATTCATACAACCTCCTGTTCGAACGGCATACTTTTCTAGAAATCTCATACGAGGAGTTGTCTTTCGAGTATCTAGGATATTTACTTTTAAGTCTTCTACTTCAAAAGCGAATCTGTTTGCTAAACTTGAGATTCCACTTAGACGTTGCATCGTATTCAATACTAATCTTTCTGCCATTAGAAGTGAACGGCTGTTCATTTCAACAGTGAAAGCAACATCGCCATATTTCACCTCACTTCCATCAGATATGAGTTCTTCAAAAACAGCAGAACTGTCTACTTTTTTGAAAATATATTCTGCTAATTTAACACCGCAAATTACACCATCATCTTTGACAAGAAGTCTTGCTTTATCTCGTATCTCACCTGGAATACAGGCTAACGAAGTATGGTCTCCATCTCCCACATCCTCTTGTAAGGAATCCTCTATAAAACGGTCTAGTTCTTTTAAATTTATACCTTCCACTGTAAAGTCCTTTTTAATTAAGCAACAAATTAAAGAATTATAGATGAAAACACGTTATAACTTCATTGTGAAACCGCTAAGAATGATGATTTTTTTAAGTACGAATCTATCAATCGCTTTTTAATCCATATATTTAAAGCATGAAAAACGCATTATTTTCATTAAATGCTTTTAGAGGTCTTATTCACCTCATATTTCCTAAACTTTGCATGGCATGTGAGGAAAATACTCCTCTGAAAAATAATGTACTCTGTCTAGAATGTCAACAAGATCTTTATTATACAGACCATATTCAAAACAAGGGAAATGAATTCGAACGGATGTTTTATGGTAGGATAAAGATAGAGCGAGGTGCTGCTTTATTCTATTACAGAAAGGAAACAGCTATCCAAAAATTGATACATAGATTCAATTATTCTGGTGTAAAAGAAGTAGGTACGATATGGGGAAATGAAATGGCTAGTTTGATGTTAGAAAATGAATGGGGAAAGGAAATAGATTATGTGTTGCCAGTTCCTATGCATTGGAGAAAAGAACGAAAGAGAGGATATAATCAAGCTGAAATTTTTTCTCAAGGATTAGCAGAAACCTTAAGAGCAAATCATAGGCCAAATGCAATTGTTAAAGAGGTTTATAACGAAAGCCAAACCAAAAAATCAAGAGCCCAAAGAGTAGAAAATGTGAAAAATGTTTTTAGTCTTAATCCAGAATATAAATGGCCTAATTGTAGTATTTTATTGGTAGATGATGTATTAACAACAGGTGCTACATTAGAGGCTTGTGCAGAATTATTCCCTAAAACTTGTACTATTTACATGGTAACTTTAGCAATAGGCAGACTGTAATAAAAGAAATTAAAAAGCCCACTTTGCAGCGGGCTTTTAAGTTTACTTTCTTCTTCCTCTGTGATCTCCCTTTCCTCTGGAACGATTATCAGTTCTATTCAGAATTTCTTTTTTGAATTTATGCTCCACATGATGTAGTTGAATAATACGAACACTACCAATTATTGGTTTTAGTTCATTAACTTTTTTCTCTTGAATTTCAGCTCTTTTATACTCATTTTCTATATGAGTTTTTATGATTGCATCAGCTTCGCTTGCCGTCATTTCATCAGGTTTTTTCATACCTCTATGTGATTGACGAGCATCTTTTAACATTTGTTCGTATTTATTATAAACTGGCCAAAACTTCTGACTTTCTTGTGTTGTAAGATCAAGTTCTTTGCTGATATAAGCAATTTTCAATTTTTCTATTCTCTCCTGTCTTTTTTCTTTCAGTTCCTTTCTATCTGCCTTCTGATCAAACG
>CAZSKA010000006.1:0-36118 GCA_964607315.1 uncultured Saprospiraceae bacterium | reverse complement strand
ATTGAAAGATTAAGTAAAAAGAAATGCGACATTATGGAGTTAAATTGGTATAAATAGCTTTTTATAGCTTAAATAGGTTTAATCAGAAAGCATATAAATGGATCAACTTCGAAACATATTTTTAATAATAAGCTTATGCTTTTTCAGCGTTTTTTGGGCTCAAGCCCAAAACTCACAAGAAAAGGTAATGCTGGAGAAAATAAATACACTACGTGCTGAAGGTTGTAACTGTGGAGGATACTTTATGCCTCCAGCTAAACCTCTTACATGGAGTGGCGTCTTGCTTACTTCAGCTTATCGCCATGCTAAAGATATGAATGACAACAACTACTTTTCACATTTCTCTCCTACTGGAACTGATGTAGGAGATCGAATAGATGCCGTAGGTTATGTATGGTCATTTTGTGGTGAAAATCTGGGAAGTGGTCAAACTAATTTCAACCAAGTAATGGAGGACTGGATAAAATCACCTACTCATTGTAAAATGTTACTAAGCCAGGAAGTTGAAGAAGTCGCCGTTTCGCAAGTTGGAACTTACTGGGTCCAACATTTTGCCAAGAAATTCGATCAGAATTAAGCTCCTTGTAAAAAAGGATTATTTACTTTTTCATAACCTATAGTCGTTTCAGGACCATGTCCGCTCATCACTTTGAATTCATCATCCAAGGTAAATAACTGCGTTTTTATAGAATGTAACAACGTTGCCATATTTCCACCTGGCAAATCCGTTCTTCCTATACTATCTCTAAATAAAACATCTCCTCCAAAAACCATTTTATGTTCATGATTCACTAAGCTTACGCTTCCAGGTGAATGCCCAGGAGTAAAACGCAATTCAAAACTTGAATTCCCAAATTCCAGTGGTTTACTAACATCTAAAAATTCCTTTGCATTAGGAGATGGATCATAGGGAATCCCATATTGTCCCGCTACCCACGAACACGCATCTAGCACCTGTTGCTCCTCTTCATGATATTTGGGCGTAAGCCCGAACCTTAAAGAAACATACTTATTTCCTAGCACGTGATCAATATGACAATGCGTATTAATAAGCTGCACTGGCTTCAAACATTTTATCTCGATATATTCTACCAATCTTTTCTGTTCTTCCTTGGAACTACACCCTGGATCAACGATGATGCATTCGCGCGTTTCGTCGTTAATGATGTAGGTGTTTTCCATAAAAGGATTACCAGGAAGTGTAACAAATTCTAGCATTGCTATATTTTTTTAGACAAATATTCCAATTATTTCCGTTATATCTTTAACAAATTGTAGGAATAATCTATTTTGGTATATATGAGTAGAGTTTTACTATTGTTTTTTGGCCTTCTAATGTTTTTATCTTCCAGTCGTGCACAGGAGATAAACGCGACATTTGGTAAGAACAGAGTTCAGTATACTGATGATTTCGACACATGGTATCGTTATGAAACTGAAAACTTTATCACCTATTGGTATGGTAAAGCAAGAAATGTTGCTATCTCATCTGTCCAATTAGCGGAATATGATTTTAACGAAATTCAGGATATTCTGGAACACAGAATCAATGAAAAAATAGAGATTATTGTTTACAATGATCTTGGTGAATTATATCAGACCAATGTAGGACTCCAAAGTGAAAATCCAGTAAATGCTGAACAAGTCCAATTTATAGGAACTAAACTCTATGTGCATTTCGATGGAAATCACAGAAATCTGCGCGAAAACATAAGAGAGGGAATTGCAAAAGCCTATATGCATTCTATGCTTTATGGCACAAGCATTCAAGAATATGTCCAAAACAGTTTCATGAATGACATGCCAGAATGGTTCAAATCTGGCATTATAGAATATGCAAAAAACGAATGGACAGAAGAGGATGATGCCGTATTAAGATACCATCTTGTCGATAGAAAAAAGCCATATAAAAACTTCAAGAAACTAAGTAAAAGAGAGCCAGATATTGCTGGAAAAGCGTTTTGGTTTTATCTAGGAAAGACTTATGGTCATAGTTCCATTAGCAACATTATTTATCTAACAAGGATTAATAGAAACATGAATTCTGCTTTCCGTTATATCTTGGGAGATGAATTCGATGATATAGTAGAACAATGTTTCAATTTTCACAAAGAGCGATATGAAAAAAGTAGCTTTAAAGCACCTGTTGTAAAGTCAAAGTCCGCTATAATTAAGAACAGTAATGAGGCAAAATACTTAAATCTTACACTTAGTCCAGATGGAAAGTATATGGCTTACGCCCAAAATAAAAACGGCCGAATCATCATGTATTATAGAGACCTAAAAAACGATAAGAATGTTCGTTTAAAACGTTTAGGTTACAATAATCCATATAGAGAGACGGATGAGAATTACCCTGTGTATTTTTGGTCAGAGGACAGTAATTTACTGGGCTATATCTATGAATCAAGGAATATTCTAGAACTTAGAATAGAAAATCTAGAAACGGGAGAGACATACAAAAACACCTTGAATCCCGTCTTTAACAAAATCTACTCGGCGGACTTTATTGACAATGAAACGCTAATGTTAAATGGAAATTCCAACGGATTTTCTGATTTATATTCTTATGATTTAAATTCAAGACTTCAAATTCCAATAACGGAAGATTTCTTTGATGACTTAGATGCTAAGATTGCTACTATTCATGGAACAAAGGGAATCGTGTTTACATCGAACAGAGATAAAGAAAGCTATCAAGTAGAGGAAATTGACACCATACTTCCAATAAAACATTTTGATTTATACTTTCTTCCTTTAGATGGAAAAAGTGAGTTAACTCGTTTGACTAAAACAAAATATGGCAGCGAATATAAGCCGGAAATAAGAGATAATAAGATTAGTTATTTGAGTAATCAATATGGAGTCATTTCTATTCTAGAGCATGATATTAGTCCTGAGTTTAAACTCAGTTCAAAAGTAAGTTCTATTCAATATCGTTCAAACATTATAGATAAGACATGCAGTTCATCTACTTGTTATCTGTCCATGGATTATGACAGAAGGAATTTCATAGTAAAGAAAAAACCAAATGAAAAAATTCCTCAGTTCACTGCTGCAAAATTAGCTTTCTTAAATGCACTTTCGGTCGGACCTTTATTGAATCCTGCAGATGAAATTATTGATATTAACATAACTGACAATATCGAACCAGGGATGTTTTTTGACACAAAATACAATGATACTCCTGAAGAAATAATTACACAAGAAGTTAATGATGTAAAAAGAGAAGAAGAAGACTTGAAGGTTCATGATTTTGATGCCAATAGAATAGTTGCATCTCGACTTCGATTCAAGATTCTTGGTGTTGACACTAACTTAGACAATGAACCTCTTTTTGGTGGTTTGAATAGCTTTTCTGCGAATGACGTGGGTTTCAGACAGCCGCCTGTAGGCCTTCTTTTAAAAGCAAAAGTACAAGATGCTTTTGAGGATTACTTGTTTGAAGGAGGTGTGCGTTTAGCTACAAATTTTAGTGGCTATGAAGCTTATTTGACTTTTGAGGATAGAAAGAAACAATGGGATCATTTTTATGGAGCTTACTACAGAAATCGATCGAATCGTAGGATAGATCAGTTTCAGCTACAAGAACGAAATAGAGAAAACACATTCATCCTTTATTATCAGATTCGATATCCATTTGATGAATTCCAAAGTCTTCGACTTAGTGGCACACTGAGAAATGATAGAAATTTCACACTCATAACGAATGAGCCGACTTTTGAAGCTCCGCAGATTAATACACAGCGAATTGGTGCAAGAGCAGAATATGTTTATGACAACTCTTCTACTCGCTCGATTAACATCTATAATGGTATTCGTGCAAAAGTATTTGCAGAAGGTATGAATCGATTCAGAGTGCAGTTAGCAGATCCATTTACTGTAGAGCCTAGCAATGGATTATTAGGAGTAGTGGGAACGGATGTGAGGTATTACATTCCTGTTTTACGTAAGTCTGCTTTGGCGATGCGTTTTTCAGCGGGAACGAGTTTTGGGGGCGAACCAATATTATATTATGTAGGAGGTGTAGAAGGAGCATTAGCTAATCGTTTTGACCAATCAACTTCTATTCCCAACAGGAATTTTTCTTTTGAGAATATAGCACCTCAGTTAAGAGGTTTTGACCGTAACATAAGAAATGGGACAAGCTATGCAGTGTCAACTGTGGAGCTAAGAGTTCCTGTTTTTAGGCATTTAATTTCGGATGATTTGCGTTATGATTTTCTTCGGGATTTTCAGTTAGTAGGATTCTTTGACTCGGGAACAGCGTGGCATGGACTAAGTCCTTATAGTCCTCAAAATCCTATTAATTCGGCAAGTTTTCAAAGCGGGGAGTCGGTCTTTATCGATGTTCAGTTTTTTAGAGACCCATTAATTCTTGGATATGGATTTGGTTTCCGTACGAGCTTATTCGGGTATTTTTTGAAATTAGATTATGCGATAGGAATAGAAACGAAAGCAGCACTTCCGGCAACATGGCATTTATCTTTAGGTACAGATTTTTAGTTTAGGGCTGGGGCCCAAAGGTTTTATCAATCCATAAAATTTTAATTAGTCTTTAAAAAATAGTAGCTTAGTCTCTATTATGTATCCTATTCTAATAGCTTGGGTTTCTGTTTTGACGAGTGTGTTGTGCATTTTGTTATGTATCTATATTGCATTGTGTTTGATATTTTATTTCTTACAGGATTATTTCTTTTTCCGTCCAGAGAAATTACCTAAAAATTTTCAGTATAAATATCCATTCCCTTTCGAAGAAGTATCATTTGATATGGAAGATGGAGGATTCGTGAATGGTATTTATTTTGAAGTACCTAATTCATTAGGAGTAGTGTATTATTTAAAGGGAAATTCAAGAAGTGTAAAAGGCTGGGGTAAATTTGCTAGAGACTTCTTAGGGAAGGGATATGATTTTTTCATGGTGGATTATAGAGGCTTTGGGAAGAGTAAAGGAAAAAGAAACGAACAGATATTATTCCAAGATGCACAGTTTATGTATCAATGGTTAAAGAAAAAATACAGCGAAGAGAATATTGTTGTATTAGGAAGATCTTTTGGAAGTGGTGTTGCGGCATGTGTAGCTTCATGGAATAAACCCAAAATGTTGATTTTGGACAGTCCATATTTCAGTTTTAAGAAATTAACTGCCCGATTTGGTTTCATGTTACCATTAAATCAATTGTTGCGTTATAAAATCTTGACGAACCAATTCTTAAAAGTGATCGATTGTCCGACGCACATCATTCACGGAACTTCGGATAAGCTTATTCCATTCAAACACAGCAAGTTATTAAAAGAAGAATTAGGAGACAAGGTAGAATTATATCCTATAAAAGGAGGTCATCACAACGATTTACCGGAGTTTCCAAGCTTTCATCATACATTATATGAAATCCTTACAGAGACCGAAGTAGAGGAATTTCAATAAAAAATTGCAAAATATTATACGAGAAAAGATAAAAACACTTAATTTTGCGTCCACAAAATGACCTATGGTGTAATCGGTAACACTCAAGTTTTTGGTTCTTGCATTCAAGGTTCGAGTCCTTGTAGGTCAACAAAGCAAAGCTTCGCATCGTAAAGATGACGGAGCTTTCTGCTTTTTTAGCATAAAGCCAGTTGTCGATTTGGTTGTCGTTTTATAAAAAATTTACTTTTAAAGGACTGATTTCATGCGAAAACAACCCAAACTAATACCTTTGTATTTAACATGAAGATACGAAAACTAGGTCTAATTCTATTAGTTTTACATTACTAAATAAACAGAACTCATCTATTATTTATGGCGCAAATTGGGGATAAAATAGAAATCATCTGTCTAGATTCGCCTTCGTTGCAAAAGTTAATTACAACGCTTGCTCAAGAGGTCGCGAGTAACCAAATGCCTTGGATTTCAGAAAAAGAAGCTATGAAGCTTTTGCAAATAACAAGCAAGACAACCTTCCAGCGATACAGAGATACTGGAAAAATGCAGTTCAGAAGGCTCTCTTCAAAACACATCCTATATAAACGAATTTCTATACTCGATTTCATAGAGAACAGTAAAGCCGAATAATCATGGAACAAGAAAAAGATATAATTGAAGGCTTCAATGCTGGCTATATCCTCAAAAGCCAAAAACCTGAACTTTTTGAACAACTTAAATCATCTCTCAAAGATTCCAATAGTGAATATTTCAAAGCCTTCAATGAAGGTGCCGAGACTTATGAGCAAGAAAAAGCAATGGAACTCCTAAAGACAGGGATTAAATCATTAGACCACAAACCACCTTCAAAAGATAATCTTGATTTAGATATAGAGGTTTAAGGTTTCTAGCTTGTTAATGTAATCATTGACTTTTTTGCTGTTTCACTATATCGTTTCAATCAAAACAGGGAGGTGTAAACATGCCAAGAGGTAAGAAAGAGCCTTTATTCGCAACTATAAATAATTTTCATGATTCAGAAATTGACGGTAAAAGAGCCTCTAGAATCGTTATTGATTTCATTGGAAATGCAGCGAAACATCCAAATCTATTGAATAGAATGTATGAATTTCAAAGGTCAAGACCGTTTTTCAGAATGCATTTCAAAATATTTGAATGTGAGGGAGAATGTTCACGAGTTCAGCTAGATTGGAAATTTCATCAAGATGCTTACCAACTGGCAAGAATAGTCAAAGATGAACTTAAAATGATTCCGATAGAAGGAATCAACCATTATAAAGAAGGAGATATTTGGAATATCAAGAAGGACAAATTGGGTAAATGGAGTTGTCGTCAGGATGAGATAAAAATGCAAACTCTTAAAAAAGAACTCAGATATAGGTCATTAGACTATGGCGGTCCTTCAAGATAGTTCCTCAATCTTTGTTTATAAGTATAATTTCTTGATAAATTTCCTTAGTCTTATGAATTCATCCAGTCCAATGTCTTTAGCGAATTGTAGATAACTTATTTTCCCCGAATCCTTTATTTTGTTTTTACCATAAAAAATAATAGGACTATGAAATTTTCTATTTTCATAGAATGTCAAAATTTCACCTGTAATAAATCCCCTTTTAATTTCTCTGTCAGGCTTCCAATTCAATCTTATTGTAGCAGCTAAGAACCTTTTCTTTCTGTCTTTATAAGACTTTAAGCTGAGAATAAATGTTCTTCGGTCAATTCTATCGACCTGCAAATCACATTCATGATGAAGGGTTTTGCCTTTTACATCTCTTCTTATACAAGTTATATCATTGATATTATTGACTAGAAGTTGTGACCTTACCACTTTCCAGTCTTTATCAAATCTATAGCCTTGATACTTCCCTAAAAAGTCGTATACCTCTTCAATTGTAAAGGAGTCATTATGAATTCCTAACTCATTTAATGCTTTCTCATTTACCCTTTGGCGAAAACTATATTTGTGAAGAGCAAGGTATGTTTTCGTATTTTCTATATTCTCTTTAGTTTCATTATAGTCGACCAAAATGATTTCCATTGAGAGTATGGGTTTTTTAATATTGGCCTTCGAGACGCCTGTTAATACTCCTTTAAGATTAGAATTATTATTCCAATTATCAGCGACAGAAAGGACTAGATTTAATATCGTTTCGGGCTTTCCTTTATCTTCAATCTTTGTTGATTCTAATGTTAAATATAGTTTGTTACCTTGCTTATATCCACTTCCAATGAAATCGATTATATCGTCACCTTCGTCATGGAAACCTTTCATATTTGCGTAATAATCATGAAATGGCCTTAGTTTGTTAATAGTGTTACTTTTGGATATTTTCAATAAAAAAGAATCTGTACAAATCTTGTTTTTCAAGTAAGAGAAGTAATATCCTTTCAGTACCTTAAGACTTTTCAAATCATGAGATAAGTCACCTTTTATTTTTGGATAAATTATTATTTTTTGACTTAGGAATGTTTTTAATATCTTGAAAACAAAGCTATCAATATTACCGACATTTTTGTCTGATTTGTCTGATTTTAAGTCTTGGTATTTTGACTTTATATGTCTGGGATAACTATATGGTTCTTTTTTTAACAACTCATCCTTAATATACTCATCACTTAATGATTCTAATTGAAGGTTGTCTCTTTGGATAAATAAATTCTGTACATTTTTCTGTTTTAAAATAGTTTTCCACCATAAGTTCTTTTCATTAAAAATATCCGTTTCCCCTTTTAACCCATTCAGTTCCTTGATTTTATCTCTTATGGCTTCATAAAATTCACGAAACTGAAGATAATTCATTCCATTAACTGTACGTACTACTTTTTTTTCATCCATAGTTAAACATTTCATTGCTGTATCACAGATGTTGAGAAAATGTTCAGAAAACATTTTTCAACTTTTATTCTACGAAAATACTGAATTAAAAGGACTTTCAGGATGTACTCGGCACAAACAACAAATGTTTTACAGATGTTCGATGCACACGTAAAACATTATTGGTTATTTGTATTGTTAGGCAGTTAAAAAAAGAAAAAGAATGAAGTTTATAAGATACATAATTTGGGAAAAGAGCAAAGATGTCAAAATCCATTTACATCAATATGGAGAGTCATAAACATAAGACAATCTACCGAAAAACCAATAATCACTCGCTGATATTTTTAAAAAACCTAAATCTGTTTCGTACGATACAAAAAATAAAATTATGAAGAAGGCACCTACCAAACATCAATTCACTAAGTACCAGAAACTATATGATTACTTTAATGAAACTCTATTTGACAATGAGTTGCCATACTGTCTATTAATACTATCTAGAAAGGCACCAAGAGTGTGTGGCCATTTTTCTACTAATAGATGGCAAGATAAAGATGGCAATAAGACTCATGAAATAAATTTAAATCCCGTCTACATGGCAATGACGGATGAAATGGACATCTGTCAAACCTTAGTTCACGAAATGGTTCATCTCTGGCAATATGAGTTTGGCAATCCTTCTAGAGCAGGCTACCATAATAAGGAATGGGCTAATAAAATGGAAACAGTTGGTTTAACACCTTCAAATACAGGTGAAGAAGGTGGGAAGAAAACTGGTCAACAGATGTCTGATTATCCTGCACCAAACGGGAAGTTCCTAAGAGTATTTTATCAAATGAATAAGTCACTGTTGTTTCCATTCAAATCGTCTGAGGTTGTTTCTGGTATTTTGTTTCAAGGTGGCTCTGCTGTTGCTACCATAAAACCAATAGTTCCTAAACCAAAACGCAGGAATAAAACGAAATATCAATGCCGTTGCGGAAACAACGTTTGGGGTAAGCCTAATCTAAAAATCTTTTGTGCTGAATGTAAATACAGCTTTATAAACCTGAAACAATAATATTCTTAAACCTATAAAATCTAAGAGATGAAGAAATTTTTATTACTATTTGCCATTTTGTTCCTTCTCCTTTCCTGTAAAAAGGAACATGTCACACCAAAGAGAAGAACGTTTGATGCCTCGAAGAGTTTCGGGCATGAGCTTTATATTCTTACCATTGACCAGAGCAAGTCATTTGAACCCAGGAAGATTGCGGTTAATGAAGTAGAAACGCTGATTAAGACACTTGAGGCTAAAGGAAAGAGCTTTGACCTTAGCATCTATTTCATTCGTAGCCCGAATGATTCAAGGATGAAACAGTATCGCTTTAAACCTCCAAAACTTAAAGAAGGCAACGATTTAGAATCGCGTAGGCTTAATGCCAATGCAAAACATAAATTCAATGCTGGACTTGCCTCGAAAAGAACTGGCTTCTTAAATGAATATAGCGAAGTCAATGACTTACCAAGAAGTCAATACACTGACCTTATAGCAATGCGTGACTTTCTTCAGACCAAAGTTAAAGAGCCAAGCTATCGTAAAAGCAGGATACAAATCTTTTCTTACACAGACGGAAAGCAAAGTGTACCTAATTCTATTAAGCGTAGCATTCCCCCAATAGAATTTGATAGGGGAAATATTGCAATCTATACCGTAGGCATGCCAAGAGAAAAGCAGCTTTTCAAGAGAGATGAAATAAGACTGACGAGTATCCAATCCTTTATTGATAACCTAAATTTTTAAGTCATGAAACCCGAGATAAGAATAAGAAATTATAGAAGAAATATCGAGTCCTTAAAGAATTCAATAGGACTTGCCAATATGAATATCAGAAAGCTCTCAGAGATGAGAAAAGCTATTTTGGATTATAATGAGATTCATAAACTACTTACTTTAACTCTCATTCTGTTATTGAGTGTAAACCTAGAAGTTGGGTTCAGCTATGAGGTCTATTATTTTATGATAATGAAACATGTGGGAGGTATTCCAGTCATTCAAATAAGTATGGTAATCGCTTTAATCTCCATTGTGATTTTGTTTGCAGCAGTTTTTGGAGGCAATATTGGTTTTGCATTACATAAAGGAGTATATAGTTTGAAAGCACTCAAACTTGCAGAACAAAAATATAGAGACCTAGAAATCAACTCTTTGATTAGGAAGGAGCGAAACCAGAGATTAATTATTGGATTGGTTGGGAGTATATTATTGATTAGTATGGTCGTCTATTTTAGCTTTTTGAGAGTTAGTATTTTGAGAGAAATTGACCCTAATATGAGTTATGGTTTACTTGAAACCCTACTTCCTCCAATCTTCGTATTAATAGAAATCATATTTTCTAGCCACCTCAAAATAGCCATAAAGTTATCGACTTCTTGGCTGAGAATAAGGTTACTTCAAGCTAAAGAAAGAAGACTTCGCGATGAGTTTAATGAAAATACTGAATTATTGAATTCACTGGAAGAAGTTTAACTATGAAAGTTCGGCGTCGCAAGTAATTCAGGGTGAAGTTTTCGAGAATTCGCAATGATTTTTTCAAGGTTAGAAATCTTTTCATCTATTTGAAAGATTGATTTCATCCTCGCTCGCTCAATATGGTTTAAGTAAGATTTTAGAATCCTTTTAGAATAGATTAAAACATACATGGCAGTCTTGAAATGCTTGATAGAAGCGTAGCATTCAGACAACCAAATATGAACCATGATAAATTCCTTTTTGGAAACATATTCTATGCTAAATAATTCTTCTGGGTTAAACTTTAAGAACCGTTCAAAATAATAGATTGCAGCCCAAGGGTTCTTCTCTAAACCAAGCTTTCCTGAATAATAAGAGTAACCCAAGGTCATGGAACCTATAGGTCTATCCCTATAATCTTCTATTATAAAATCGAGAACTGAATTACCGCATAGCATGGAAATATTATATCACAATATAAAATAAAATACAAATGGCAGTACCATTAATACCAATTGGATATGCAGTAATTACAGGTGTTGGAAGACAAGTTGCAAGCAAGTCGCCTCAAATTCTCAGAAATTACATGCTGAAAGAATCTTCTCAAATTTTCACCAATGATAATGCAGATGAAAATTCAACAGAATGGCAGGATAGAATTTCTAAAGAAGATAATGATAAAGAAACTCAACGTGAAAAATACAGAGCCTTAGATAAACAAGATGGAACGTCTAAACATAAAGGCACTTATACTGACCCAAAGGATAGTGATCCTTCCAAATCGTGGAAAGATAGAATCCTTGATGAACAAAGTGAAGTTAAGCCTAACAATTTTTTCAGAGAAAATCCTTTAGATGAAGTTCAATCCATTGAAACGGCTTCATTGAATAATCTTTCGACTGATGAAGCACAAATCTTGGATATGCTGAATGATGGTTATACAGGTTTTTCAAATGATAATTACGTACAAGATTTAACGTATGACTATGCCGATGTAAGTGATGCTAGCGACGGATCTGCTGATGGAGGTGCTGACGGTGGAGGTGACGGCGGAGAATAATTTTTAAACCAATAAAATTTTAAATATGAAACAGTTACATTTTGACACTCCTATTCTTGATTTAGGGGCAAACGGATATGACAAACTTACACTTCGAGATTGCCTGACTAATACTCTTATTATGGGCGGTACTGGTTCAGGAAAAACATCCACTTCCCTCAAATATTTACTTAAAAGATATATAGAGCTTGGCTTTGGTGGGGTTTTAATAAGCTCGAAGGCTTCTGACACTAGTATGTACCGTGAATGGATTAAGCAAGTGGATACTAAAAATGGTACAAATCGTCTTGACGATGTGGTCATTTTTAACGAAAGTTCAGGCAGTTTTAGGCCATTAGAATATGCAATTTCTCAAGGTGAATCTTCTGAGGATATTTTCAATTTGACCAATTTACTCTTCACAATTTATCAGTTAGATAGGTCAATCAATGGTATGTCTTCAGGTGGCAGTAAAGACCCATTCTGGGATAATTCACTTCGTAGGCTCTTAAATTCTATGTTGCTACTCTTTCAACTGGCGGAAGAAGAAGTCACATTTAGCAATCTATATGAACTTTTGATTAGCCTTCCTTCTCAAGAAGATTATGAGAGATTAGCCGAAATTCTCAACGTGAAATCTGACTTGCAACAGCTGAACGAATGGGGAAAGAATAATTACTTTATCTCTCTACTTTACAAATCAACATTTGCAGTTTCTTTAAATATCAACAACGCCCAAAGGAGTAGATATGATGAGTATTTGTTGATGAAATCATTCTTTTTGGAAGACCAACGCAGACTTCCTGATAAAACCAAATTCATTGTGTTTTCAATGCTTCACAATATTTTGAGTCCCTTTCAAAGTGGAATTCTTAAAAAATCTTGTGCAACAAACCCAACTAATATCAAGCCTGAAATGTGCAATGAAGGCAAAATTATTATCATTGATTTTAGCATCAAAAAATATGATGCTTTAAGTAAGCTGATAGGCGGAATTTATAAGTTCCAATGCATGAAGACTTTCGAAAAGAGAGCCTTCAATATAGAAGTTAATAGACCAGCCTTTTTGGTCGTGGACGAGTTCCACAATTACATCCACCCATACGATTCCGATTTTTATAGTACCTGCCGAAGTTCAGGAGTAGCAGTTGTCAATGTGACACAAAATATTAACGGTATCTACTCTAAATTTAGCCTTCAAGCAAAAGCTAAATCTCTCCTTGCCAATCATGGGGTTCGTTTTCTTCACTCTAATATAGATTTCAACACGAATGAGTTTTTTTCTAACTCGATTGGACGGGAGTTCAAGACGGTAATGAATCAATCCCTAAACCCAACAAGTACGGGGGTTAGTTTACAGAACCAGTGGCACTATAAATTTGCCCCTTCGGATTTCTCCACATTACGAAATGGTGGCTATCAAAATAATCTAATGGTTGATTGCATCACCACTATTTCTGGCAAGACTTTTTCCAACAAACAGAACTTTTTATCTCATACATTTAAACAATATTAATTATGAATTTCAGCCTATTAAATTCAATGATGAATCATGGTTCATCTCGACCTAAAAATTACTCACTTTACCCTTCAAATAATATAGAAGATAATTTTTTAGTGTATAACGCAACTTCGCTTTTACTATTCTTTGTGGGTTGCCTTACCTTCCCATTAAAATTCTTCCTCCGTAAGAATTTCGGAGCTAGATATTTCACTCCATTGAATTTACTTTTTTACTTTGGGATCTTATGCATAACCCTAAGTCTTATTTTTATCTATGTATTGGTGCATCCATATGCGATTTATATGGTTATTTTCTCTTCAGATGATTTTTACCAATGGTTCACTAATATTGTATTTCTTACCAATCTACCATTATTCTCACTCACTTTTATCGTGATAGTTTGCATAGGTGTATTTCGATATTTGAAATCATCCAAAGATGTGATTTCTAAAGCAAGTAAGTATTCATTCTATTGTGGTGAGTCCAAATATTTCCAAAACTTAATTGGTCACTCTTTTAACGGTAAGAAAATTACAGAAGAGATCATTCGTTCGGAAATTGAGCCATTATTCATTGCTACAATTGCCATAATTTCCTTAATGCTAGACCCTCTTCTTGGTTTATATCTTATGTTCGCTTCACTTCTACTTAAGTTTGAAATCTGGCAAGAACATTGGCAAAGAGAAAAACTAGCTTGGGATATTCGTGACCAAATCATAGACGGACAGTATTATCAATATATGGTTCAGAAATATCAAGAACACGAATATACGGAAGAAGATTTCAAGCAATTTGCTGAGCTTGTTTTGAAACAAAAGCAAAAGCCTCCGCTTCCAGAAAACAGGTCAATAGAGACTTTGCAAGAACACAATTTAATTCACCCTCAAAGTTCATAAATCATGTTATTGACTATTATAATAATTATCTGCAAACTTCTTTTTGTATACTTCCTTATTCGATTATTTTTCATCTTCAAAGCCCTTAATAGAGGCGACTCTTTTAAACTAAAAAAGCTAAAGAGATTAAAGCGATTATCAAAATACTCTTTTATCTTAAGCGTAATTTTAATGGTCTGTTCCTCTTTCATTAAAATTCCCGATTTATCAACAAAAGTTCCATCTAATGAAGAACTTATAGTTGGAACTTGGCAATGTCTCGATGGAAATCCAGAAATGACTTTCTTTGAATCTGGGGAATTTTATTTCGGTGAAATAGAAGGAGAATGGTTTTTTGATAATGATGATCTATATCTAAATTCTAATGGAAGTTATATTGAACTACCCTTAGATCATTTAGAAGAGAATCATATTCATTTTTATGATGCTATCCGATTAGATGGTTATTCATATTCTTCACCAAACTGTAGAAAGTTTTAGGAACTTTCAAGTAAGCTATCTTGTATACATGATGTTATATGTTTTCACCCCACAATCTAAACAATACACATGAATATTGATAGCTTACTTTCTAAAATCGACCTTTTTAACAAACTAATAATAAAATCTGGCTTTCATAGAGACTTGGAAGATTACCAAAACTCTATTAGTCAAAATCGTAATTTAATAGCATTTAAAGAGATTTCAAACAAGGTACTGTTTAAGTTAAATGAGTTTGAAAGCTATGGTTTAAACTCTGAACTGAACAAAATTGTAAAGGATTCAAGTCCATTTACAGAGACGGATTGGATAACCAAACTTGAAGAACTGAATAAAGATCCTGAAATCAAAGCATCCCAATATTTAAATCAATTCTCACAGATTCTAACTAAATTATTTCAAGAGATTGATAAGAATAGAGCTGAAATTCAAAAAGTCGAAAAAGTCTTTAGTAAGTATATTGACAATAATTATGATGATAAACAATCAGAACATCAAGCTCTAATTTCTCTTGTGTTTAGAGATATTAAGTCAACTAGCAATATCAAGCAATTTTCAAAGGCTCTAAATAAATGGCAGACAGCCCTTACTGCTTATCAAAGACTAATTTCCTCTTCGTCTTCAGAAATATCACTAGTTACAATTCAGCAAGGTTCGATTGATGTTGTGCTAAATATGGACGTCAATATCGCAATTGATTTGAACGAATTGATAAAATTTGGTGTCAAGGCATTTGGTGCTTATCTAGTGTTCAAATCGAAAGTCATTTTTGAAATAAGAGATGCGATTAAAAATAGTCCAAAAATTGAACAACCTGCCAAAGAAATGGAGTCAATCTTACTAGATGACATCTTAAACTCTGTTAAACGTCAATTAAAGCAGCAACATGAAAAGAATCTTAAAACAGATGATAAAATTGAGAAGACTTCTATAGATAGCAAAATTGAAAAGGTCAGTAAAGTAATTGTAGACCATATCATCAAAGGGAATGAGGTTAAATATCTAAACCCACCTAACGTTAAGAATAAAAATGAAGAAAACTTAGATAGTGGACAAGAGTTAACAAAATTATTAGCTGAAACAAAAGAGAATTATCGCAAACTTTCTGAACCTGACCAAAAACTGCTCCTAGAAAAATTTTCTATTAAAGAGGATGAATAAACTCTTATGAATAAGATTGATTTGATGACTTTAGAGGGAATTCCTCAAACCTTGATTGAAAATCTTGGAAACTTTTTAGTGAATATACCAAAAACAAAAATTTTCGATGGTATCCTAGATGAGATTCCTAATAATCTCCTTCACCCTTTGAATCAGTTTTGTCTAGATAATCTTGTTTGGTGTTATCACTATACTAGAGCTATTAAAACAGAGATTGAGGAAAACGGTTTGATTTTAAGAACTGGAAAAGAAATTAGAGAAAACTTTAAGTTAAAGTATTTTGATATATTCAGTGTGGAGGAAAGAAATATAATCCAATCTGAATGGGATGAATATTTCAAAGGCTCACAAATGCTTAGGAATAATCAGATATGGTTCAATTTGACTACAAGTGAGTTAGGTAAAAATGGTAGCAAATACCTTAATGGTTTATATGGTGGTGAACAGGTATATAAGCCACTCATTTATCAGAACAACATTATAGAAAAACTATCTAAAATTGGCGCTCCAATATTGGTAAAGACTTTAATTAACCCAAGTCGTTTTAGATATGTATTTTTTGAACCTTATGGGATGATTATAGCCTCATCACTTATCCGAAGAAAATATCCTGAATTCTTACAATTTGATACAGATGTATCAATTGATTTCAATATGCCTTATTCAGAGCTGCATATTGAAGAACTTTCAGAAGAGTATGATTTGGAATAGCAAATGATACATATATTGCAACTCGAAATGAAATACATTTTATAGACTCAATAGCTAAAGTAATAATTCCTTAGAGTTAATTTCTATATGATTAGGTTAAAATTAACGTTTAATAACTTGCGAAGAAGCATAATATGTTTCACCTTTACAAGATAAAATATAACGAGGCGTAACTCTGCCCAACATCTTAAATCGGCAAAATTTCGGAGCAGCAGAGTCACGCAGTTAACGGCTTGTGTCTATATGGGCGTGAGTTGGAATGCTATTCTGTTGCAGGTGTTTGCCGATACCGAGATGTTGGTAGGTTTTGGCTACACGCCTTTTCTACTAAAATTCTGTATCGTAGCCAAACAGAGCTATATTCATTAAAATGATAAGATTATACATTTCCTTGCTATTACTAGCAGGAGGATGCCTATGCAATAATGCCATTGCACAAGATGTTGATTTTGAGAAAGTTAAATCAATTTGCCCAGAAAACACTCCAAGAGAGGAAAAAATAACTCTCGCCGTCGTTCAATTCACTTCTAGAACTCGTTCCAAATCTGGAGAATTAGGTAAAGAACTTGCAACTATTCTTACTAATTCTCTTTATGAGGTTAATTGCTTTCGCGTGCTTGAAAGCGCTCAAAATGTTGATGTATTTAATAAAGAATATGCCATCAATAACCAAGGATATGGTGGGCAAAATCAACGTGGAAATATGCTTGCAGCGCAAGTAATTGTTACAGGAGAGATTACGGAATATTCAGAAGGCACCACTGGTGTAAATGTATTAGGAGCCTCTGTTGGGCAAAACAAAGCTCATGTTGGTTTCATACTTAAGGTACTAGACCCTGTTACAAGAGATGTTCTTTTCTCTAAGTCAATTGATATGACTAGCAAAGCTAACGGATTTCATGGTCTATCATTAGGAAGGAATTTTAATCTGATTGGTTCTGAAAATAGAAGCAAGGCAATGAACGACGCTGTTGAAAAGGCAATTATTAAAGCCAGTGAAGTATTAGCCAAAAGCAAAGATGAATGGAATATAGAAGCATCAGCAAATGACATTGCTCCTAACACTCATACAAATATCAGAATTCAGGTTCAGAATGTAGATTATAGATCATCTATAGAATTTCAAAAAAATATTCAGTCTTTAACTGGAGTCGAAAATGTAAGCAAACAATTCACAGACAATGTAGGAGTTTATAACACAAGTTTTACAGGTACTGTTGATGATTTAGCTATGATGATTTTAGATAAAATTGGAACAGGCTTTGAAATCCTACAAGTCTCCCAAAATTCTGGAATAATTATCCAAAAAATTAACTAATCGTAAACCCTAAATTTATTTTACTATGAAAGCCATTATAACAACAATAATAGCCCTTATTCCTTTCCTGATTTTTGCTCAAATAGAAGAAGAGCCAAATAATGATACTGACAATGCAACAATAGTAACATGTAACAATTTTATTGAAGGTTACATTCAAGAACTTACAGATGTAGATTGGTATCAAATTGAAATTTTAAGCTCTAGTATATTAGAAACGCAATTATTTTCTGTCGCAGCTAATCTAGATTTAGACTTAGGGATTTTTTTGATAGAAAATAATCAACCTAAGCGTATTTCTAGTGATGGTGATACAAACTCAAACGGTGGACAAAGCCTAACTTCAACAGCATATCTAGATTCTGGTACATATTATATCAGAGTAGTTGATGAAAATAATAATAGCTTTAACGTTCAAGAGGCTTACACATTAAATATTATTTGTACTGAAAATAATTTTGAAATAAATCAAACTATAGATTTAGCTATCGAAATTCCCCTAGACACTTGTTTTGAAGATAATGTTTGGGGTGAAAATGAATGCTTTTTCAATTCCTTAGAAGGTGCTAATGATCAAGACTGGTTCTCTGTTGAAGTTTTAGAAAGCGGTATTTTGGAAGTAAGTGTTTTTTCTGTACCTACCAATCAAGATTTTGATTTAAATATCTTTCAAATTATAAATAATGTACCAGAAATGATATCTACGGATGGTGATACAAACTCAGAGGGCGGACAGAGTCTCTTATCTACTGCCTATGTAGAAGCTGGTAAATACTATATTAAGATTAACGATGAATTTAATAATAGCTCTAATGAAGAAACATATACATTCTGTTCAAGGTTTGTACCAAGTTCATTTGAAATAAATCAAACAATTGAACTAGCAATATCAATTCCTTTAGACACTTGTTTTGAAGACAATATTTGGGGTGAAAACCTTCTTTATTTTAATTCAAATGAAGGAGCTTACGATCAAGACTGGTTTAAGGTAGAAGCTTTTGAATCAGGAATTTTACAAACTCAAGTATTTTCTGTACCGTCCAATCAAGATTTAAATCTTGAAATTTACCAAATCATTAATAATCAGCCAAAAAGAGTTGGAAATGACGGTGACACTAATTCTAATGGCGGTCAAGAATTAACAAGTACTGTTTATATTAATCCAGGGATATATTTTATTAGAATACATGATGAAAACAATAACCTTATTAATGAAGAAACATATAGTTTCTGCGTTGAATTTCATCCTAATTTAAATGAGATTAATCAAACATATGAACTAGCACCATTGATAAGTCATGACACTTGTTTTCAAGATAATATATGGGGACGAAATGAATGTTTCTTTACAACTACAGAAGGATATAATGACATAGATTGGTTTAAGGTTGAGATAACAGAATCAGGAACTTTAAACGCTCGCGTTTTTTCTGTGCCGTTATTTTTAGACCTTGATATTGGAATTTACCAATTTGCAGATAATACGCTAAAGCAATTAGCTGATGATGATAACATAAACTCTTCAGGAGGACAAAGTGTCAACTCTACAGCCTATCTTAATGCTGGAATTTATTATATCAAAATTAATGACGAAGGTAATAATTTTAACATTGAAGAAAATTATACCTTTTGTATAGAATTTTATCCTAATCCATTTGAAATAAATCAGACAATAGAATTAGCTCAATCTATTCCCTTAGATACTTGTTTTAAAGAAAGAATGTGGGGAGAAAATAGCTGTTTCACTTTATTAGGTCTGCCAATATCAAATGATGAAGATTGGTTTAAAATAAACATTTCAACACCATGCAAATTTGAATCTACTGTTACAAATGTTCCTATTTCGGTAGCACCAAATCTAGAGCTATACCAGAAAATTGATGGAGTAAATGTTTTGATTGCTACAGATAATGAACCTATGGCACAAATTGGACAGTCAATCATATTAGAATCAGATTTAACAGAAGGGGAATACTATTTGCGTTTACATGATATACAGTTAAATCTTAATGATGCTGAGCTTTTCGATTTCTGCGTTTCATGCGAAGGTGCAGTTAGTTCGATAAAGGAAGAAGATTCAGGTGATATAGTTTTTTATCCTAATCCATTTGAAAATTTCATTAATATAGATTTGCAAAATTTTAGATCGAACGAAGGGTTGTTAGAGATTTTTGACATAAGTGGAAATCTTCTGTTGACACAGTCTTTAGAAGGGAATCATCTTCAACAAATAAATTTATCTAGGCTGCCAACTGGAATGTTCTTCGTGAAAGTAACATCAAATGGTCTAATCTTTACAGAAAAAATTGTTAAAAATTGATAAACATTTAAAGATTTCTTATCTTTAATAAATAGAATTTAAATTCTAAAGATAAAGTTTTTCATGGTGTGTTAATGGGTGGTTCCAATCTTTTGGAACTGCCCTTTTAATTATTAAAAAGAATGGATATGATTGAGTATAAGCCAAATCCTACTAGATTCGATCTTAGAAAAATAAAAGAACAGTTAATTCAAGAACATGCACCACACAAACATAGCTTCTATAATAATTGGAACCTTGTTGAAGATTCATTGAAAAATAAAAACCTTTTAATTACGTTAGTGAACAATGAAATAGCGGGGTTTTTATCTTATCAAGAGTTAGGGGAAAAAATATCAATAAATATTGTAGAGATTTTCCCTTCATTCAGAAATAAAGGTCTAGGAAGAAAATTTATCCATTTTGCATTAACTCTTTTCAAAGAAAAAGAAAATAAAGTTTGTAGTATATTTTGCTCTCCAGAAAACAGTGAGGGATTTTGGTCAAAAATTGGATTTCAACTATTTCCTACTTCACTTAATTCTAACAGAATAAATATGTATATCCCTCTGGTTTCCACATTAATTTCGTCCAGAAACAATGCTTCAAATGAAGTTATAGAACTCTGGGAAGGAGAACCATATGAAGTTAAGAATCTTGAACCAGAGTGGATTTGGAATGTAGATTTATTGACAGATTCTAGAAATTTATCCGAACCTATAATTTTCCCAGTAGATTGGAATTGGCAAATACGTTACTCTACTGATGGAAAAGAAAATTACATAGGAAAAATTAAAAGATCTCCATTTAAAGATGATTTTGCAGGAGATTTTTTGTTTATTCAGCAATTACCAAATTCGTAAAAATCTTGCATATGAGCCTTGTCAATTAATTTCAAAAGATATCCTTTGGAAAGAAATTAATCTTTCTGAATTTGCACAAAAGTGTTGTAGGCTTCAACAAATTCAGTAAATTGGTCGCTGATACCATGCTGGGAAGCCTTGAATTCTACATGGTCTTTCATTTGCTTTACAATACCGTTAATAGGAAAATCTCTGTCACGTAATACATCAGAACAAAAGTCACCAGTTATCGAATCTTCATTTTGATACTTTTTAACGAATTTTAGAAAGTTATTCATTGTAAATTTTTTAAATCTAAAGATAAAAATTTTCATGGTGTGTTAATAGCAAGCATGAAATTAGTAATTACCTTATAATTAATTTGCACTTCTCGATAACTGATTATGTACTTGTCTGAGATATCTCAAATATGGTTCTGCTTCTTCATACTGGAGAACTAAATGAAATAGGCATGAATCATCACATACTATTTTGTTCTGCTCTCTACAAAGTTTTGAAAAAAATAGAATCACTATTCTTGAATCAATGATAATGAAGTGATGGCTATTTCCAAGTTCAGGTAAAAAACTACATTGTGTCTCCAAACCTCCATTCGATAGTTTTTTTATATTTCGACAATGTTCCATAATTAGGGTGTCTTTGCTTGAGTCACCAGTAACTATTCTACTATAAACAAAAGATTTATCTTTTCTTCTCTTTCGACGAACCAACCACTCTATTCTTTTTAAGTATTCTTTTCTAGATAGAGAATTGTTTCCTTTAGCAGGTGAGATTATATGAATTGTCTCCTGAGCCAATTCCAAATAAGAAATAAGCCTTGGATAACTTTCACTACTTTCTTCTGTATTCCTATTTACAACTGTGACTAAGGGGAGTTGGGAATTTAGATTCTCATCTCCAGTTGCTCTCATGTTAAGCAAAACACTGTTTATGTTTAACAATAAAAGCAGCAAAGATATAGCTGTAATCCATAGAATGATATTCGGATTTCGTATTCCCAAAAAAGTTACTATCATTGAAGCCAGCAAATAGGGAGCAAGATGCGTTAACCAATCAAAGAATTCTTTTAGATTCTTAAAAATTTGTGAAAATTTCATAATAAAGTGATTTTATTGAACTAATACACAAATATCGGAACCGACTATGTACCTAAAACCATGAGAAATCATGGGTAACGCATTTATTAATGACTGTATAATTGTAATTTCATTGACCGATTCAAATTTTAAGACTATAATGCAAAGTGATCTGAACGAACAAAGTGAGGTTCAAATAAAATCCGTAGAAGAGATATTCCACAAACATAAGCTTGATGGCAGAGCCATTAATTGGGGATGGATACATAAAAATGAAAAGCTTCAAGAAATCTTGAAAGAAGCCAAACAATTATTTCCTAAGGAAGATATAATAACTTATATTCGAAAAAGTATGCTGGCTGAAGAAGCAAGAATTTCTGATTCTCTTAAAGATATTCTGCCTAACTCAAAACCTGACAAGGATGGAACAAGTAAGGCATTTAATATGCGATTTGAAAGAGTAACAAATTGGTATCTGGAAAATATTGATAAATCCAAAGACTCAGGTGAGATATCTCGTTAACTCTTCCTTATCAAGCAACACCCTGTACGTCTCACAAAAATAGCTAAAATCATGCCCATTACTGTTAAATTTTTGATTTAGTTTACCATTGAGACTTGAAACAAGATTGGTAATATTTTTTCTTTTCATTCCATTCTTCTCTAAAGTTGCCTTAATCTCGGGAATAGTTAAACCTGAAAATCCTAATTGTAGAATTCTTGACTTTTGTTTTCCAAGTGTGTCTACAAAAGCATTAATTGTGTTTTTGTTTATCTGAATCGAATGATTTAGGTAAATCTCATCCCTTTTATTATAAAATGCTCCAGTTTGAATGAATCGAGGTTCAATCTCTGGACGAACATTTTTTCCCTCCACCATCAAAATTAAATCATTCTCAAATTCTTCCAAGTCAATAAATTGAGATTCTCTATTAAACCGTAATTTCCGCTTTCTATCTCTTGTGAAAATCACTTTCTTTGATTTAAACTTTGATGGAAAAAGCTCTTTATTTTCTAAAAGGTAATCAAGAGTTGAAGTGCTTAACTTGTGGTCATATTCGTTAGTAAATGGAATAGTAGAGGCTTTATAAATCTCTTCCCATTTTGCCTCTTCCCACCCTATCACTTCTAAATTTTTTTGCTTAATAATCTCCTGCTTGATAAGAGACACTAAATAGAAAAACTCCCCATCTTTAACATGCTTATTATTAATATCACTTATGGAATATCTAGGAAGATTTAGTGTACTGGTTGTGTGAAACAACTTGAATGAATTCCTATTTTTGTCCGATTTACGCATAAGTGAGGTAGCTGGACAAGTAAAGTTAAATTATTGATTGTTCAAAATTGTGATATGTTATGGTAATAAGTGTCGTCAATTTTACATTCAGTAAAAAAAATTGACTCAAAGTCAAAAAAACTACCTCCCTAATACGGATTATAAAAACTATCCAGTTTTGTTATTGGCTTCGTAATTTCAATAAACCTTTCGTTTAGTTTGAATAAATTATCCATTTGGCTTTCGACATCTGAAGCGGGTGCTTGGTAATAAATCCGCTTTAGTTTATTAGCACTACTCAATATGTTTTTATCTATTTCTTTATTATACTTAGGAAAAGAATAGCCTATGACTATCAATATTTCTGCCTCCCTCATAATCTCCTTTGCATATTTTCTTGCAAGATTTACTTCTCCTTCAAGTTCCCAAGCAAATTTTAACTGAGGGTCAGAAAAAGAACGTGAATAGTTTCTTTTTAGATGGTTAATCATATAATCTAGAATTCCATCGCTTGTTTTATCTCTATCGAAATAAAATAAATTGCTATTATTATTACTATTGTGAGACCTTAACAATCCTGCTGTACCGTTCAATTTAATTATAGAAAACCGATCTTCTTTGTAAGTAGAATTTATTGATGGATAAACATTAAGCTGTTGTTGAGACATTGTTAGCGAACATCCTTGTTGTCTTGAGTAAGCGCTTTCAAATTGGGAATCATAATTCCAAGATAAAATGTTAAAGTCCTTTGAAGGTACTCTATCCTGTTGATTAGTCAATTCTGACCAGAAGGTCCGATATCGTTTATCAATGGTGTTAGTCATGTTTTCATAAAGATATTCATCATTATAGCCCTTTAAGAAGTTTTTGAAATCCTCTGATTTTTCAATCTGCTCAAAAGATAAAAATCCAGAAAGTATTGCCTTTAATCGCATATGTTTCATTATGTCATTTCTATTATATAATTCCTTAGCATAGGAATCAATAGAGGTGCTGTTTTTGATTTCGTGAATTAAAATAGAAAGCTCCTTCAAATAAGTCTCGGTAAAGTCGCTTTTCAAGAAGCCTTTTTGATTCCTTTCTTTTACATACTCATAAAATACCTCCATTCTTTCGGGTATTGAGTTAACCAATGGAAGGCTATGAAAACTTGCTCCTGCACCGATGTAATATGTTGTTTTAGACATAGATTAATTTTAAATTGATATTACTGCAAATTCAGCTTTCGAGTGAATGATTTTATGGGTTTAACTTACCTGTTATGACTCAAATTTACCTATTCTTTGAACAACACATTAATTTCCTCCAATCAATTTAAAATTCGCCTCATGTTTTGGCATTTGCATAAATCTGCAAAAGAAAAAACGGTTTTCCCTATCAAGATTCGGAAGCCTTCCGTTTTTTGCTTTTCGCAGTCTCGTCTGCTTGCAGAATTCTTCTCCTAAATGCATCATTTGAGAGGCATAAATTTTTATAAACTTAATGGAGAAATAAAATGAGTATCAATAATAAAGTAGAACTAACTGGTAATATTGGTAAACAAGGCGTTCGCATCATAGATTCAACATCTAAGAGTTTTGCAAGTTTTTCAATGGCAACGACTGAAAGTTATAAAGATTCCAATACTGGAAAATGGATGGCAAAGAACACCATATGGCACAAGCTAGTGGTTTTTAATCCAAATATCATTGAAGCTATAAAAGGTCTAACTTCAAAAGATAGAATCAAAGTAACTTCTAGTTTGGACTATCTTCCTATCGAAGGCTCTAAATATAAGAAAGAAGCTTCCTTGGTTGTAACCAAAATTGAAGATGCTTCTTTAAGGTAGAAGCTTACATATAGAGGGCTTTAATTAGCCCTCTATTCAATATATTTTCTTCCTTTTTATCT
The DNA here is from genome assembly GCA_964607315.1 of uncultured Saprospiraceae bacterium. Classification (GTDB taxonomy): domain Bacteria; phylum Bacteroidota; class Bacteroidia; order Chitinophagales; family Saprospiraceae; genus JAHDFB01. The sequence goes on along the minus strand of CAZSKA010000006.1, from coordinate 10,868 downwards.
ATACTCGTGATATAATGTTTTTGAAACAGGAGTAACTTATAATAAGTACAATATTAATTAATAGCAGAAAAGTTTTAGAGCTTCTTGAAGAGTCAGTACTAGAAAAGAAAAAAGCCAGAGCAATTACAAAAGCAATGGAAACAATAGATACTTCTTCACTTATGACTAAAGCAGATTCTTCTGAGTTAGAAGCGAAGATTTACAAAGCTATGTTCCTTCAATCGTTTGTAATAGTTGGATTAATTGTAACTTTATTAAAGTTATTATAAGTTTGGGAGGTTCTAGCAGGCATCTATTAAAGCTTACTATAGTTAGTCTAACAGTGGTAATGATTGAATTTCTATAGTATCAATTTATAGGCTTAAAGCTATCAATGAAATCAGAATACCATTGCATCATATCCCTTCTTTGCTCTAAATACTGTGCGTGATTATAGCTAGCTCTTGTTCCTTGAGGTGAATGGGCAAGTTGCAATTCAATATGGTCACGATTGAATTCATTCTCATTTAGGATTGTAGAGGCTGTCGCCCTGAATCCATGAACTGTTGCTCTTCCATGATATCCTAATCGATACATGGCATAAAGCAAAGTGTTCTCACTCATGAATTTACGCGGGTTATTTACATTTGGGAAGAGATACTCACTTCCAGATGATATCGCTTTAATCTCATGTAAAATTTCTATCACCTGAGCAGATAGCGGAATCCAATGTTCTTTTCGCATTTTCATTCTAATAGCAGGAATTTTCCATAGTCGGGTTTCAAAACTAATCTCATCCCACTTTGCACCTCTTAGCTCTTTAGTCCTTACGAAAGTGTGGATAAGAAGCTTGAGTCCTAATTTGGTTTGATATTCGCCTTTATATTTTTCTAGAGCGGCACAAAACTCTCCAAATTCTTCAGGACGTAGATATGAATAGTTTGTCTTCACCCTTGTTTTTAAAGCACCTTTCAGGTCAGATGTGATATCTCTATCTGTTTTACCTGTGGCTACTGCATATCTGAATATTTGACCTGAGGTTTGCAGTAATCTTTTTGCAATATCAATGGCACCTCTTTTTTCAACTAGTCGCAAGACAGCTAAAAGTTCAGGTGATTTGATTTCACTTATAGGTCTGTTACCAAGTGGACCAAATAAATCAGCTTCAATCCTACGTAAAACGTAATTAGCATGCCTTTCTGTCCAACTATCTTTCTGGTTATCGTGCCACTCTCTAGCTATTTCTTCAAAACTATTGGACGCAGAGGTCGCAAGCATGAGTTTGTCGAGTTGCTTCTTTTGCGAAAGGTCTATACCCTCTTTTAATTGTTTCTTTGCATGGAAAACCTCTTCTCTAGCTTCAGCTAAACTTACCTCTGGATATTTGCCAATAGATAGAGCCTTCTCTTTATTGCGAATCCTATATTTTAGTTTCCAATATTTAGAACCATTTGGATGAACCAGAACATAAAGACCTTGCCCGTCAGATACTTTATATTGTTTTTCCTTACTTTCCAATGCTTTAATGGCTTTATCAGTCAGCTTCATGATGGGGGGGGGTCTATTTGTATTTAGGGGTTAATTTAACCCCCTTTTTACCCCCAATTATTCGAAATGTCAATGGATTTTAATGGACAAGCTTTCTTATGAATCATTTGCTTTTCCGGGGGCTTCAAGACTTTGTTGGACTTCTAAAAACCGTTAGCTGGCGGAGTCGGTGTCTTCAACATTGAAGCCCTAACTTATTGTTTTAACTTGAGATATATTTTTTTATATAAATTTCAACCCCCACTTTAACCCCCAATACTTGTAAGCTTACTTAAAATATAACCCAACTTCTTTAAAAACTATCAATTCTCTATAACAAAATGTCACTCAATTGCAACAAGTAATTATTGTAATAATATGATTCAAGTCTCATTTTGAAACATTCACTTGATGCACAGCTTTTAGTTGTGCTTTGCTGCACTTTTCAATTAAAAGGAGATAAGTGAATGATGAAAAGTCAATACAATAATATAGTCGCAGATTATGAGTTTTGGGTCAAGTTTGACCATTGGGATATTGAGCAAATTTGCTCATTACTGTTGGGATATAATCCATTATATTTAAACCATCAGTTTATAAAAGAACAAGAGAATCTGAGGGTAGCGAATGAGTTTGTTCCAATCATTGAAGAGTATAAAAAGATGCATCAATTGGTCATTGACGCCGTTCGTTCAGGTTCAATTAAACCACATGAAACACCAATCAAATGTTACAAATGGGCTGTTAAAAAGGAATTACCGATATTTACAGAGTTCCGTAATACAATAGAATCGATTGGCAAAGCTCCTAAGGTGGAACATAATACATACAACAACCCTAAAAGGAATAAGCAACTATATAAAATAGTACTTTCAATGGCAATAAAGTATAAATACAATCCTGATAGTGCGAAGAATCCTTCTACAGCAAAATTTCGAGACGCAATAGAAAGAGCAGGATTAGAAATTGATGATAACACTATTCGTGATGTCGTTAATAAATCTTATGATCTATTTAGTGATAAGATAGACCATTCTATATTTAGAAACTGATTTCCGTTTTATTTTTGGCAATTACGTAAATCCTCCTTTTATCTGTGATAAGCTTAGATTCTAATCATAAGAAGGGGGATTTATGAATTACAGTGATATTCAAACTATCATATTACCACAAGAGGGCTTCGTTAGGCTATCAACCATTTTACAGATTATTCCTGTAGGAAAATCCACATGGTGGAACAAGGTGAAATCAGGAGAGTTTCCACAACCAATTAAACTAACTGAAAGAACAACCGCTTGGAAAGTAGAGGATATAAGGGAGTTGATTGAGAGTTTAATTGGCTAGTTCCTGTGAAATTCCGATATACCAGCTTTCAAAAAAGGTATTAATTCATTTAACAGACTTAAAATTTGCTTGCCGCTTGCCTTTATAGGAACATTATTTATGTCAGATGGTATACTCTCTAAAACTTCAGATAGGCGTAAATAATAATTGTCGAATTCAAATCCTTTAATTGTTTTTAAATCACTTTTACTATCATTCATTTGATGTAGTAAATTTTGATACTCTTTAATATCTTTTTCATAATCGTTTCCATCTAAAGCCCTAGTCATTGAAGGTAAGCTATATTTACCAAAGGATTGACGCATTCTAGTGACTTCTGTTAACAAGGATGAAAGTTCAGTATTTGTTTGTTTTTTAAATATTAACTCTTTCTGTTCTTCTACTTGAACTTTTATTTTTTTCGCTTTTCTGGAATGATATATTGAAATAATTGCACCTATAATAGATGCTAGTGTCCCTATATAACCCAATATAGGACCAATTTTCTCCATGTTTATGTTTTCAAAGCTCATATTTACAATCCTTTAGGAGCAATCTTCAACAACACTAATAGGTCATCCCGTTTGATTAATCCGCCAGTGATCTTAGGTAAACTATTATATTTTGTTAATAAATTCGAATAACTATCAATTAACTTTTTATGACTGTTAAATCCTGAACCTGATATTTCTCTTATTTCTTCAAATCGTCCTAGATCATCTATGAAATATCTTACATAAGACATGTATTCTGTTTCGTTGTTTCCATCAAATCCTGGAAAACGTAGTAGTTCAATATCTATACCTTCTTTATTTTCCAAATTTTCGAAAGAAAAAATCATTGCTCTGTATACTCCTAATACGTCAAGTACAAACCTACATTGTTCAATTGACAACCCATTATATAGATTTTCAAATATCCATGAGTAGTGCAATTCATATCCTTCTTCCAAGGCTTTTATATTTTCCCTATAACCTTCATCAGGATAAAGTTTGTCAAGTATCTTAAATTGATTTATAAAATTGAGCCTTTCCTTTTTACTTAGGGTCAACACGTCTTTTTCATTTCCTTCCATAGAATCACTAATTTAATTTGCTATGATTTTGATACGATGAAAATAACAATTTTTCCAATGAAAAAAGTTCATTTATTGATATTTAATGCATCATTACCCTTTCAATAGAATCAATAATCACCGTTTCATCTTCTTGTTCATCAAGGCTTAGGAAGGCATCTTCTGAGAGTGACGGTTCTTTAATCCACATTAATCTTTGCTCTGCGATATAATCCATGATGTTTTCAAGGCCTCTGCCCATGATTTTAAGATGAAGGGAATCCGCTGAAATCTCTATCATGCTACTACCTTCATATTTCACTGGTTGTGAAAGCTGATGATAGGATATCAGAATTTGCTCATTATTTGAGAATATTATCTTAATATATTGTGCTAAGTCTGGGCTTCCAGTTCTTGATTGTGTTACACCAAAGAACTTGAAGTCCCTAGACCTTCTAATTCGCTTTTCTGTGAATGCTCCAAGACTGCTATTGGTCTTTAAGAGTTCACTTACTGACCTTCCTTCATAATTGTTATTTTCCATAATTTATCCCCCTTGATTTAGTTATTAAATTTCTCTCTGTTATCTGTTTTATGTTTTTCGCTAGCCTTTTTTGATATTGTTTCCGCTTCTTCATTTCTTTCTGTTTATCCTTTCCCTCTGCCAGCTCCGTTGCCGTCATTCTAGAAGATGATTTCTGTATGGAGTTCAACATGTGTTTCTTGTCATCCGTATGAATCGAAATCTCATATTTCCCTCTACTACTACTCACATAAAATTGCTCCTTGCTCGCAGCTTTTCCCGAAAATACGGACTGTAAGATAATGACCTTATTCACTGTCTTGCCCTGTGAGCTATGGGAAGTATTGTAATAACCATAATTGAAATTCGCATATTCCTTATCAATCAATACTTCTTGTCTTCCAGTATCAGCTATAATATTTCCGTCCTTCGTAAATCTCTTAACGGTTAGAGTATTTCCATTATTCAACCTCTTCTTGTCATTTGTATACCCATTTTGGGTAATCCTAATTACATCATTTTTAGCCAAAGTAATTTGCTTCTTCTCATATATTGAGAACCTATCAGAATGCTTGAATGGTAGCTTCTTTTGTTCATTTCCATTTTTGATAAAAATGTTTCCATCTTTATCAATCTTGGAGATAATGAATTTCTCTCCTCTCTTAATCCTTTTAGCATTTTGATGAAACTGAATTGCTTGTCCTTCCTGATAATTCATAACATCATTCTTCTCAGCAGTGGTCAGATTTAGTCTTTCATGAATGGTGAATTTCCTTTCCTCTTTAGCAATGTGGTCTTCTAGCTTCAATTTCTCTCTTAAAACTTTCGTGAAACTCTCGCCCTGTTTATGAGTAGTAGAAACCACTAAAGTTTTCTGTTTTTTAACTCTCGCCTCAATATATTCATTTGCTGCTTTATCATAAATCTCTTCAACACTCTCACTCTCCTTAATAGCTCCCATTGAATCCAATTTATCAAACCCTTCAACTACATTTCCTTTGGAAATCATCGTCACAGCGTCTCTGTATTCTTGGCTCTTTTGTCTTCTGATTTTATTGATACTAACACTCGCAACACCACCATATTTTTTTAGAATCTTAAAACTATCACCCCTTTCAGTACTTGAGTGCTGATAAGGATCGCCCGTAATTAAGACTCTAGCATTTTGTTTGTTAGCTAATTCCAATACATCTATCATAGTTGAGTTGCCAACTAATGAAACTTCATCAACCCATAAAACACCATTCTTGATTGCACTATGTAACTGCTCATTCTTTAAAAGTTCTGCTATGGTTGTAGCTCCTTCAAATCCTTCTTCTCTTTGTACCGTTCTTGATGCCTCAGAACTTGGAGCTACAGCAAAAAACTTCATTCCATTTTCTTTCGCGGCATCTCGTACCTCAGAGATTGAATATGTCTTACCCACACCAGCTTTTCCTTCAATCGCAATAATTGAGTCTTTACTTTTTAACACATGCTCAACAGCTTTTCTCTGTTCATCGCTTAGCTGTTCATTCTTTATCTCATAATCCTTTGAAATAGAAACAAACTTGCCCTTACCATTTCTAACAAGCCTCACCAACTTCTTTTCTTCTTCCAATGCCTGTTTAGTGGTTATCAGTAATTCTCCATTTTCATCTTTTTTGGATAATATCTCCTTATTCTCACTTATAGCTTTTTTGATTTGCTCTGGTTCAATATCTCCAAAGCCTCTTCTTAAAGCTACCATTGTAAGGTCTTTTTCTGATACCACAGACTTCCTCTCTAATGAATGTTTAATAGCATAATTCAATGCCATCTCTGGACTTATCTTTTGAGCATTGCTGTTATCACTTTTTGCATTCTTAATTAACTCTCTTTCTTCATCCGTTAATCTATCATTCCAATTCTTCTTTATCTCATCTCTATCAATATCTTTTATCTTACTTGCTCTTGTCTTTGCTCCAAGCTGCGCAATATCCTCTTTATATGTCAAGCCAAGCTCATTTGCTTTTTCCTCAATTTCTTTTGAACGTCTAGAATATTTTCCAATTAACTCTTTATCAAATCCCTTTACTTCAAAATCTTTCTTGCTCCTCTCAATATCATATCCAATATCCTTTATCTCTTTTGATAAATATGAGCGAAACAATGTTTCATAATATGGTGAATCAGCTTTGAGATTTCTAAATTGAACTGCTTTCCATTTATCCTCACTCTCGTCATATGACATGTTCTGTACAATCACGTGTTTATGTAATTGTGGATCAGTAACCCCATCTATAGGTCTAGTCTCTCCATGTGTAAAACTTGAATAAACCAAATTGCCCGATTTACGATTTTCATTCACTCCATCTTTTCGAACTCTCACCTCTGCATTTTTTTCAATCTCTTCCATCGTTTTTAAAACAGCATTATCAAAGCTTTTCAGAATTTCTTCATCCTCAGTTATCCCATGAATGATTGATAAAGATTTTGGAACAGAGAATGTGAAGTCCATAGCGGTTGTTCTATTTGCAACCATCTTATCTGTAATTTGATGACCGTCATTTGGATGTCTATTATTAGAAATTGCTTCAAATGATTTCTCATATACTTCCCCCGATAAATTTAACATTTCACTCCCTTTTCCAAGCCAAATTGGCTTCCCCATTTCTTGCTCTGCGTAATAGCCGAAAAAATATTTTGTTGTATCCCCCGCCGAGCTTTTCTGTGTTACTCTAAGCATGTATTCTATATTAGATTATCCAATTTTCCCTTGGCTGATTTCCTTAAATTAATCCTGATTTCAGCTTTGAAATAAAAAATCGGTATCAAGTTAAATAGGTGGCAGGCGTCTTCCCGACGCGATGCGTTGGATAAAAATGAGATGCTTTACAAGCTATACAAAGTATATATTTAATGGGGTTTTAGTTTTCCTGTGTTTTCCTATTTTTTGCCTTGATTTAATAATATTTATGAATTATAATTATTAAAAATATTGCAAAAAGGTTGTAGCATGGTAAACATTAGTGCGTCTATTCTGGACCAACTAAAAGACTGGATAGAGTCACAAATCGAAAATGGTTCTTATACTTCCACCAGTGATTATTTACGTGATTTAATTCGCAATGATAAAATGAAAAAACAAGAATTAGATGATATGCTTTTAGAAGGCATAAAAAGTAATTCGATCGAAGTTGATGAGTCCTATTGGACGAATAAAAAAGATAAAATAAAAGCGCAATTTGATAGGTAAAATGCCCTCTTATTCAATTACTCTAAAAGCCTTAAATGATATTGATGAATTAGCATACTTCATCGCCAAAGACAATCTTGATATAGCCATAAAACTATATGATAAGGCAAATGAAACTTTCAAAAACATTGCTGATAACCCTAGTATTGGCGTAAGATATAATTCGAAAAACAAGAACCTACAACAAATCAGATACTTTCCTATTAACAGCTATTAAAAATATTTAGCATTTTACAATCTAAGTAATGGAAATATTACAATAATTAGAGTACTTCATCAAGCGAGGGATATTGACGAGCAACTATAGATTAATTTAGCTTATCAAGTACAAAGCTAACATCAAAAGCATAGTGAGGCTCCAAGTACCATTCGTCGCTTTCAATTAAAAACTCGCATTCACTATTTTCAAATACTTTTGAAGACCAACCAATTCTATTTTCGTGAGTAAAAATACTACTTCCTTAAGATAAACATTCTCCCCAAGCAAATGGTCCACCTACCCAACGAACAATCCAATTTTCACCTTGTTTAAGTGATTTAGCTTTTTCAGGTGAAATTAATTCACATTCTATTTTAGGGTTTTGTCCAACAGATTTAGAAACATTACATAAATATTCATGAAGAATTTTAGCTGCTTTTTCAGCAGAATATAAGCCTAAATTTATTTGATCCATACTTTAGTAATTGAGAACTATGTGGAAAAAAGTAATATTTCATTAATAATGACAAGTAAATTAAACATTTTCTAACTAGTATAAGTTCCCCTTGTGATTCATAACATCATATAGCACACCTCTTTTGCAATATATTTCGTCTTCAATTATCATTTTGACCACAACAAGCTTGTCTGAGTTTAACTTGCTATCAAACTGAACGTCAAAAAGTCCTTTTTGCTGTTGACCTTCTAAACCAAAGCTAAGATGTCTTGGTATTACGCCACCAAACTTTGTGTTATACACTTTACGTTTATCGCTATTGGTTTTTCCAGTAGCTAAAACTGGTATCACATGAAGTTCCTTTAATCCTTTTCTAAATTGAAACTCATAATCTTTAGTTCTTATAGCGTAAACAGAGTTTAGATCTTTAGCTAATTGCTCATATTTTGCTGTGTAATCACCATCTTCATAATCAAGTTTTGAATTCAACTCTTGTATGAATAGGCTATCTTCTTCAATATTAAAATGAGTAGGCATTACTTTCTTATCTTTCTTGTTCAATACAGTTCCTATCACACCTAGTACTAGGAAGAATAGCACTGCACCTAAGCATCCTTTTTTAAGTTTTTGATTCATTTTAATTATTTTTTTTTAATAAATAACATCTTTCTATCATCATATTTATACAAAACAGTTGCAAGAGTTGCAGATATTAATGCATAGTAGTAATAGGGCTATTGCAAGTATGTTTAATATAATAAGTAAGTGGTATAATTTCTAAAATAAAAATCTAAATCCTAAAGAAACTTTTTTCTTAGAATTATTGCGTCAGAAAGATTACATCCAATGTCAATGATATGTTTGAATTTTTCCTCTGCGAAATCTTTTCTATCTTCCCTATCTCTGGGAATAGCTTTGCTCTTCTTGAGAAGTTTGTATACCGCATCAACTCCATAGTCTGGATAGCGTTCATCTTCAAAAGTTTCTCTTATTCTCACCTTTAATTCATTGGGAAGGTTTGCTCCCATAATAAAATATTTCAAATACTTGAAAAAATGGGGGTGCGAAAATATCTCAGTATAGTCTTTACGGCCATTTCTAACGAAGACGTCTTTCCTTGAAGCCTTACCTCTCCCAAGATTGTATTCAGGCTTATTAAAGTATGCTATTCTTACCTCTGGAATTACTTTCCTTTTAAGTAGAGAGAATGTTAGAAGGTTTGAATATTTAAAATCTTCTCTTTTAATTTTATCGAAGTCTTCAAGCCTGTGCAGCTTGATAAACATGTCATTTTCTTCAGGGGTTAATTCTAGCATATATTTCTATGGTTATTTATTATGTAAAAATAAGTTATTTATTCAATATTTTAGTTCTAGTAGCTTCCCTTTCAGGTCGGGTCATGCATGATTCCGCTTTCGCTTCAATCCTCCAAGATAAATTTCGGATTTATGAATTCACATAATCATTACTACCCTTAAGCCTTTTGCTTGCAGCTTATAAGCTTGCCCACCAATCAATATTCTCATGAAGTCCCTTTCCCCTAACTATTTCACAATGCTGCCTAAGAGTCTTCAACATCTTATTACCAAATACCAGTTGAATATCCTTTCCATTCATCCAATGTACAAATTCGTTTCTAAGTTTAAAATTCACATCTTTGAACCTTGCTAGTTTCATCTTTGATGAACAATTGAGATATTCTCTTATATGTTTAAAATGAGTTCGATAAGTTTTAAGGTGTTTCCTTATTTAGCAATAAAGTATAACAAAAGTTACACTTTCAATAAGATATATTTTTCTATTTTTATTGTTATTAATTAAAAAAAAAGCAAATGGTACTTAGAGTAAAAACTTATAGAATAGTTTGGTCAGATAAAGGCGAACAATATGGCGCTGTGGATCTATATGACGATGCGGGAAACACAGCAAGATTAAGAACAGAAAACCCTTTTATACTATCTTTTTGGACTGAAACATTAAGAAATGAAAAACCAGTTTCATTCAATACAGAGAGTGGTATATTATACACGGGGAGAGAACCTTTAGGTGAAGAAGAAAGTTAGGTAAATCACAAATTTCATTTATATAAAATCCTTGTACGAAAATCAGCATAATAATTTGCCTTATATTCTTTTCGATTTCTGGGTATTCACAAAATTTTGAAAAAAATAATTGCTCAGAAAAACTTCAAATTATATTTCTAGGTTCTAGGGCTGCCGAATGGCAAAGTAATAATCATAAGATGGCCTGTGATTATTTAAATATTGTAATAGTCAATGAAAATATTTTATATAAGGGTGAGCCAGTTTTAGACAAGGATGACTTAGAGATAAAAATCAAACGTGATAGCACATTATATCAAGAATTCGATGTTGTAATAGGTGTTGAAAATGATGTTCCATTTGAGGTAGTTTCAACAGTTTTTTGTTGGCTTGATGAATTTAATTTATATTGGCAAATAAAGGATGTTGTAATGTATCACTTTGATTGATCTTTTATTCAATAACAACTAATTACTGAGAATAATCTCATTCATTTAAAATTAATTCAATTGGTAAATGGATTACTATAACCTTCAGGATTATATTG
>CAZSKA010000005.1:0-39415 GCA_964607315.1 uncultured Saprospiraceae bacterium | reverse complement strand
CTATTATATTACCAAGATGATCTTTTAAATAAAATTGAGTTCTCATTTCACCTTCTTCCCAGATAATTCTTCCATTTGGAATATGTAAAGACTTCCATGCTTTGTTTTCTAAAATCAAATTATTATGATATAAAGTCTCAAAAATCTCTTCTTCATGTGTTTTAGTTGATTTTTGTTTTACACCTGTAAAAGAGTATTCATTTTCTAAAGTAATATCACCTTATTTAGAAATTATGTTTTGAAGATTTAGCACATTGTATTCATAGCGAATATTTTTGCCCGTGTCAAATAGTAAATTTCCATTTGGATCATAGTATATCAGGAACTTCCGCTTGTGAAACCATTCATTTGATAATCTTGTGACGTATTAAATTCATTAACATTATTAAGTCTACCTCTAGTAATAGAATATGAGTATGTTAAATCATCAATACCATTATAAATGCCTTCATTTGTTATTCCGTTTCTATTAAGAGATAAATTATTGCATATATTATCGTAAACATAGGAACTGCTGAAGGCATCTTCTACAATAGCCCTTAATTAAATAGTGTATTTGCAACCGTACTTAACCCTACTCATACTAAATGCAACATAATTTCACTAATTATATTTTATCTTTGTATTCCATGAGATTTATATCATACATATTAGCGACATATATGCTTGTACTAGCTTTATTACCATGCACTGATGGTATGGCTATTTCTTATTCAGATTGTTCGTCAGCTTTATCATCAATTGACTACTCTGAGCATCATTCAGAGCACGACCACGAAGACTTATGTACTCCCTTTTGTGTTTGTTCTTGCTGTGGATCATTTTCAATTATCCCTGGTACATTAGTATATGACTCTTCTTATGATTTAATTTCAACGTGTTGTATTCACAGTTATCAGTCTAACTATACTTTTGACTATAGCAAAAGTGTCTGGCATCCTCCAGCCCTAAGTTAAACCATTATGCGAGGGATATCTATGTCCCTACCATTCGTCTTTAGGTTTAACTTTTAAATAAATCAATATTAATGTTCGATAATATAATTGCTTATTCTGTCAGGAATAAGTTTGTCATAGGTCTGTTGACAGCAGCCTTGGCCTTATGGGGTATTTATTCCCTCAATCAGATTCCCATTGATGCAGTTCCTGACATCACCAATAATCAGGTTCAAATCATAACTATATCACCTACTTTGGCAACTCAAGAAGTAGAACAGTTTATAACTACACCTGTAGAGCTTGCCGTCCAGTCACTTCAAAAGACAGAAGAGATTAGATCCATTTCTCGTTTTGGACTATCTGTAGTTACTGTCGTTTTTGAGGAAGGTTACGATATCTATCTCGCTCGTCAGTTGGTCAATGAAAAACTGAAAGAAGCTGAAGAAGATATTCCAGATGGATTAGGTACTCCAGAAATGGCACCGCTGTCAACTGGCTTGGGTGAAATCTATCAGTACGTAGTCCGTCCAGAAGAAGGCTATGAGGATAAGTATTCATCTACAGAACTACGAAGCATCCAGGATTGGATAGTAACTCGACAACTTCTAGGAATAGAGGGAGTTGCTGAGGTCAATTCTATGGGAGGATTTCTCAAGCAATATGAGGTTGCTGTAGATCCATCGATATTAAAATCTAGAGGTATCAATATCACTGATATTTTTTCAGCCCTTGAAAATAGTAATGAGAATACTGGTGGAGCATACATTGAGAAAAACTCCAGTGCCTATTATATCCGATCGGAGGGATTAGCAAGATCTTTAGAGGATATTGGTAATATTGTAATCAGTGATCAAGGAAGTATTCCTGTATTGGTCAGAGATGTAGCCACCGTTCAGTACGGCAAAGCACCTCGTTATGGAGCCTTAGTCAGAGATGGCGAAGAAGTAGTAGGTGGCAAAGTGATGATGTTCAAAGGAGCCAATTCTGCCCAAGTAACTGAGATCGTCAAAGAGCGAGTTATTCAGATCCAAAAGTCACTACCTGAGGGTGTAGTTATAGAGCCATATTTGGTAAGAGATAAATTGGTAAGCACGGCCATTGGTACTGTGAAGAAGAATCTCTTAGAAGGAGGACTTATAGTCATCTTTATTCTCGTATTGCTTTTAGGTAACTGGAGGGCTGGGCTTGTTGTAGCATCAGTCATTCCTTTAGCAATGCTATTTGCCATATCCATGATGAATGTATTGGGTATATCTGCCAACCTCATGAGCCTAGGAGCTATAGATTTTGGTCTTATTGTAGATGGAGCGGTTATCATTGTGGAAGCTATTGTGCATCGACTCCATATCAAGAAAACAGGTCTGTCACTTACCCAGGCAGAAATGGACGATGAAGTCATCTCTTCATCGCAAAAGATCAGAAGTTCTGCAGCATTTGGAGAGATCATCATTCTACTGGTCTACATTCCTATATTGGCATTGGTGGGTATCGAAGGTAAGATGTTTAAACCAATGGCACAGACTGTCATGCTAGCCATCGCAGGAGCCCTTATTCTTTCATTGACTTATGTACCTATGATGGTAGCCTTGGTTTTGAAGAAAGACATTGTCAATAAGCGAACATTAGCAGATAAGATCATTTCATTTTTCCAACGATTATATACTCCAGTTCTCAATGCAGCATTACGATTTAAGACTTTATTCGTCGGCGTTACATTTGCAATTTTCGTATTGAGTCTAGTGGTCTTTAGTCGTATGGGTGGAGAATTTATTCCTACTCTCGAAGAAGGTGATCTTGCCATGCAGCACATTCTTCCTCCTGGGAGTTCGCTATCACAAAGTGTGGAGACGGCTAAAATGATTCAGCATAAGTTGTTAGAAGATTTCCCAGAGATAGAAGATGTAGTAGCCAATATAGGTTCTGCAGAAATCCCAACTGATCCTATGCCTGTCGAGATAGCAGATTACGTACTCGTCATGAAGCCCAAAAGTGAATGGACATCTGCCTCTACCAAACAAGATATGTTCAATAAATTAGAAGAAGCATTACACAGTATTCCTGGCGTGGGTTTTGAATTTTCACAACCGATACAACTTAGATTTAATGAACTAATGACTGGATCCAAAGCAGACATTGCCATCAAGTTATTTGGTGAAGACTTAGATCAGCTATATCAAAGTGCTGTAGAAGCAGAAAAAGTTATCAGCAAAATAGATGGCGTCGGTACGGTAAATGTAGAACAGACTATTGGAATGCCACAGATAATGGTCTCTTATGATTATCAGCGAATGGCACAATACGGCTTGCATATCCGAGAAGTTAATCAAGTCATACGTTCTGCGTTTGCTGGCGAAAAAGCGGGTATAATCTACGAAGGAGATAAACGGTTTGACCTAGTAGTAAGACTTTCTCAAGAAAATAGATTAAGCATAGAAGATGTCAAAAACCTATTTGTAAATCTTAGTGATGGTAGTCAAGTACCACTTACTTCAGTAGCGAATATTGATCTCATCAATGCACCTATGCAAGTCTCTAGAGAAAATACCAATAGAAGAATCGTAATTGGTGTAAATGTAGGTGATAAAGATGTCGAATCTTTAGTGGAAAATATTCAATCACAATTGGATGCGAAGGTAGATCTGCCAGTAGGATATTACTTTACCTACGGTGGTCAATTTGAAAACTTGAAAGCGGCAAATGCTAGATTGGCGATTGCAGTTCCGCTGGCATTGGCACTCATTTTTATTCTATTGTATTTCACTTTTGGTTCGATATCTCAAGCGGCTTTGATCTTTACAGCAATACCATTGTCTGCCATTGGTGGGATTTGGGCTCTGGAGCTTAGAGGCTTGCCATTCAGTATCTCTGCAGGAATTGGATTTATCGCACTATTTGGTGTAGCCGTATTGAATGGGATTGTTCTGATAGGATACTTTAATCAACTCAAAAAAGAAGGTATGACAGATTTCATGGAAAGAATAATTATTGGTACAAAAGTTCGTCTCAGACCTGTTATCATGACGGCATCGGTGGCTTCTCTTGGATTTTTACCAATGGCAATATCTACTTCTGGTGGAGCGGAAGTACAGCGACCTCTTGCTACAGTAGTAATAGGTGGTTTGATTACGGCTACTTTTCTTACACTTATCATCTTGCCGATTCTATATTATTGGTTAGAAAGATGGAATATCAGAAAAGGAGGAAATAGTAATCTTGTAAAAGGAAGTGCAATGACAATCTTGTTATGCATTGGAATCTTCTCTTCTATGCAAGCCCAAGAGCGAGTAATCGATCTAGAGACGGCTATTAATATTGCTATCTCAAATCACCCTGATATCAAAGCAGCTGAACTGGACATAGCTAAAAATGAATCGCTTCAAAACTTGAAATACAACTTGGGCAACACCGACTTTAGTTACCAAGGCGATGGCCTTTTTGATAGAAATTTTGGTCAACAAGTGAATCAAATAGGTGTCGTTCAGAATATTCCACATCCTAGTGTGACGAGAGCACAGAATAAGTTGCAAGATGCATACACCACCATGAGCAACACAGAGAAGCAAATCAGTGAAAACGAACTCAAATGGAAAGTGAAGCTATTGTATGTTGACCTTCAGTATAAGAGCGAAATCAAAAAGCTTTATAGCAATCTTGTAGAAACATATAATGAATATGTAAGTAAAGCTGGGGTAAAGGTCAATGCTGGAGCCGCAAATCCGTTAGAATTACTTACACTGAAGTCAAAATGGCAAGAGTATCAACTACTACTGAGTCAGACGAACATTGAGCTAGATAATATGGAGCAACAATTTCAAATTCTACTTAATACTCAAGAGCAAGTAACTCCAACAGAGAGCCTAGAAGCTTTTGCTTTTACTCCATCAATGGATTCTGAGAACAACCTTCTCCTAATCCAAAGTCAACAAGACATAGCCATAGAATCAGCAAAAATAGAAACGATGCAGACCGACTTGAAACCTAGCTTCTCAGTCGGATATGCAGCTCAAAGATTCTATGAAGGTGGATGGCTCAGTGCAGCAGAAGTAGGCGTTTCTTTACCTCTATTTAACGGACAAGCTAAGAAGAGAATAGAAGCTCAAAAAGTGCAACTTGACATTGGTAATTACGAATATGAAAGCCGTTTACTTGATCTCAAACAAGAACGTTTGCAATTACAATCGAGCATAGATCTATACAAGAACGGCATGACCTTCTACGAAAATCAGATCAATACAATCAATCCAGAGATGCTGCGAATCAGTAATTTGAATTATCAAGCTGGTCAACTTTCTTATCTAGAATTATTAAACACTCTGGAGTTACTTTCCAGCAATAATAAGAATTTCTGGGGGCAGTTACGAGCTTACAATAAAGCAGTAGCCGATTACCAATATCTTACTAATCAATAAACAATAATACAATGAATCTTATCAAATATATATCATTAATTACCCTTGTCACACTGTTTCTTTCCTGTGGCCACGATCACAAAGAAGGTGACGGTCATGCTCATGGACATGATCATTCGTCTCATGCTGAATCTGCTACTGAATCTGATGGACATGACGACCATGGACACGGAGCACATGAAGAAGGGGGATTACATCTTTCTCAAGAGCAAGCCAAAACTGTAGGATTGAAATTTGGAGATTTCTCATCCATCAAAGTAAATGACTACGTGAAGGCTACAGGTGTTCTAGGATTGCCTGCAAATGCTCATTCATCGATATCCGCTAAGGCAAGTGGAATCATCCGAGGAACTAAGAGATTTGTAGAAGGAGGTTATGTCAAAAGAGGTGAAGTGATTGCCTATCTTGAAAATCCAGCCTTCATCAAAACTCAGCAAGAGTATCTTGAAATACAAGCAGAGCTGGCACTACAAAGACTAGAAGTAGATCGGCAAAAGACTTTAGTAGAGGGTAATGCAGGAATAGAGAGAGATTTACAGCAAGCAGAAGCCAAAGCAAGAATATTGTCTACCAAAGCCTCCGGAATCTCTAAGCAATTAGAATATCTAGGTATTTTGACAGCTGACCTTACACCCAATAATATTCGTGATCGTATTACTATTACTTCGCCAGCTAGTGGATATATCTCTACCATAGATTTTCATAATGGTATGTATGCAGAACGATCTACTACGCTAATGGATATCATTTCTTCACAGCACTTACATTTAGAATTAGATGTATTCGAAAATGACATCTCCAAAATAAAAAAAAGACAAAAAATCTCATACAGTGTGCCAGCATTAGGCGATAAGATGTTCGATGGATCTGTAAATGCGATCGGTAAAGAATTTGATAGTAAGGCAAAAACAGTAAGAGTCCATGGACACTTAGAGGGAGATAAGCCACAGTTTATCAAAGACCTTTTTGTCAATGCAAAAATATGGCTCACAGACAGTACGGTAGATGCTTTGCCTGAGAAAGCTGTAATTACTGACGGTGCTACTTCATTTATCTTCGTAGCGAATGAAAATGCGGAGGCTGAGGAAATAGAATTTGAAAAACTTTTTATCATACCTGGTAGTACAAGTGATGGGTATACAGCTGTAAAATTAGTAGACCCTATCCCATCTGGAATGAAAATCGTCACAGAAGGAGCATATTATATCTATGCCCAATCAAAAGTTGGAGAATTAGCTCACGAACATTAAAATCACCGTTATGAAACTACTCATATTTTTTCTAATTTACTTTTTCCTTGTATTCTTCCTGCGATCTTTTTTACTTTGGAACCGAACCAGAATCAATCCACTAACATTCAACAAAGGAGATGATGCACATGGGTACAATGGAAAGATTTTTAGCATCATATCTCTTATAGAATTGGTAGTACTTGGCATACATGCATTTACTCCAAGTTGGCATAAGTTTCTTCTCCCATTTTGGTATTTAGAGAATGAATATCTGGTTTATATAGGTTGGTTTCTACTTATCCTCTCTTTAGTATTTGTCTGGTTCGCTCAATCTAACATGAGAGATTCTTGGCGTATTGGCATCGATGAAGAACACCAATCAGAATTGATAACAGATGGTTTCTTTGCCTTTTCTCGCAATCCGATTTTCTTAGGAATCATAATAGCAAATGTTGGTCTCTTCTTAGTCTTGCCAAATGCATTCACCCTTTTGATTATTACCTTGTCGACCACAAGCATCAATACCCAAGTGAGACTAGAAGAGGTTTATCTGGCAGAAGAGCATGGTGAACAATACATTGAATATAAAAGTAAAGTCAGTAGATGGCTTACTTTCAAAAAATAATTGAAATGAACCACATACATAAATACGATAAGAATGGAAAAAGAATTTGTTGCTCTCTAGAAGAAAAAATAGATTTAGCGTCGTCACCACCAGTACTAATAGCCTCTCATGACGACCATGATGAGCACGATGGTCATGACCATTCATCTCACGATCATGAAAGTCATGATAATGAGCACAATCATGAGGATTATGGAAAGACTCCAGCCATCATCAGCTTTTTACTATTGATGCTGGGTTTGGCTTTGGATCATCTCATTCCCAATGAATTCTTCGAAGGCTACATTCGATTGGCTTGGTATATTGCAGCTTATCTTCCTGTAGCTTATGCAGTCATAAGAGAAGCTATTGAGGCTCTGGCTAAAGGTGAAATATTCACAGAGTTTTTCCTAATGAGTATTGCCACTATCGGAGCTTTTCTCATTGGAGAATATCCTGAAGGGGTAGCCGTTATGCTTTTCTATGCTGTAGGAGAATTATTTCAATCTTCAGCTGTCAAAAGAGCCAAGAATAACATTACAGCATTACTAGATGTACGACCTAAAATTGCAAGTGTTTTCAGAGCGAATCAATATGCAACTGTAGATCCCAATGAAGTAAAAATAGGAGAAATTATACAAGTGAAAGTGGGAGAAAAGGTTCCCTTAGATGGTACTCTACAAAGTCCAAAAGCGACGGTAGATACAGCGGCAATTACAGGAGAAAGCAAGCCACTGGTCTTAGAGTCAGGAGAAGAAATATTAGCAGGATCTATCAATCTTTCAGAGGTAATTGAGATCCAAGTCAGCAAAGCATTTAAGGATAGTTCTATTTCCAGAATATTAGAATTAGTACAAAATGCAACAGCTAAGAAAGCCAAAACTGAACTACTTATCAGACGATTAGCAAAAATTTATACACCTATTGTGGTTCACATAGCCATAGCTATTTGTGTATTACCTTATTTCTTTGCAGCTAATTATGTATTTTCTGAATGGCTCTACAGGGCATTGATATTCTTAGTGATCTCATGTCCGTGTGCATTAGTCATCAGTATTCCATTGGGTTATTTTGGTGGCTTAGGAGCAGCCTCTAAGAATGGTATTTTATTTAAAGGAGCGACCTACATGGATCAAATTACTGAGATGGATACCTTAGTGATGGATAAGACAGGGACGGTTACCAAGGGAGTCTTTGAGATAGCTACAATCAGTACAGAAAATGATATCTCTGAAGAGGGCTTTATGGATATTCTCTTAGCCGTCGAATCAAAAAGTACTCATCCTATTGCTAAAGCAATTATGAAATATGGAGATTATCAGAAGCAAGCGACTGATGTCAAAGAAGTTGCAGGAAAAGGACTTATAGCAACTGTTGATGGTAAACAAGTATTAGTAGGAAATAAGAAGTTACTTGAGTCTTACTATATAAATACTCCTGCAGCTATTGACACTATAGTAGAGACCATAGTGCTTATGGCTTTGGATGGTAATTACCAAGGATACGTGACCGTTTCCGACCAACTCAAAGATGATGCTCAAGCATTCGTTAGTGATCTACCTAAGTATGGATTTAAGAACACTGTGATGTTATCAGGAGATAAAGATTCTATCACTCAATCCATTGCCAAAGAATTAGGAATACAAACTGCCAAAGGAGGATTACTGCCAGAAGATAAATTAAATGAAGTAGAGCTTCTTAGAGCAAAAGGACATAAAGTACTTTTCATCGGCGACGGTGTCAATGATGCTCCTGTACTAGCAGCAAGTGATATCGGTGTGGCTATGGGTGCAATGGGGAGCGATGTAGCAATAGAGACGGCAGATATTATCATCCAAGATGACCAACCTTCTAAAGTGATCAAAGGTGTCAAAATCAGCAAAGCTACTAGATCTATTATTTGGCAGAATATCTATTTAGCTTTCGGTGTCAAGATTTTAGTGCTGATACTCGGTGCAATAGGAATGGCTACAATGTGGCAGGCAGTATTTGCAGATGTGGGAGTGGCATTACTTGCTATCTTGAATGCAGTGAGATTGCAGAGAATGGAATATTAATTTTGCAACTGAACTCTTTTAAATCGTTACATCTATGAAGAAATCGACTTTTAGAATATCTCAAATGGATTGCCCATCAGAAGAAAACCTGATACGACTGAAACTTGCAGAGATTAACTCTATCAAGTATTTGGACTTCGACATCACTAATCGAATTTTAAATGTCTATCATGAAAATGATATCAAAAACATAGATCGTGCATTAGTCAGTCTAAATCTTGGATCAGCTTTGTTAAGTACAAAAGCAACTTCAGAGACATCTTTTGAGCAAAAGTCTAACCAAAGTAAAGTTCTTTGGACTATACTTCTGATCAATCTAGCTTTCTTTTTCATTGAGATGACCACTGGTCTTATTTCGCGATCAATGGGGCTAGTTGCAGACAGTCTTGACATGTTGGCAGATGCATTTGTATATGGAATTAGTCTCTTGGCGGTAGGAGCTACCGTAGGTCGCAAAAAGAATATCGCAAAAACTGCAGGGTGGTTTCAAATCACACTTGCGGTGATTGGCTTTATCGAGGTTATCCGTCGATTTGTGTCAAGTGAATCTATTCCTGATTTTTCGACTATGATTATCATTTCCATTTTTGCATTGATAGCTAATGGTCTTTGTCTCTATCTTCTACAAAAGTCTAGCAGCAAAGAAGAGGCACACATGAAAGCAAGTTTGATATTCACATCCAACGATATCATTATCAATATCGGAGTCATTGTCGCTGGTACACTTGTCTATTTCACCAATACTTGTTACCCAGATTTAGTAATAGGCTCCATAGTCTTTGTATTAGTATTGCTAGGAGCTAGAAGAATTCTAGCAATAAGTAAATAGAAATCATTTGTGTTGATGTAAGATTAGTTTATCCTTGGGCGTTTTACCCCCATGTAAATGACTCGCTTATCGGCTCGGTCTTCTGTTGTGCTCATTGGCAGATCGCAGACTTACACTATTTGAAATCATTACCAGTGGGAAAGCAATTGCCTGTTAAGTATTCTATTAGTTTTCTAGCATTCGAAATAGAAGATTGGTATACTCCCTCACGGTCGTATATACCTTTCACACACATACCTTTCGCCTCCTAGCGTCGGACTTCTGGTATGTGGAGCTGTTATATGGCGTTCCTCCATTACGTCCTTGACAATTATGCCGCCATTTCCGCTGAAGCGGAACACAGTAGCTTCTCTCGTTCCTCGTTCAGCAACTTTGTCATCATAATTGGCAAGGACTTCATTCCGTCACACGTGGCTTTACTATCCTTACTGCAATGCATCTTTATTCACTCATACGAGGGAACCTCTCCTTCATTCATAAAGAACATTTCATTTGCAAAGCAGCAAGGATATCGCCACTTACTTTTTTGCGGGCAGCTCTGCCCGCTCGCCTACGGGATGTGGAGGATGAAATTTATTATGACCACCTCTGGTGGTAGCTTTTCAATCACATCCTCCACATCCCTCCGCTCCCCCAATGGCTATCCTCTCGTCTTTCCGTCTTTTCACCACGACTAAGGTCGTGGCTGTCATTCCTCCATTCCTCTTGCACCGTTCACAGCACTCCACTGCGTTCCCGTTCTTTTAACTCTCGGGCGCCCGCTTTTATGCCCGCCAGTCATCTAAGGCTGACTGGGATAACAGCTCTAGATAAACTAAGAACAATAGTTACTAATTAACCTTTTGTATACAAGAAGTTCTAGCTAGTCTCTATCCTCCTATATCCCCACATCAGCAAGCTTAGCATCGCAGCTCAAATGAGCAAGGTCTCCATCGCTCATCGCTATACGCGCACTCCTGTCGGAGCGATCCACCTTGCACAGTTGATCTGCTATCTGCAATTGGCGGCTTATGCGTGCATTAAGCCGATCTGTGGTCAAAAAAAATTGGCCACCCAAACATTTTGAGTAGCCATTCTATTGAAGCCAAAACAACCGAATTATTATGTATCTATTGGAATCGCATAACCTTGCTCAACCATTTCTTGATTTATATTCCGACCATCCAAACAAATAATACCAAGCCAACGACCATATTTCCCTTTCTTATGCATAACGCTTATAAAGTCCACTTCTTTGTTTTCTATTTGGGCCTTGAGCCACATTTTTGAAATCATTCCATCCTCTTTACTTGCACCTCTCATTTCAGGAGCATTTATTCCAAATAAGCGAATGCATTGATCTTTACTTTCCAAATGAAATCCTAAATCGATATTGACTTCAATCGTATCTCCATCAATTACTCGAGTAACTTTAGCTTTATAATTGTACATCATCGTTCTTCTTTTTATTTCGACTAAAAGTTTTCTTAAGAATTGTGGATACAACAAATGAAACCAGTGCCCCAATTGCAGCCAATACTATCGTTTTGAAAATATCCTGGAGATCTAATACCCCAACTATGGTTAGTAATGTTCCTCCAATTGTTCCACTGGTTTGTTGATTCATGATTTTATTATTCTTAATTTACAATTACTCTTGTTCGTTTGTGACTTGACTTATGGCACTTATTACTGATCCCGCCACTAAGACATATCCTCCAATAGATATAACTGAAGCTGGAAGTGTAACAGGAGCTGCTAAAATTGCTCCACCTGCAGCTGCTAAACATAGTCCAATGGTTCTTAAATACTTAAAGAAACTTGGAGTGGGGCTTGTAACTCGTTTGTATATTTTTTTCATTCTACTTTTTTTGAAAATATTCTGAGATAGCTTTTATCACTTTTGTTTTTCTGAATATTTTGGATTAATAAATTGAGTGCTAACCGAGAATACGAACCTCGTCCTATTGATTTCAGAACTAACACAGGAGCTATGCAACCACTTAATTCTTTTCGAGCATCATTAGCTGGATGCAATAAAATCCATTCTCGATTTTCGACCTTTTTTACCCAAATGTGTTCTTTGAACTTTTCTGATCTTCTGATTTCTATTTCATACAAACCTTCTGGTATACATGAAATGTTAATTTGATTATCCTTCCAAGGTAATTCGATCGAATAGGAAAGGACCACAGTCTTTAAAGTAATAATTCCTGTGGTCCATTCTTTGTGATAGGTTCGTTCTAATTCAAAAACAAGACTCATTTCTTACTTTGGAATTATATCATCAATTTTCCCATCTTTTGCAGCAACAGCTTCTTCTGTAACGGTCGTTCCTGTAACTTCAATGATAGAAAGGGCATTATATGCACCATTTCTTAATGAGTATTGAACACCATTTACTTCTTGGAAAAATTCAAGATGTAAAAGGAAGAAATTGCAACCAGTACCTTTGGGAGTGCTAGACTGAGATAGTTCAACAGAAGTTGATTCTCCATTAATTGGTAAGTTTACCACATTACTAATCTGAGTATCAAACGTACCTGTTTCGAAATCTACATTTGACCATGCACCTTTAATCGAAATGTGTGTTGAACCTGAAGGTGCAACAATGTCATTAATAGGAACAAGGTCGGGAATAGTGATTTTTCCGGTATTCGTATCTAATTCAATTGGATTGAAAAAGATACTAGAAAGAATAGCTTTCACATTGAAGTTAAATCCTTTCAAAAGAGATTTAGCCTCAGCTGATGCTAATGCTGCACCTACAGTTCGTTGACCTCTTACATTATCTAAATCTAAGTTTTTGACCTGAGTCATAGACTTAGTTAAACGAGAAGTCACCAGTTTATCTTTGGCATTCGCCATCAATAATCGAACTGCCGTTCTCAATGTCTTGCCTGCTTTTGCAGCCATTCCAAATTCCGAACCGTTTTCACGGGTTCTTTGGAATGCAGGATCATTGGCGATTCGATTCTTATCGACACCACCTTTGGTTCGAACAAGATGATCTTTACCAGACTTGTAGAATGTCAAATCATCCAATGTCCCTTGGATCTTCAAGATCCCTTTTAATTTAGCCATATGTTTGTGATTTTATTAAATAATACCTCGAACATAAGTTGAAAGTTGGGCTAGTTACAAGTCTCATTAACCGTCTATGCCGTCTTTGAAACTCTTTACCATCGTTTCATTAAATTATTCACTATTTTTGATGTATCGTTATGTTTTCGTTCCCTTTTTAGTAAAACATTCAATATGGATATTCTATGCTTATAGCATGGATACTCCCTACATAATGTATGAAAAGGAATCAACGCATTATCATTTATCCAAAAGATGTGGCTATCATAACCGGTAGAAGCGAAAGATATGGTCGCTTGGTTATTCAACGGATTAAGGAGAAGTTGGGTAAGGAGAAGCATCAGTTGGTGACTGTGGAGGAATTTGCGGAGTATGTGGGGGTATCTCATGTGCTTATTAGCGAGATTCTATATTAATTACTTGGATTATTTTACTATCTCTATCTTATAACAGTAACATTTCCCACTTTTGTGTATAAACTATCTTCATTCATAAATTCATAATGTGCTTTCCATAAGTATGCCCCAACAGGAAGTCTTGTTGTCCCATTATTAAACATTGTGCCATCCCAATACTTTTTAGGGAGCTCTCCATCACATTGTTCGTCAATTGTCATTATAATATCTCCTTGCGGAGAAAAAATATTTAGTGTATATTTTCTGATATTGTTACCTGTCACCTGAAAACGGCCAACTTTTACTTCGCCATAATTCCTATCAGGAGAAAGCGCATTTGGTACATAGAAATGATTATTTCCAAAGAAAACAACATCACACAAAGTATCGATACAGCTTTGTAAACCCATATTCTCATTGGTTGCTTCTAGACAGACTACGATTTCACCACCAAGAGAATAGTCATGAATGATGTCGTCTTCAGTACTAAATGCTCCATCTCCAAAATCCCAGAGAACTTTATCACTTAGCAGAGAAGTGCTTGTAAATCGGACCATACCTTTATCGTCGATTACTTCTGCATTGAATGATGCGGTTGGATTTTCAAACACTTCTATATTTGTATTAATATTAAACGTGTCAAAGCATTTGTCTTGAAAGGAAGCGATTGCAACTAGATCGAAAATGCCTGTTTCTTGCAGCAAAAAGGAATTTGTTTCCAATTCTATTAATTCACTGTCGAGATAGTATTCGATTTGACTGAAATTGGTCGTATTGTTATCAATTGTTAGTTTTTCACCTTCGCAAAATTGATAGTCATTTATTGTAATGGCAACTTGTGGCTGCTCATAAAGGTAGATTGATTTACTAATAAAAGATTCACAATTGTTGATGGAATTTCCAATGAGGGTAATTTCGTAGAAGCCAGCTTCGTCATACACAGTACTTGGATTGACTAGAGTACTTGTCTCTCCATTGTCAAAATTCCAAGAAAAGCCTGCAGCTAGCGAGGAATTATTAATAAATGAAATTTCCTTGGGTAATCCACAGCTATCAAATGGAGTAATTGAGAAGTCCACTAAAGGTTGCGGAAAAACTGTAATTGTTTCTGCAACACTGTCTGCTGGGCAGCCATTTGTATTTTGCACAATCAATGTAAGTTGATACAAGCCGGAATCAGCATAAGTATGACTTACGTTATTCCCTATAGCAGTATTAGAATCACCGAAGTCCCAAAGTACTGTACTATATTGCAGACTCGTATTGATCAGATTAATGGTCAAATCTTCACAACCTTCGGTAGTGTCAACATCAAGATTAGCTACAGGACTTGGGAGTATATTAATTTCTTGAGTAAGGCTATCTGAGCAATCAAATGCATTCGTTGAAATTAATTCTACTGTAAAGACGCCAGCTTGGTCTGTCAGAATAGAAGTGTTGAATGAAGTGTCAATAGTCGTCTCATCTATTTTCCATATGTGTTGATCACCTGATAAAGTTCCATTGATCGTGACAATGGTATCATGAAATTGACAAGCTTCCATAGTTGATAGTGCGAAATCAATTGTCGGCTTTTCATAGATTGTAACAGGAATCTCAAGCGGAATTGAAGGGCAGTTATTATCTTCATTGATTGCAATGACAGTTACAATGTAGTTGCCATTGGTATCATATATGTGATCTACATTGGTGCCGATTGCAGTTTCTTGATCTCCGAAATTCCAGCTTACCTTGACGTCTTGCGAGGATTCTACGTTGAAATTCAAAGGAGTACCTGGACAAGCATTCATTTCATCAGATGTCAAGTTGAAAATTGTTGGCTCATACACGGTTATTTCTTGAGAGATTACAGTAGGACAGTTAAAGAATTGAGAAAATGCCGAAAATGTAACGGTATAAGTACCTGATTCCGAATATACGTGAGAAGGATTATTTAATGATGATGTTACATTATCGCCAAAATTCCAATTAACTGAAACTTGATCTGAAGATGTGTTGTTGAAGAAAACTGTGTCGCCAAAACAAACAGTTGTAGGGCTAGTAAATGATGCCTCAGGTATTGGAAATACATGGATTGTGTCACTTTTTATTGAATCAATGCCGCATCTCTGAGCATACTGTGTAATGACATAAGAGCCTGGAATTGTATAGGTGTAAGAAAAATCACTTTCAATAGAAGTCCCTCCGTCTCCCATATCATAACTTACAAACGCACCAGAAGTGGAGTAATTCTGAACAGAGACTTCCAGTGGTGGACATCCACTTAGGGTGTCAATTTCAAAAAAAGCATCAATATCATTCGGGTAAACTATAATTTCTTTTTCAACTGTATCTATACCACAATCGTTTTCACCGATGAGACTAATTATATACGTACTAATAGAATCTTCTGGTGTTGTGTAAATCTGACAGATCGGTTCAAGACCACTACTAGTATTGCCATTGCCGAAATCCCAAGTTAAGATATCTGGATTCCCTACAGAATTATTCATAAAACAAACAGTATCAGGTGAGCAACCTTCATCATCTGAAATCCCAAATTCTATAAGTGGCTGGGGATTAACTTGCACTTCAAAAACTTCGCTTCGTTTCTCACAACTGTTTTCGAGTACATACTCCAAAGTATACAAAGAATCATCTGTAATTGGGTCCAGAATAATCTCTGGGTTACTCTCAAAAATTGTGTCAGTGAAGGAAATAACCCAATAATCAATTACCTCTTCTCCAGAACTGTTATTCTCATAGATGAATTCTAATGGAGCGCACCCAGAATTGATTTCTGATGAAACATCTAATGTGGGAGGGTTTACAATTTCAATATCATAAACGAAAGTGTCCTGACAAGTGGTCGCACTATTAATTACGATTAGTTCTACCGTGTAAGTTCCTGTTGTATTATAAGAATGATCAGGATTTTCTATTGTTGATATTGCAGACCCGTCTCCAAAATTCCATTCGTAAGTCGTTGCTCCACTGCTTAGGTTCTGGAAATTAAAAGGTACATTTAAGCAAGGTCTCTCCAATGTGTCAAATTCTGAGATTGGCGGGGCTAGTGTATTGAGTTGCATCGTAATGCATGCTTCGCAATCTACATCTACTGAGTTAACACAGTAATTATAGGTGTAGTTTGAATTTGGATCTAATAAAGTTAAATCTACAACTCCCACTACGGGATCTATTAACCCAACTCCAGACCAAACTCCTGGAGTACTTGTCTCCAAACCGCTAATCATATATACTCCATTATTAGAACAAACTTCTTGTACTACAGGGCTTATATCTAAACCCTGATCTAAGTTTATAATTTCTACTTCTACACTATCTATTAATTCACACGATGTGCCCTCAAATGCAATAAAAGTGTAAATGCAAGTTTGTGATGCCAGTCCTTCAAGATTTATATTTCCTTCTGATGTAATTTCACACTCTGACACCCATCTACCATTTGTTAAATTAGCACTTAGTACTAGATCTCCATCGGATACACAAACAGTCATATCCATGGGGACCTCGAGTATTGGTGCAGCAACAACTTCTATTCTAATAGAGTCCGAATTCATACAACTACGGGAAAACAAATCCAAGAAAATAGTATATTCCCCAATAGCAAGATCTGCTGTATTAATCGTGCCGGTACTAGGGTCTATAATTCCTGCCCCACTCCAAACAATATTCTCGATGTCCATTGGAATGTCTACAAGGTCCTCAAGGCTGATGTCATCTGATGAGACACAAAGAACAAGAGTATCAACCGTTGATAAAATAGGTAAAGTATCTATTTCTATTGTAAAACTATCCTGTACATTACAACCAGTAGTTTCGTCGGTGAAAAGGTAATTAATAAATACGAAGTCCGCTGAAATGCCGCTTGGGTCGAATTCGCCGTTTGCAGGGTTTGAGATACCTTGACCAGAATATATCATGGCACCATCATTCAATGGATTTCCAAGGATAGTTGGTAGACTTGTTTCGCAAATAAATGTGTCGGGCACAGCTTGTATTGCTTCAAGGATCTCTATCGAAAATGTGCTATCATTTGGACAAAGGGATGATCCAGCACTGTAGGAAACAATATAGTCACCTGGAGATAATAAATTAGGGCAAAATTCTCCTTCACTTGAAATCACAGATGGATTGCTGTTCCCAATTATGGACCAACTTCCTCCGCCAGGTTGACTAGCTATGAGACTCAGACAAGTGTCAGAGGTGCAAAATATTGCTGGGTTATTTCCAAAAACAATCTGCTCTGTACTTGCTACAGGAATATTAACCGTAGAACTGACAGTATCACAAAAACCGAAGAGCGTAATCGAAATTGTTCCACTTTGACTAAAGAAAACCCCAGTGGAGGGAAAATTATCGATATCCGTCGTTCCAAAATCGCTGATGTCACCGTTTGTAAAAGACCAATGGATACTGTCAAAATCTCCTGAGTAACTAGTCGCCTGTAAGAGATCTTCTAAATAGATAGCTGAGGGATTACAAAGTGACTCAGGTTGTAATAGACTGACGGTAGGTGGTAGATTGATATTGATTTCGTCTTCTATTGTAATATCGTCGCAAGCATTGTTAGCGTTGAGACTGATGATATAGTCTTTATTTTCCTTGAAAATAATTGAAATACTGTCTGAATTTTCAGTCATCACCGTGTCTGTAAAACACCAGTCGAACAAATTGGTGTCTGGAAGTATCCAATAATTAGTGGAGTTCCAATCATCAGAAGTATTGATCAACTCTAGAGTGTCACCAAAACATATATTCCCAGAAGCAGGGTAGCCATCATACATCGGAACGGGATCCGTAACTACTTTTATCTCATCTGAGTAAGTATCACTTCCACAAGTATTGTGAATGGTAAGGCTTACAGTGTAAGATCCTGGAGAAGAATATTGATGAGATTTAATTCCATCGACTGCCCCAGCGTCTGAATAATCTGTCGAAATAGTTCCATCACCAAAATCCCATTCTATGGAATCTTTTATCACATGACAACTTAAAGATGTGAATTCAACGGTCTCTGTATTGCATACTTCATTAGAAGAGGTTGTGAATTTTGCCCTTGGTTTGAAATAGACTGTTGCTCCTCTTGAAACAAATTGATATGTGTACAAATTGTCTTCACATCCTTTAAAAACAGCTAATTTTATTTGGATCGCAAAGTCCAATAAGGAGCAATAGTCATCTGAGAATTGATCAAGATTAAAGTTAAATGGTATTGGATCAGATGATACAGAGCATGAGTCTAAAAATTTAACCTCATCAAAATTACTTTCGCGGATTGACCATTGAAAAAAGTCTATTCCTTCAATTGGAATTGTTGGTTCAGGAGTTAGCGCAAAATCAAGCCCTTCGCATATTTCAATATTTGATGACGTATCTCCAACTATTACATAGTCAGGGTCAATATCACCGCAATCTGAAACAAAAGAATATATGCCATTACAGTCTTGACTGTATAGAAAAGTTGACCCTAATATAATTAATAAGATTGTATATTTGATTTTTCTCATAGCTATTCTATCCAAAATTGATCGTAAATAATTCCATAATTCGAGTAACAAGAAGTTCTTCCTTTCACCTCCCCACATCCGTTTTTATTCAAAACGTACTTCAAGCCAAATTGCAATGTATTTCCTTGTAAATTACTAAGTCCACCAATATCTAGTAGATAGAGAAAATTAATCTGAAAATCGCTTTTACTTTTATTATGAAAGTTATATCCTAGTTCACAGATAAAGCCTTTTGTATCTTCGATTACAGATGTCCTATTACTTATTAAAAACCCAAAACCTGGTACAATGGCATTGTTGAGATCAAAGCGGATACCAACTTGTGTAACCATCAATTGCTGTTGCCAGACAGTGTTTATATATGGATTGACAAATAGCTTATCAAACAAACCTTGGAATTTTCCGCTTTCATAAATAAGATCTGCATGTCCAGTAATTCTGTTGAGAAAACGAAAATCATCATATTGATTTTTTAGAAAACTCTCACTGCTGGTACTCTCAAAAATCTCTGTAAAGTTTGTAAAGCTACCACCCAATTTGAGCCTCCATTCTCTGTTTGTTCGCACGTTACTTCTCATCAGATAAATGATTCCCAAACTTGTTCCTAATCTATTGATAGAAAAGACATCGTCACGTTGAAATTGAGTAGTAAGAACATCTCCTCTTTCAGGATGTAATTGATCAGAGAAAATAAGTTTGTCTTGGTCAATTCTTTTGTTGACGTAGCTTGTGGTGATCCCCATTCGCAAATTTGACGTACCACCTCCAACTATATAGACACCTGTGAAGGCTATCTCATTGGTGTTCAGCATCCCATCACCTTCAAGATCACTAATGGCGTAAAGGCCAAGATCAAATTTCTTTTTAAAACAAGGGAAACTTTGTTCCAATGCAAATCCAGCAGTTGAGAACTGAGGAGAATTCTTTAAGTATTGAGTCTTAAATACAGTATTAAATGCCAATGATCCATTAATCCCAGTATTAGCAGGGTTGCTGTAGGATGCAATTTGACTATTCGTTAGAAAAAATGGATCTTGGCAAAAACCATTCTCTACGATTGATATTAAAGTCACGATTACTATCAATAGTGACTTTGAATTGATTGTAAATATTCCCATTTTCATGTTGGTTAATTTTCATTTCTATAAAGGTTCTAACCTAAGGACTGCGATATTTTTATTTGGTACTCACTTTTCGTTTTTTATTTCTTAGAAAAAGGAAAACTAAGAGTAAAAAGGAAAATAAGGACACAAGAAAAACGCGTGTATAACTTGCTGACCCACTTTTGCTTGTAAATTGCAATGAACTCATATCTCCATGGGCTATTATTCCTCCCCAATAATATGGAGAGCTACCCAATTCAGGATGCTTCTGTAGATATTTGATCTTGGCTTGTTGCAGGGCAATATCTTTTGTTTGCCCTTTTGCTAAGTTTTCATAGAAATACGCCATGATTAGTGAAGTGCTTTTATCATTAACCGACCACAGCGTATTTACAACGCTCTTAGCTCCAGCGTTTAAGAAGTCATTTCCTATCGATAAAGTCCCTGCCCCACTATGTATCATTCCTACGGAAGTTTCGCAAGCTGACAGAACTACTAGGCTAGCTGAAGTTCGAATTTTATTTAATTCCTTGCTGTATAAAATATGATCAGTTGCAGATTCATCGAAAACAACAAAGTTTTGTCTCTGATCAATTGTATTCGATTTGCCATGAGTTGATAAGTGAAGTAAATCGGCTGAAGGTAATACGTCAAGAAAAGATTTTTTTGTAGCATTTACATCGGTCTTTACATCGGCTCCTATATGTTTGGCAATAGATTCTACTTCTTGGATATTATAAAGTAGTGGACCTAGTTTTTGCTCATTGACAGTACGAATAGAGCTCAGGGCGTCAAAATTTGTTCCTTCTTTTTCAAAGGACGGGGCATAAGCAAAAGATTTGCTAATCTCTCTGGAATTGGTATTTGATCTTACAAGATTAGGATTATAGCTTATAGCGTATTTCATAACCAAATATTCTCCGTTATCTCTCAAAACTCCAAATGGTAGGTTATTTATCCAGGAATCTGGTGAGATTATCAATTGATTTTTATCATTTAAGAAGTCGCTTACTGGTTCTAGTAAATACATATACAATTGCTCAGTAAGCATTGCATCGTCTAATAATTTTATGGAGAGCTTAGCTTCTAGTTCTAGATCTCGCTCAATTGATATAATTTCTTGTGTATTTTCATCAACGACAAAACAATAAATGCGTTCATCGCCAACAAAATAAGAAAGAATCATCTCACTGTCAAGAAAGGTGAAACTTTCAGTCCAGTGTGTGTCTACACTGTCTTTCGTTTTTGTGGAATCACTGGCATTGATGTACTTATCCAATGTTTCTTGTGATTTAATCTTTACTAAGTTTACTTTATCAAGCAAATCATAAAATTGCTCACTATCGTTCGTATTTGACAAAACTTTTAGCTTGTAATCTATTATGGCCTCAATGTAAGATCTCAATAATCCGCTGTTATCTTGTAAATCTCTTAGAGAACTGGAGTTTTGATAAATGTCTTCAACTATCAAATCACATTGAAGAATAATTTTCTCAATTTCCTTGCTTTTATATTTAGTCTGAGTAGCTATTTTTAGTTTTTGTGTTAGTCCTTGGATAACGTCGTAATTGAACTCTCTAGGTTGATTTATGGGGTTGGTAAATGGATCTGTTTCCAAACAAACAAAGCCTTTGTCTATATGTGAAATAGCCTTATTGAACTCCTTTTTTGCAATCAAAACTTGTGAATATTCCAAATGATTATAAAATAATTCACGGGAAGGACATCCGTAATATTCCATATTTTCTTTAATGACTTCTAGAGCATTATTTTCAGCTTTTTCAAGTTGTGCAGTGCCGATAAAATTAAGCGTATTATAAGCCTTACAACTTGTAATCGCTGGATGTTGATTTGTACCAAAAAGGGAAGCAAAATTCTGTGCTGACTCTTCAAAATAATTGATGGATTTTTCATGATTTCCAAGCAAATTTGCTGCACGTCCGAGATTGTAGTCAATAGCCGCTGGATAATTGGGCGGTAAAGAAGGGATATTAGTAGCAAGTTTCTTCGCTTTTTGAAATAATTCTAGAGCTATGGCAGAATTGTTGGATTCCAAATAAAGACCAGCTAAACTCAGTAAATTGGATACTCTCTCTTTGCTTTCGATAGATTCTGCAGAAAAATTGTCCTCTACTTTCTGCAAAATTGTTGCAGCTCTCCCAAATTCCTTCGAAAGCATGTAAGTTCTTCCGTATATAGACAGAAGCTTTGTTCTATGACTTTCATCAAATAAATGTGATGAATTTTTCAGCAGATCGTCGGCCTTGTCTAAGATCGCAAATAAAGTGTCATATGTAGAAACGCTGCTCTTAGAGAGGTAATCCGAATATACTAGATAGTCATCAAATCTTGCTAGTGTGTCGTATTCAACGAGTTGCATTGACGAATGTAGTAAAGTTGTTGCTTGATCTAGATCACCAATGTTAAAAGCTTCTTCAGCTTGTACTCGCAAACAGTTTGCTTGAACTATCATATTTGGTTCATTACAAATAGCTTTCTCACTAGCTAAACTTGCTTCCTGTCCGCTAAGCAAGCTAGTGATACAGTTTAGCAATATTAAAGAAGTGAACAGTCTTTTCATATTGTGAGGTTTTGGGTGTAAAAATAGGAAATAAAAGGCAGGCTTTTCTTATTAAACACTTTTTTACTCACAGTTGTATATGTATTTACAAGCTATCTTCTTGTCCTTGAACGTGGAAATTTCTGATGGTTACTTCCTTGAATATTAAGGGCTAGTTGGGCGTTTCAACCCTATGTTCGTAACTCGTCAGTCGACTCGGTCTCTCGCCACGCGCAATGCTTTACTCAGACTTCCGCTTTCGCGGACTTACTGCCAGCGGGAACGCGAAGAGCAGGAATAATTAGTCCTTTATTCATTTATTTTAGACGACAAGTTGCTACAAAAAGAAACTCGAAATCCAATTAATAATGCTACGAAGTTGATAGACGAGTTAGGAATTGGAAAATTTGGTAAAAAAAAATGTTCTATTTACCTTAGTGAGCTGAAACCCTAAAAATATAATGAACGACCAACAAATAATGACTCTACTCGGCTCCAGTCCGAATGAAGTTAATCGCGCTTTGACATACCTTCAAAAAAAAATGAAAACTATACCTATACTGAGGAAATGGATATTAAGCAATGGTGGAAATCTTCAGGATTTTGAAGATGTTGCTGCAGAAGCAATATTTGATTTATACCTAGCTATAAAGAATCTGAAATTTCGTCAAGAAGTAAGTATTGCAACCTTTTTTATGATCATTGCAAAAAATAAATGGAGATCAAGAGTACCGAAACAAAAAAGAACAGTCTTAGTAGATGATAATAGTTTTTTAGAAAGGCAACTTTCCGAAAAAACAAATTTAATCACAGATGAAAGTAAGAGTGATTCAATACTGTTAAGCTTTAACAAACTTTCGGCAGAATGTAAAGAGATCTTAATCTCCTATTACCATGACGGCTTTTCACTTGAGGCAATAGCTCATGAATATGGGATTAAATATCAAAGTGCTAAAAATAAGATCTTTCGCTGTCGAGCTAAGTTAAGAGAGTTCTTATAGTACATGGTTATTATATACTCTTATACAGGCGGAACAAATCGTCGTTTTTATCTAGTTGAAAATAGATAAATTGGGTTTGAAGAATAATTACTATATGAGTGACTATGTTTTGGACAAGCGCTGGTAGTGACTGGTCCCTATGTAGTGCAACGAAATAGGGATGAACGAAAAGTGAATCACGAACATAGCGACCCGGAATGACGAAGGAATGCAGGGATGGCCCCGTCAAAGAACGAATAAAAAGAGATATAGGAAGGGACTGCTTAAGATTTATTCTGAAAGTGATTTCTAGAAAAATATAAATAATACGACAGTAACTAGACAAAAGTGAATATGGAGAACGAAGAAAAAATAAGGAAGGATATTATCCAATTTTTACAGGGTAAGCTTTCTGAGAGGTCTGCTGAAAAACTTCTAGGGCTTAAGGAGGGAAGTGCCGACGTTGCGGCTGTCTGGAAGGAGGAAGAACTCATTTATACTACTGTAAATACGTCAATTCAAAAAGAAATCTTGAGCAATATCAAGAAAAGAGGTTTTGATCAAAAGCAGACGTTTGTCAAGAAGGGGCGCCTATTTATTTACTTACTTGCTTTGCTTGGGTTCCTTGGAATATCCTTCATGTATTTCTACCGCTCTAATACGGATACTTCTGAATTAGCCAATCAATATTATGCAGCCAATTTTTCTTCTGAGAAATCAATTTCTGGACCTGGTAATGGTTTTGACGAAGTAAGGAAAATTTTAAGTTCTAGAGAATCTGGTAGCTACAAAATAGTGGAGGATGTGCTAGTGGCTGTAAGTGATAAAAGTGATAACTATGGTGATGCAAATTACTACTTAGGCCACTTATATTTTCAACAAGACGAATACGAAAAAGCAGTTCTAGCATTTAATAAATCAATAGGAAATGAAAGTGGACAGCAAGCCAAGATTTTGTGGTATAAAGCACTGAGTTTACTAGCTGCAAAGAAGGTAAATGAGGCTACAATTATCCTAAAGGAGCTGGAGCGGAACTCAGTTTACAGCTCAAAAGCTACATTGCTACTAAGTGAAATGTAATGATGCGAGGAATAAATGAAAAACGAAAATGGGAATATTAACTGCCCCTTAAAAAATATCTTTTCAGATAACCAATTAATGAATTCAAAAACAAGTACAAGAATGAGAACTAAACTTTCAATTACAATTTATACCATAGGTTTAGTAGGTGCATTTCTAATGACCTCATGTAGTTCTAATCGAGCAATAGTGCTGAGAAAACAAAAATTGCACAGCGATGCACTATCGATAGAACCAGGCTGGCAAGTCAAAAACGGAATTCTAGTTTCTTCAGCGCCTTATTTGGCGACTATTGCAGGAGCCAGTGCAGGTTACGGAGTCGGGACTGTGACAGGTCCGATAACAATTCAAGGGGAAGAATATGATCGAAATGCAATTGCAGGAGCTGGCACGCTTGTTGGAGCTGTTTTCGGTTATTTTATAAAATTATTGTTTTCAGTCAAGGAGGGTAAACATGCGAATGACAAGAGCAAGGAAGAATGGCTTAGGAAATTTAACCAAACTAGTAAAATCAAATACACAATTGTTGAAACAGTGCAAGACGAAAAGTATTATGTCATAGTTCCCAAAAAGAAAATAGACCAATTTTGGGCAACAGAAGCTGAGGTAAATGTTCTTGCTCGGGATAACGATTGGCAAAAAATTAATATCACTAAAGTGGAATTTCTAGAAAATCAGCATGTACTAAGAGCGGATGAGTCTATTGTGTTGAGAGTACATGTAAAGAATGATGATAGATTGGTTGTAAAAGATATTCTTAGAGCAAATTTAATCCCATCTGGATATACAGATTTACTAGAAATCAAAGATCAGAAAAGAATAAGAGGGCTTAAACCTGGTGCAGAGGGCTACTTTGATTACCGAATAAGCTCAGCAAACAATCTTAAGGATGGAACAACTAAACTGACTTTTCAGCTCAAAAATACCAAGAACAAACTAATCGATGAAAGAGAAGTATCTTTAGAACGTGCTTCTTTCTTTTATGCAGATGCTAGTTTTAAGTCTCAAGTTAGATCAGCTAAGGCGAAAAGGAGGATTAACCTGATGAAGGAGATCGTGTTTGAAGGAAATCGATCTAAACGCAGTCTCGAAGAGTTCATAGCTCAAGAAGATGTTAAAGCAATTTTTTGGAATGCTTACTTGAATATGAATATGTTGGGACTTGAATTACCTAGCTATAACAACTATGTATCACGTAAAGCATGTAATTCTAAAATTAAATTACTTAAGGAAAAAGCGCGATCTAAGGATTTAGAAGCTATTTTCTTACTTTCTCAAGCTTATTATTTTGGATTAGGAATTGAAGTGGACAAAGAGTTGTCCAGAAAATTCCTTGATATCGCGGTGCAAGAAGGATTCGAGTTATCTTATCTAGACTATGCGTTTTCGGAAGTTGATAGAAATGAACAGGAGGCTATTAAATATTTTAACAAGGCATGGGAAAGTGGAGATAACAGGGCATCAATTGTTTTCGGTAATCTCTACAGTCAAGGAGGGCTTGTACTTAAGAATAAGGATGTCTCCAAGGATTGGCTGAGAAAGGGTATGAATAAAAAGTATTTTCCGGCTTATCGGATATTCGCAAGCTACCACCTGATTGGTAGGTTTGGGCAACCCGATCGAGCACAGGCCATCAAGACTCTAGATGAAGCGATTAGGTTGGATGATTCGTGGGCTATGGTAAGAAAAGCGCTACTAATTTTAGAGGATCCTGGAAATTATGAATATGACTATTCTTCAGCTATTACCCTCTTGAAAAAGGCAGCTGAGCTCAATAATTCATCTGCAATGTACCAGCTTGCCAGATATTATTTGTCTGACGAAAATGGTGGAAGTGATATGAACTTAGTTAAGTATTGGAATACTAAATCGGCGATTTTGGGTAATGGGGATGCTGCTCTTTTTATGTCTTACGTCTATTCTACTGAAGTACAAAAAACAGGAAATGAAGCAGATGCCGTTTTAGCAAGATTCTGGAATATGGAGGCCTACAATCAAGGAGTTGGTAAAGGGCGGGAAGGAGAAGGACATTCACTGATGAATGATTTTTTTGACAATTTTGAAGTCAAGAAAAGGTATAGAACATATGAATATTACGATGGGCATACCGAAACAATTGAATATCAAGATATTGGAGCAGACTTATTTAGCGCAGGAATAGATGTTTTCTTAAAAGGTCGACAGGCTAGTAATGATAAACTTTCGGGGCACGTATTTGCATATGAGACTGCCAGTACAAATACGTATGCAATTACTCTAAATGATAATGAATTGACATCAATAAAGATAAGGGAAGGTCAGCGCTTTTCTGTTGAAGGACGCGGATATATTGTAGCAGGATCGCTTGCATCTTCAGTAAGTGCCGATGGAACCGATATGGGCTTGATGGCAAACTACAATAGAGTTAAAGGTTTTAAGCATGCTGCTTTACTATATAGAATCGGAGATAACGATCCATGGAAATTAGCAGGTAAAGATCTTGACGAAATAGCTCATAAAAGTGGAAATATCCAGTTTATGGTTAATGATTCCGAGCCGGCTAATAACAAAAATTATTTTGATGTTAAGCTCACAATCGAGAATTAAATTATCCCTATTAAATTAGATAGATCAAGTGTTAATGCATTCTAGATCAATTATCATAGAGGTTGCACTTATTTGTAGCAAGAACTATATGATAAGTCAGTCATTGCATTCGATTAAGTTAATTCTTTGGATCCTGAAGAAGTGCGCAGGATCTCTAGTAGAGTAATTAGCATTAGAACTTAGCTTAAATAAAAGATTATATAAAAAAATCGAAGCACTGAGTACCAGATATTATTAAAGTGAGACTTAGTAGGTGTAAAAATCAATATAAATCGAAAAAATCAACAATATGAAATCCACTTTTACCCTTAATTTACTTTGCGTAATTATTCTATCCATTATGTGGAATCCTACTGTAAATGCACAGCTAGGTGGTCTAATGAAAACCGTAAATAAAGCAAAAAAGACGGTAGAACTCGCTCGAGATATTACAATAATTTCTGGAGAGGTTATCAAACTGAAGCGCGATATTCAAAATCTTGATTCAATCAAAGCCAATTACAAAGGCAGAGACTTCGAAGACTTTACAATATGGGGAAATACTGGTTCTTATGTTGATAGTACAAATACGATGTTGACCTCTAAATCCTATGAGTTTCACAGAAAGATAGATTGGGTATATCAATCAGAAAAACAGTCAAGTGGTTTTACTGTCTTTTATTCTGATACAGGACAATATACGCTCAGTGCTATGGGAGCTTATAATTTGAAATTAATCTCAGATTTTGAATTACACAAGGGATTTTCCTTAGTGGGTGGAGTAGTAGTGCCGTTTGAATTAACTACTTCATCAGGTTTCAAAGAAAAAGAATATTCTGTTGAAGAAATGGGAACAGAAATCATCATGGGAGAAAAGTGTATCATTTATGAGATCTATGATAAAGACGATTATTTGATATCTGAAGTGTGGATTGCTCCATCCTTAAATGCAAAATATGCTGGCACTAGCCATTATACAATGAGCAAATATGAAGTCAATCAATATCACAGCATCCTAGCAGATAAAGGATTTCCGCTGAAAATGATTTCTTACGATGATGAAGGAGAAATTAGCTATGTATTGGAAGCGAAAACAATGTCAGAAGGATATAACAAGATTGAAATAAAATATTAAAACCCTAAAATATTAAAATATGAAACAAATTTACTTAGATTATCTTCTTGCTTTCTGTTTTATCTTTTTAGTCACTACCTTATCAGCTCAGATTGAAATATTTTCAGATAATTTTAATACGTTAAACTTTAAGGAAGAATGGAGTTGGGAGACAGTAGAAGGTGCTGACGGATTGGTTGGCATACAGTTCGATGCAGGTCCAGACAATTCAGGAGCGGTAAGAATAGGTAAATCAGTAGATGGAGATTTGACAATTGTGGCATTGGATCTACAGGTAGATCTCTCTGATCCGAATTTTGAAAACGTTGACTTATCATTTGACATTTTAGATAGAACTGATGAAACAAATCCAGGATTAGAGGGGATATTTTTAAGCGATGATAATGGACTTACTTTTGTATCTGTTTTACAATTTGATGCTGACTCATGGTGCAATGGATTTTTTGGAAAATATCCGAGCATAGATATAGACAAACTCGCAGTAGATGCTGGGTTGAATTGGAAGTCTAATAACTTTATTATAAGATTTCAGCAGGCCGGGGTCTCTGATTTTTCAGGAAGTGTACAAGATGGATTTATATTGGACAATGTAATGCTAATAGACCCGCAAAC
The DNA here is from genome assembly GCA_964607315.1 of uncultured Saprospiraceae bacterium. Taxonomy (GTDB): domain Bacteria; phylum Bacteroidota; class Bacteroidia; order Chitinophagales; family Saprospiraceae; genus JAHDFB01. The sequence continues at coordinate 10,343 of CAZSKA010000005.1, read as the reverse complement.
TAGCTTTTATCCTGTATCACCTGATAATGAATTATATGAAGATTTCAATTCAGGAAGTTTTTCAAATAACATGAAGTCGAATTTCCCATATGAATCCTTACCTCTATCTCTTCATACAATTGACTTTAGAAATTCTTTAATTCAAATTGCAAATGAAGTTGGAACGAATAATTCTCAAGGTCTATTGCTTGGGAATATTTGTGAAACGGACGAACTATCGTGCGCTTCCATAGACATATTTCTAAACAATAGCTCTGAAGAGCTAGACAATTTAGCACTTACATTTCAAATACGTGATTTGAATGATGAAAATAATCCTGGCTTAGAGGGTATATATATCAGTGATGATGGAGGGGTGACATTTGAACAAATGCCCGATTTTTCATTTATGCCAGAATCATGGTGCAGCTCATTTTCCTCTTTTCCTTTACTTAGAATTGACCAGATGGCTGAGAAGATTGGCATAAATTGGAGATCAGCTGAATTTGTTATTCGATTTCAGCAAATAGGGACTAGTGATTTTAGCGGAACGCAAACAGATGGGTTTATTATTGACGATATTAGGGTATTTGACCCTGAAATCAATTATCAGACGGAGGATTTTGCAGAAGATTTTGAAAATGGTTTTCTGAATGCTCATATGAAGCGAAATTTTTCAGATGAATCTCTTGTAAATACCTCTGAATACATAAATTATAGAGATGGTAGCATAACAATAGAAGAAAATATCGGTGTATCAGGTTCAAATGGTCTAGTCATAGGTAAAATTTGTGACGGAGATCCTACAGTTAATTCATTAGATTGGTATGTCAATTTAGAAAATTTTGAGCAAATTAATTTAAACTTTTCACTTCGGGATTTGCAAGAAGCTAACGACAATGATGATGGTGTCTTTTTTAGTAATGACGGAGGAGAAACATTTGACAAGATTTATGACTTTAATTTAGATACTATTGCTAATGTTTTTAATGATTATTCGATAGACATTAGCAATTTTCTTTTAGAAAATAATCTCAGTGCAAGTAGTAATTGTGTTATTAGATTCCAGCAAAGGGGAGTGGAAGATTTGGTTGGATTATCAACGAATGGAATAATTTTAGATAATTTGATGTTAACAACAATTGTAAATATCAACACAATAGGAACTGCGGATTTCAATATCTTCCCAAATCCGACAAGCAATCTTTGTAAAATACAAACCGAACAGCCAGGAATTCTCAAAGTATACAACTCCACAGGAAAACAAATACTTCATTTTGAAGAAATTCCTTCAGAGATAAATATGATTGATCTTTCTAGAGGACTATATATCTTCCAATTTGAAACAGATCAACATATCATTACCAAAAAAGTAATAAAAAATTAACTTATGAAAATCAAAACAGCATGTGCAAGCATATTTTGTGTTTGCATGTTCTTACTGAGTAACGCTCAATCAACACTTCCAAAGCTCCAAAATCAGATCAAGGAGCTTGTTGGTAATGTTGAGAATAGTAAGAACAAATACGAACAATCATGGAGCGTTCAAAATAACTCCTCCAATGTAAAACTGGAATTGACCACAGTTGATGTGAAAAAGGCAAATACTATAAGGGAGGTTTCGACAATGAATTTGGCTCTTTTGGATGAGAAAACTTCACGAGTACGCAGTACAAAAGAACTTTTTACAGTTGAATTTAGATCTGCTGATATTAAAAGTATAGAATGGAAGGAAGATGAAAATGAGACTAGTTTTGTCGATAGATTCCAACTGTTTTTCTCAGATGAAGAGAATGCAAAAACTTGCGATTCTCTTCTACAATTAGCCATAGTAGAATCAAGAGTTATTTTTGATAAAGACAATCAACTGCCAACAACTTACAGTGGATTATCCGAGTATATATCTTCTAAAATCATGAGTTTTAAAACGAATGATCTTAGCATAACTAACGAGATAAAATATGATCATGAGCTAAAGGATATTGTTTCACTGGAATTAAAGAAGTCTGAAAATGGTGAAGGACAAGAAAATAAAATCAGTATATTCTCTCTAGCAGACCTAGATCCTGAGAAAGTTAACTTGCAGAGTAAAGGAGATATTTTTCAATTGAATTTGAATACAAAACAAAAGCAGAAATTTATTGAAATTTCGGAAAGTGCGGATTCGAAATCATACACTTCAAGCACTGTTGCTTTGTTAGGAAGTCCAGAGCACGCTCTTTTGCTTGAGAAAGCATTTAAAGCGCAAATTCCTTTAGCGAAAGAAATTCTTGCGAAAAGAATGAAAGTGTACACCTCCATGAAAGAGGCTAAGTTAGATCTGAAAACAGCTATTGAGAAGGATAATGGGATTGAGGGACAGACTATCGAATACCTTGACGATAAAGTGTTACTAACATCTAGTGGCATTAGTAAAATGGTTCAAGGGTTTTATTTTGAAGACATTGACGATGATCTAAATTTGAATTTTAAGAAAGGAACTATTTCTGCAAATCTTATGACAAAAGACAAAGTGAAGTATGTCTATAAAATAAAGGACAACGAGCAAGAGGATTTTTCTAACAGTATTGACTTTTACATTGCTGACATAGAATCAATGAGATCTATAAGTAATGCTATCAAGTACATCCAAGAAAATTTGGCTGCCAATATTTCAGTAAAAGATATGGCTTGGCTGTCAGGTAAATTAGAAAAGGAAAGCCAAGGAGTTAATCAGGCACTTGACCAGCAAAAAGAATTAAAGTGTAAATACATTTATACCACTGAAGATGACGACAAAGCAGTAGCGCAATCCTTTTTTCTATACGATTTAAATCCTGAATCAATTACTATGGTTGCAAAAGGAAAGAACTTGTATATAACAGGAAATACATATGAAAATTATCCCTTAGTTATAGAAAAGAGTATGGAAAAAGAAGATAAATTTAGGAAAGAGGTTTCATTTTTTCTGACGGATGTAAAAGATGCAAAAATTGCAAGGCAGACAATGATTTCTGAAATTGAGAATTGTGTGGATTATTTTGAGAATACGCCTAGTTTGAAGGTTGAGCGGGATTCGCTGGTGAGTCTTTTACTTGACACTCAAAGAGAAAAGCGAACTAGATTTTTCCGTAACCCTCCTACCTTTGTCACAGAAAGTTCAGTTGTACAGGTAGGAATAGGACTACTTTCCAATGTCAATTTAAAGGAGCAGGCGTATGAGAATGATTTTTTCCAAACATCTTTAATTTACCCTGCTATCAGTCTTACTTACGAAAGGAATATATGGAATAATTTTGGTCTTGGCTTAAGTGTTGCGACGCAATCATGGAAGGTTCCTCCTCTAACGATTGATAGACAAGAATATAACTTTAGATATAGATATCATGGTTTAGGAATTCGCGCGACTTATCATCTAAATTTTCATCCAAGACTTGACAGCTATTTGGGAATTACCACTTCAGTTCGTTATATGGATATTGCTAGTTCAGGTGAAATATTTGATCGGAATTTTAATCTTGACGCTGCATTTTTGGTGGGTATGAGGTTCTATATTACTGATACGATAGGAGTATTCCTTGAGGTATCTGATGAAACATTAAGCTGGTGTACAACTGGTTTTACATTTAACTTTTAAAATTAAAAAATTATGAGATATTTACTAATATTATTTACTTGTTCGTTGTTAATCAGTTGTCTAAAGAACCACGATGAAATTGTTCCTGATCTTGATTTAGAACAGGGTAAGCCCGCTGGTGGGATTGTAAGTCAAACCCAGATAAATAACGAAAATGGGTTGGTTACCTTCGAAATGACGATTTTTGCAGTTGATGTATACGGGAATTTTATTGAAAATTTGAATCAAGATAACTTTGCGTTATTCAACAATACACCATTTGGAATACAAGCTGGGGTAGAAAATCTATCACTCATAATATCAGAATCAAAGCCAGCTTTCTCAGCAGCAATGTTATTTGACGAAAGTATATCGATTGAAGATAGTGACCCGTTAGATGCTAGGATAGATGCTGGATTGGCCTTTGCAAATAAGATCAAGAGTGATGAAGAGGCAAGTATCGCAGGTTTTGCAGGCACTTTTACATTCTTATTAGGATTTACTAATAATGTTGAAGCACTTACTGAAACTATTTTACAGCTAAAGAATAATCAATCTTCAACTGCAATATTTCACAGTGTAGATGAATACCTAACGTATGTCAATAACAATGCTTCTAGTGATAACAAATCAATAATTGTATTTACTGATGGAGGAAATAATGTAAATGGTATTACTGTACAAGATGTTATTGAAAAAGCAAATACAAATGGTGTAACAGTGCATATGATTACCTTAGGTTCTGGTGCTTTCAATGAAGATGCTAAGATGTTAGCGTTTCAAACGGGGGGGACAGTAATGCCTGCTGTAGATGCCTTGCAATTAATAGCGCTGTATGGTTCCTTAGGTGATTTGTTAAATGGAGGTAATAATTATTACACTATATCTCTTTCATTTGAAAGGGACGACCGAGATTGGATTGCAGGTGATGAAATCACTGGGAATCTAGATCTTCAGTTTTCTGAAGAATTTGTGGTTAGGTATCCATACTCTTTTAAAGTAGAATAGGTTTTTATTTCGTTGTTCGTTTTTAGCTAAAACTAGTTTTCGAGAGATGAGTAATTATTTTTTATGATTGGATGCTGAACTTTTATTTTTAGTCACGTTCTTTCCGTATCTTTACACTGTCCATAAAGATGTTCATTTCTCATCAATACACATCATTTAAAAAATGAGTTAATCGTGAGTAACAAAAAACAAAACTTTACAATCAATTGATTTTCAACAAATAAAAAATAGAGGTTCGAATCCTATCACCCCTACTTTGTAGGGTTTAAACACCTGCATTTAGCCTGATAATCATTGATTATCAGGCTTTTGTGTTTTTGGGCTATTCATAATAGCTCAAAATATATCAATCAAAATGCGCACTTTGGTGCGTAATTCGGTGCGTAGGTTACGCAAGTCTTTGCTTTATTTATTACCTTTATAACACGCTGTTTTACAATTGATTAGCTTTGAATCAATTTGAGTAGTTTTGACTTCTATTTCCTCATTTCTGCGTCACATAGGTGCGTAGATTTAAATAGAACATTCGTATGAAAACGAATCACACCTTTGCAGTAATCTTCTTTCCCAAGAAGGATCGTAATAAAAACAGTACTTCCACCCTATTTTGTCGCATAACTGCGAATTCCAAAAGAATAGAATTTAGCTTGAAAAAAAAGATCGAATTATCCGAATGGGATTCGAACCTAGGAGCTGTAAAAGGAAGATCTCCAAAAGCTAAAAAGTTCAATTATTACTTGTCAGATGTCAAATCACAATTACATGATGTGTATGATGAACTTCGCAAAGAACATCGATTTATCACCCCACAATTGATCAAAGCACGTTTCTTTGGCGAAGACGAGAAAGCAAAGTCTTTGATAGAATTATACGATTATCATTACAACTTGTCTTTAGAGACCTTGAGTGAAGGATCTTTGAAGATGTACAGAACTACGAAAAGCTATTTGACTTTGTTTTTGAAAAAGAAGATGAAAAGTGAAGATGTATTCCTGGCGCAACTCTCTTTCTCTTTTCTCACAAATTTTGAGCAGTTTCTTCGTAGGACCAAATTAGAAAAGGCTAACAATCAAATGGGGCATAATACAGTGATGAAACACATTCAACGTTTACGAACAATCATAAATTTGGGAGTAAAATTAGAATGGTTAGAAAAGGATCCATTCATTAGTTTCAAATTCACCTACAAAAAGTCAGAACGCTCCTTTCTTCCAGAAAGAGAGCTATCCATGCTACAGCAAGCTGATCTGCCTTCAGATCGATTGATAATGGTCCGAGACTTATTCATCTTTAGTTGTTATACGGGCTTATCATACATTGATGTTATGAATTTAACCCATGATCATATCACTAGAGGAATCGATGGAAATAAATGGATATTCACTTACAGAGCAAAAACTGAGATATCTGTGAAAGTTCCATTGCTGCAGCAAGCAGAAATGATCATTGAAAAGTACAAGGAAGACCCTAGAGCTATTAATCGGGGACATGTATTCCCTAAGATTTCGAATCAGAAGATGAATGCTTATTTGAAGGAGATAGCTTCGTTACTGGAGATCGATAGGAAGTTGACCTTTCATGTTGCCCGGCATACGTTTGCGACAACTGTGACTCTTAGTAATGGTGTCCCGATGGAGACGGTGTCGAAGTTGCTGGGGCATACGAAAATTACTACGACTCAGATTTATGCGAAGGTGGTTGAAAGGAAGGTTAGTAAGGATATGGAGGTTTTGAGAGGGGTTTTGCAGGTTGAAAATAGAAGTATTGTCAAAATTTCAAAATGAAATTACAATAAACTTTGACTTACAACAACAATTTTCATCTAATGAATTAATTCAAAAATTTACATTTGATAATATTGACAAAATGTCATATCAGCTACACTTTATTGTCAATAAAAGAGAGTTTTGAATGGCTAGTATGCAAAAAAGGCAGTGATAACTAGATGGCACATGTATTGTTCCTACTAAAGAGTTCACCAAATCTGCCTATCAAATTATACTGCCCGCTTTTAGAACCGCAATAGTAGTAATTTTTCTTAAGTCAGTTTGGTTAAGACAATATTTTTTTAACAATGAACAAACTTGATTTGTTCAGCAAAACCTATTTATGGAAAATTATTTTACAAAATTAGATTATGGTAGAAGATTTGACAATTTAAAATCTAGGAGGTTTGATGAAAGCTTAAATAAAGCAATTTTATCTGAATCTTTCAATAGGTCAAATTTTTCTAAACCATTGAAGTATCTTTTCGAATCCATGTTACCTATTGAAAAAAACTACAATCTGGTAACTATTGATGCTGCAGAAAAAGTAAAAAAGCATCTAGAAAGTAGATATGATCTTCATTTTAGTAGAGACTATGAATTTCAAGGATCAGTCATGTCAAATACTAATATTAAATTGTATAGTGATATAGATCTTCTTACGATTATTGGTCGATATTCATTTCGTCCAAAACATTTGATTCAAACTCCTTATACTGCAAGTGACCCAACTGAGGACATTAAATCATTAAGATTGCAATCTGAACTAATTATGGAAGATGTATATGATGAGGTAGACACTAAAGGATCTAAAAGTATTAAAATTCTTAACAAAAGCCTTAGAAGAGAAGTAGACATAGTTTTTTGCTTCTGGAATGATACAGAAAACTACTTGCAATTCAATGAGAAAGATAGTAGAGGTGTATATCTTTTTGACTTTCCTAAAGAAAAAAAAATAGAGGATTTTCCTTTTAAACATTTAGAAGAAGTCAACAATAAAGGAGATCAAACCAATGATGGTTCTCGGAAAGGAATAAGACTTTTAAAAACATTAAAAGCAGATTCCACAAGAGAATATGAAAACCTTTCCTCTTTTCAGTTAACTACATTAGTACATCAGATTCATAACTCCCAGCTTAATTATTCCTTCCCAGGTAAAGAAATTGATATAGCACGAGCAATGTCGTTTGAATTAGAACAAGTAATTGCTGATAAAGGATATAGACAGTCAATCCAATCACCAAATAAATCAGAATTTCCATTTGATGACGAAGATGCTTCTTTACCAGATTTAAAAAAATTAAAAGAAGAACTTGATCTACTTCTAATTGATTGTGGAAATGATGTTGACAATATCATTCGCAAAGGACAAAAAATAGTATACTCATGAAAAAAAGACTATTTATTGGTTCTTCCAGCGAAGAACTAGCAATGGCGAATATTGCTAAAGAGATACTTGAACCTAGGTATGATGTTGTAATATGGAATGATAAGATTTGGGACACTTCAATTTTTAGACTTAATCAGAATTTCCTCAGTGATCTAATGAAAGCAACGTTGAAGTTTGACTTTGGGATATTAATTGGCTCAACTGATGATAAAGTAACAGTCCGTGGCCATGAATTATTAAAGCCAAGAGATAATGTGACATTCGAATTGGGCTTATTCTTAGGGAGATTGGGAGTTGAGAAATGTGCATTTTTAATAGAGAAAGAACTTGATGTTCTAAGTGATCTTCAAGGAGTTTCTTTAGCTAGATATACAAAAGGTAATAAGGAAGAATTCATATCAGCTGTAAATAGAATTGCGGAAACTTTTGATAACTCGTCAACAAACTCTGTTAATTTCTTTCCTTCATCTACTTTAGCTTCTGTATATTTCGAAAGTTTTATCAAGCCTCTGTTCGAGCATATACTTTTAGGAGAAGGGTTTAAATCTGGTGATGAAATTGAGATGATTGAGAAAGTTGTAATATTAATGCCTAAGGAACTAACAAATGATGTTAATATGCAATTCATGAAAATGAAAAAGCGTATTTCAACAAAGAACTATTCTTTCCCCTTTAAAGGAAGACCAAGGAATTTGAGTGTAGATATAGGTACAGATAATGCTAACAAAGTTGTGATAGATTTCCCTACTGTTCTAGGAGGAATAAATCATGCAATAAATAACCTGATGCCTAGGGAATTTAACGCATTTAGTAAAGACTATGATCTAATTCTCAAAAGAGAGCTACAAAGATTTCGAGAGTCATTGCAGTTGTTGTTAACTAGAAATCAAGCAAACGATTGTATTTCTATCGTCACAGAATCAGAATATTTCGAAGAATAGTAACTTAATCAACTTTCTTATGTTGATTTTTTGAAGCAGGAAGTTGAAATTAGAGGACTAATTTCTTCTTGCTACTTCAAACAATTTCCTCAATATATGATATTTGTAAAATCTTATTAGCTCAATATTAACTTCTAATATTGAATCTTAATACAAACTATATTTTTCCACATAAAATGGAACTTTTACTTAAATGGTTTCGTTTCTGGTATCAGAGAACAAATTTAAGTTATTCTATTTCAAAATTATAAATATGCCACTGAAACCAGGTCCAAAAAGAAAAGCGAAATCAACAGGAAAACCAGACAGACGACAAAGGGATAATAAAAATACTCCGGGTAATACACCATCTTTGAAACCATCCAAAAGTACTAAGAAACGTAGCTAATTTTAGTAATTAGAATGTATTTGTAGCCAAACATAGTATACGATAGTTGATACCCTATAACCCACCAATCACATACCTCCCATTCCTCTCAGCCTCTTCTATCTTTTTGTTAACCCTAGCAAAGAATGTCCTTCTATCCCTTTGATCTCTCGCAGAGATTCCTGAAGACTTGTTGATGATATTCGCAATCCATTGATTTGAATACTTACCAAATTCTTCCTGTTGGGTATGGATGAAGTTTGGTCCATCATACTTGATAAAACTATAAGTCATATCTCCTGCATTGAATATCAGGCCATCGGTACCATCATGTAACTCGTTGTAGTATACATCAATGTCTGATTGAATCAAAGTATTACTTCTAAATGACTTGACCCCAGTTTTACAGAATTCCTGTAAGGTATTGTTGAGTTTCTTGACATCTTCAATTAATTTCAGGGCATCATTAGGATCCTCAAAACTTCTAAGCTGGAGAAAATATGCAATCTGTTTTAATATAGGTGTAAAAAGGTCATCAGTCCATATTTCGGTTGATGAAATATTGTAATACTCTTTGCCAATTGATTGAGTAAGCTTATGAATACTTTGATCAACTTCATAAGAATCAAGAGAAAACAATTGTTCTGGTGTACCAAAATTCCAAAATGTCTGTTTCCAATAGAATAACTTGAAGTGATATAGATTGGGAAAATTTGCGTAATGGAATAATGGTAATTCATTTCCTATCGATGTTGTTGATAATCCAGGGATATTTCTAAACCCGCCTAACATGTTTACAACATTCTGCAGATACTGTTCATAACTCTGCGGTAATTTACGCATTGCATCGGATCTGAATGTAACACGTGCATAACTAGGCATTATGAACTGATCAAGAGAAATTTGCAAGGTAGTCGCAAGTTTAATAATGTCATCAACAGTTAGCGGTGTAGTACCGTTTATTCTTTTGTATGCTGCAGAACTGCCAATATTGAGCTCTGTTTGAAGATACAACGCTAAATCAGCCTTATTTGCAAATCTTTTAAATACTTCGTTGACAAATAAGTCAGCTATTGATGGAATGTTTGAATTCGTCATGCGCAGTTTTTGTACATATGGGAGAAAAACTAATTAATCTTTGTACTACTCGGACAAAATTCATGCCATTTCCACTGCAAAAGCGACATATTGTAAAATAAAATTTTTTAAAATCACAATTTAGCGGCATTTTAAGCTAAAAATCGTTCTAACTTTGAAATATAAATTGATAGAGAGTGTTTTTCACATATTGTAAAAT
>CAZSKA010000004.1:0-44256 GCA_964607315.1 uncultured Saprospiraceae bacterium | reverse complement strand
TCCTTCTTATGCTGATTGTTCCTTTACAAGGAATAGGACAGCAAGTTAATCCATTTGAATTAAGAAAGGGAAAAAATAATGAGCAGAGTGTAAATGTTGAAAATGAAAGTAACGATACTAGTAATTTCAATATTAAAGTAATAGAAGACACCTTGCAAAAACCTGTCATTAATACATCCGATGAGTTCTTAGAAGATCCATCATTATCAAGCGAATTGATATCTGAGGAAGAGGAAGTAAAGGAAGAAAGCTCTGTTGTCATCAATCCTTTTAGTCTTATAAATGACACTATTGCTATTCAAGAAGTTGACGTTGACACGGTGGAGAGCATCGCAGAATTAGATACTACGACATCTTTTGATACACTTGCATTAAAGGAAAATATTTCTCCGCCAATAGAAAAAGTGGAACCAAAAATTCCTTTACCTAAAGGAGGAAATCTTATCGTGTTATGGCTCAGTTTATTGTGTGGTTTATTAATTGCGATTAGCATAAATTCCAAAAGAAATATTTTAAGCGATCTGAGTAAAAGCATAAGGAATCTGAATTATATGAAATCCGTTCAGAAAGAACAGAAGAATGGTTGGTCGATATCGTATATCCTATTCTACCTAGTTTTTCTGCTTAATATCACCATTTTTGTGCGATTTCTATGTGTTCATTTTGAATTGCCTTTGCTGCAATATTCATATGTGTTTATAGGTTTGTTTATTCTCAGTTTAATTGTTCTAAGACATCTTAGTTTGTATGTAATTTCATTTATGAGAAAACGATTGAATGAACCATTACAATACAATTTTATAATTATTTCTAGTCATATCCTTACGGGACTTGTCTTATTACCTATTAATCTTTTCATAGCTTTTTCTTCCCCTAAAATAGCTATATTCATGCTTTATCTGGGAATTGTTATTCTTGTGATAGCTTATTTAAGCCGTTGGTTCAGAGCATTTTTAAACTCATTACGAATCATATTAGGTCATAGTTTTCATTTTTTGTTATATCTTTGCAGCTGCGAAATTGTGCCTATATTAATTTTGATAGGATATTTAAGAAATTTAATAAGTTAAAGACAACAATTTTTAGCTTATTACCAACCTTTGAATAGAAATATGGCAGCTAGTACAAATTCTAGAAGCGAGTATAGTCCAGTTAAAACGATTTTAGTTTCTCAACCTAAACCGGAACGATCTCCGTATTATAATCTGGAACAGAAATATGGTTTACAGATTGATTGGCGTCAATTTATACATGTAGAACCTGTTTTCGAAAAAGAATTTCGTAAAACTAGAATACGTCCTGACGAATTTTCAGCAATTATTTTTACAAGTAAAAATGCCATAGAACATTTCTTTAGACTATGTGAAGAAATGAGAATCAAAATGTCTTCAGAGACAAAATACTTCTGCATTTCAGATGCTGTTGCAAGATACCTCCAAAAATTTATCGTTTACAGAAAAAGAAAGGTTTTTGTTGGCGTAAGAAGAATAGGTGATCTTAGCACTGCATTAAATAAAAACAAAAAGGAAAAATTCTTACTTCCTTGTAGCAACTTAGGTTCTAAAGATGTTGTAGAATATCTTAAAACAAATGAATTTGACTTTCAAGATGCAATGATGTACAGAACAGTTGCAAGTGATTTGTCAGATCTTAGTGATATTACTTATGACGTTCTTGTATTCTTTAGTCCTCTAGGAATTAGCTCTCTTTATGAGAACTTCCCAGATTTCAAACAGAATAACACTAGAATCGCAGTATTTGGTAAGTCTACTAGTAAAGCTGTTTTAGATAGAGGTTTGACAATTAATATTCAAGCTCCAGCTCCTGAGACGCCGTCAATGACTATGGCGTTAGAAAGTTATATTAAGAAGGCTTTGGATAAGTAGCACTTTGGCACTTCGGCACTTCGGCACTTCGGCACTTCGGCTACGCTCAGTGACCGGTTGTCATTTCGGCTTCGCTCAGTGACCGTTATTTAGATATAAGATTTTGAATGCGCTTACTTCGGCTGCGCTCAGTAACCGGGCATTTTGGCTGCGCTGAATGATCGTATATATTTTTCATTGGACAGTAGATTACATTTTTCTATTTCGGCTTTTAATTTTCCTTACATCTCCAAGATGGAAATCGTGTGCCGAAAGAATCGTAGCTAGCGGAATAAAATTTCGTGCATTTATATATTATCCCATATAACATTGCATAACAATTTGATTTACAGATTAATCTCCAAATAATATTTTAACAAAAGCACTGTTTAAAGCGTGTTCTTGATTAAATTTGCAGTTTAAATCGCGAAATTATGGCAACTAAGATTTTCAACTTATTCGACTTTAAACAAAAAGTAGATTACAAAATAGAAATTTTGTCTGGACTGACAGTTGCCTTAGCACTAGTTCCAGAGGCTATCGCCTTTGCTTTGATTCCAGGATTTTCACCATTAACAGGATTGTATGCTGCTTTTATATTGTGTATAGTTACTGCAATTTTAGGAGGACGACCTGGAATGATTTCAGGAGCTACAGGGGCGGTTGCTGCCATTTTCATAGGATTCATCGTTAGTATCAAAGAATTAATTCCTGGTATTACACCTCCTGAAATCTTGAATTATGTTTTTGCTACAGTGATATTAGCTGGAGTTATTCAAATGATTTTTGGATTTCTGAAACTGGGGAAATTTATCAGATTGGTTCCTCATCCTGTAATCTTTGGATTTGTGAATGGACTAGCTATTATAATATTCATGGCTCAGTTTCCTAACTTTTTAGATGAAAATAAAAACATATTATCTTTCGGGCCTTTTTCTATAATGCTTGGTCTTACGCTTCTCACCATGTTGATTATATGGGGATTACCCAAATTAACAAAGGCGATTCCGTCTGCATTAGTTGCAATACTTGTCGTGTCACTTATTGTAATATTAGGAGATATTGATACGCTTACTGTTAAAGATATCATGAAGGGAGAATCTATGAGAGGTGGTTTTCCTCCTTTATCTATTCCTCAGATTCCTTACACTTTGGAGAGTTTAAAATTCATTCTTCCTTTTTCATTTATCATTGCTGGTGTTGGACTTATAGAAAGTCTACTAACATTGAATATAGTAGATGAGATTACAGAAACAAGAGGAAGTGGAAACAAAGAAAGTGTAGCTCAAGGATTAGCAAATATTTTCTCTGGATTTCTTTCTGGTATGGGAGGATGTGCTATGATAGGTCAGAGTTTGATTAATACTTCTTCAGGAGCAAGAGCTAGATTATCAGGAATAGTAGCTGCCGTTACTCTATTAGCATTCATAATGTTTGGGTCTAATTTAATAGAGCAATTGCCGATGGCTGCATTAGTGGGATTGATGTTCATGGTTGCGATTGGTACTTTTGAGTGGGCAAGTTTTAAGACATTTGGAAAGATGCCTATCTCAGATGTAATCGTAATGATTATAGTAACATTGATAACAGCAATTACTCATAACTTAGCTTTGGCAGTTATTTTAGGAGTAGTAATTGCAGCGCTTGCTTATGCTTGGGAAAATGCCAAAAGAATTAGAGCTAGGAAATATGTTGATGAACATGGTATAAAGCATTACGAAATTTATGGTCCTCTTTTCTTTGGGTCAACTACTGTTTTCAGTCAAAAATTCGATATCCAAAATGATCCTGATATTGTAATCATAGATTTCCAAGAAAGTCGAATCGTCGATATGTCAGCAATAGAAGCCGTTAATAAAATAACAGAACGCTATAAAAAAGTAGGTAAAGAAGTCCACCTTCGTCACTTAAGCGATGATTGTACAACTATGCTTGATAAGGCAAATGCTATTATTGATGTTAACGTAATGGAAGATCCTACATACAAATTAGTTGTAGATAAAATTCCTACAAAAACCAGCACACGGAATTCAGACTAATCCATTATAGTTGCTACTAATTTCCTTGAACCTCCTCTATTTCTGAATTCACAAAGATAGATACCTTGCCACGTTCCTAAGACTAAATGGCCATTTCGAATAGGAATAGTCAAGTCTATTCCCGTTAAAGTAGCTTTTATATGAGCAGGCATATCGTCAGGTCCTTCGATAGTATGCTTTAGTCCAGGCATATTTTCAGGTACTAACTTATTAAATATGAATTCGTAATCTGTCCGAACATCTGGATCTGCATTCTCGCTAATACATATTCCTGCTGAAGTATGTAAACAAAATAAATGCAACATACCTATTTCAGGTAACTGCGGTAAATGACTCAAAATCTCTTCAGTAACAAGATGAAATCCTCTTTCTCTAGCTCCCAAAGCAAATGCAACTTGCTTCATTATTTCTCTTTAAAAATGATATCTTTGGTCATCATTTGACCATCTCTTTCTATGGTTACAACAGCTTTATCACCAGCTTCATAACTTGTAAGATGTTCTAGTAATCCACTTATACTATAGATGATTTGCTGATCAACTTTCATTAATTTATCTCCTTTTTGCAATCCTGCCATTTCAGCTGCACTTCCCTCCACGACTTCATTTACAGAAACATCGTCAACTAACATTACACCCATACTTACTTTAGGACTAGCTGTTTCAAATTCTGCATCTCCTCTCCAAAGAAAAACATTACTTTCACTTTCTCCGTCTTCTATTATTTCCTTCACTTCTTCTTTCCCATCTTTAATCGTTTTCACAATGATTTTTCTCTGAGAACCCTCTCCCATATCCATCACTTCTACTTCCACTTGATCAGAATCAGCTCCGTCTTTCTCAAAATCTTCCACCATTATAGCAATCTCGCCATTCTCTCCCATTCCTTCCATTTTCTTTATCAACATATCTTTATCCATTCCTTCCTCATCTGTCTCTATAATTATAATTTTCTTCTCCTTCATATCACCTTTCATCATTCCCTTGCTTTCCATATCTTCTAGTATCTCTTCCACCTTAACATCTCCATCTTTATTTATGGTTTTCACAATCCTTTTCTTCACCATTTTCCCATTTTTCTCCATAATCTCCACATTGATATCAATGTCTATAGAATCACCATTTTTCATCAACTTCTTTAATATATCATCTAAAAACTCAAAATCTTCCACCTCACTCAACTCTTTAATAATCATTTCCTTATCACTATCATCTCCTTTTTCATCAGTTTTTATAATTATGACTTCTTTCTTTTTGACGACTTCTTTTTGACCAAAAGACAATTGGCTCATCAACATAAAACATAGAACGAAACTAAATACTCTCATTTTTAAACATTTATTTTACGGTAATAATGGATAGTAAAGTTGTATATAAATCTACATTTCACAAAACGAATTCCCTATATCTCGTATTGTCAGCTTTATTTATCTATCTCATGTTATACCAATTTCACGGATTCCAAGTGTTCGGAGGCGATACTCTAGAGACCATTCCCTATGCATTGTGGATGAATGATTCCAGTCTGTTTGCCAATGATTTCCAACTATCTCAATTACACACATCTAGCATTAATGAACGTATTGTTAGCGCTTTCTTACTTCATCTCTTCGGCGATAATATAGAATGGGGTTCGCGGATTTTGCATTTCATCTTTACCTTTATTTTATGTGCGGGCTTGATTCGTTTTGCAGACTTGATTATCAAACATTTCACTTTATCTGTGGTGATTGTGTTTATAACTTTATTTCCCTTGTATCATATTAACATCGGCGGAAATGAACTCTACTATAACATGTTTATCCCATCTTTAGCCGCTAAGGCTGCTGGAATTTGGGCATTTGTTTTTGCTTATTCTAAGCGATACTTTTTGACTGGTGTAATGCTTGGATTTACGACTCTTTTTCATCCTTTAGTCGGACTCCAACTATTCGTAATTCTACTTCCTATCGTTTTTTATTTGAATGGATTCAAAAAGGAATCTTTCTTTTTCGCAGGATCTTTTGTATTAACAGGAGGGATTTTTCTGCTTTTTCTTTTAGGGGCTCAGGGCCCAAATGTTGAGGCATCTGCTACCTTTTATGAGATTGTGAAATTCAGGAGTGCCCATCATTTCATTCCTGCCTTTTTTACAAAGAGTCACAACATTTCCCTTTCAGCACTTTACATCCTTTCGATTGCACTTTATGTACGTAAAAACAAATTTCTCGCTCTGTTCTTTGGGCTTGCAGGAGCAGGAATAATCTTATACTTTTTGGGCGTAAGCCTAAAGATGGACCATATTCTTGCCTCTCAATTTATAAAGATAAATATATGGCTGAAGTTTTTTGCCGTAATAGGAATCATTGCTTTTATCAAAAGTATGTTAGAACAAAAACAGCTAAATTTACTGAGTATAATTCTTTTCATACTTACCCTTATCATATCACTTACGAGATTTAATCCTGTGTATGATTCAGATTACCCATTAGATATTTACACCTGGGTACAAATTCATACGGATGCCAATGACATTTTCCTTTTACCACCAGAATTAAGTGATTTCAAAGCTCGAACCAAACGTTCTACTTATTTTGATTTTAAATCCACCTTATACCATAAGTCTGCAATTTTTCATTGGTATAACAGATTCCAAGAAGTATACGGAATGGAGGCAGAAGGTAGAACGACACATATGGATTTGTTCAAAGAAGTCAATCGACATTATCTTAAAGGTGAAGAATGGAAATCTGGTGCTATTGATTATGTCATCACGCGCAATAATCAAAAAATTCCTGAAAGAGAATTAGTCTTTTCAGACGGTAATTTTAAAATTTTCAAATAAAATTTTGATCTTGACAAAATAATCATCTTTTAATTGAGTTATCATATCAATACCAATTTAATTCCTACTATGAAGTATGCATTCTCAATTATTTACACATTCCTTTTTTTCTCTTTTACAACTGCCCAAACAGTAGAAAATCACTCCGTAAACTTTGAATTCGACAAAGCCGAATTAAGTGTTGAAACCAAAATGACTTTGGATTTAATCCAAAAAAATGCCCTTGAAGCATTCAAATATGAAATAGAAATCATTGGTCACACAGATCAAGATGGTGACTACGCTTATAATAACATTCTCGCTCAAAAACGAGCTAATTCGGTATATGATTATCTCATAGAACAAGGTGTTTCACCTACTCATACAACACATTTATCAAAGGGAGAATACGACCTTTTATATGCAAATAGCGATGACATTTCAAAAGCTAAAAACAGAAGAGTTGAAATCATAACTAAGATACATAAGATAGAAAATATAGAAGAACTGATATCGATGTTCTCACCTGAATCTCAAGAACAGAGCTTCGTAATTATGCCTGACAAAGGGCAAATACTAACAGGAAAATCTGGTACAGAAGTTGAAATTCCAATTGATGCCTTTGTTTTTGAAGACGGGTCAAGACCCAAAGGACCAGTTTCTGTTCAATTAACTGAGGCATTTGACTATAATGCTTTTATGAATCATAACTTATCATGTATGAGTGAAGAAAGACTATTGGAATCAGGTGGCATGATAAAGTTAACGGCTCAGTCAGAAGGTAAAGAACTGAAGATGAAAGAAGGAAAGGAGGTGAAATTAACATTTCCTGAAAGCGAGATAAAAGAAGACATGGAATTGTTCTATGGAATGGAACATGAAGAAGGCGTAGATAACTGGACAGAAACTAGTACTCCCATATCTCAAAAAATAGAGATTGATCCTTCTATTATTGAGCAAATTGATTTAAAGGCATTGGTAGTTGAACCTATTAAGCCAAAGATGCCAGAATTTCAAATGGAAAAGATTCCTACAAAACCAAAATTGCCAAATAAACCATACAAACCTTATAAGCCAAAGGAACCTAAGAAAGAAAATATTAAGATCAATTTTAGTTTTAAAGAGAAGCTTATGTTAAGTCAAGAAGATAAGCAAAAAAGGATAGATGAGGCTTATGAAAAGAAAGTTGAAAAGTATAATAAAGACTTAGCTAAATACGAGGAAAAACTAGCCATCTATGAAGAAAACATTGCCAATTTTGGTCAGACTTTATTAGCTGCAAAACAAAGAGTGAAAAGGTGGGAAGAGGAAATAGAAAAGTGCAGAAAAGAAATAGGCCATTATTACTATAAAATGGAAGTTTATAGAAATGAAAAAATGATAGAAATCGCTCAGGAATATCTTATAAAAAACCTGGACAATGAAGATAAAAATAGCGTTTTATTAAAGTATGACGAACTCCTTCATAGACAAGATATTACCTATCAAAATGCTCTTGCGAATAGAAATTTTCAGAGATTATTTGACTTAAAAGAATATTCAAAAGTCACTAGTTATAAAACAAATTATCGAATTGTAGATGATAAAATGGAGGTAATAGACGAATCCTTTCAAAAAAGAGATGATAGAAATAGAATCATTATAGCAGCTCCAGCAGCTTCAATTTCGGAGGTTACATTTAATATGAAAGAAAATAAGACCGTTGGTGATTTAGGAAGATATGCTACAAGTGTTTCAGCATTGGGATGGATAAACTGTGATCGCTTCATTGATGTAAGTCCTATGGATATGAGACAGATTGTATTACAATCAGACGAAAATACGAATTACTATATGGCATTTAAGGACATCAATTCTATGTTAAAACCCCGCAGAAAAGAAGACATCACTTCATTTGTTGGTGTACCGAAGGGAGAAGTTGTACGTATAGTGGGCATTAGACTAGTTAATAATGAGCCTTCTATATTTTATAGAGAAATGACCATAGAGGAAAATGAAGAAATGGCACCTCAGTTTGTGGCTGCATCATTCGATGAAATAAAGTCTGTGTTTGCCAGACTAGGAAGTTAAGTTGACTTAAACCTGCATTATGCAATAGAAAATCTATTACGAAGTTCTATTGCATAATGCGGGTTGAAAATTAAAAGATAAAAGTTAAAAGTATTTTTATAACCTAAGCTTCTCATTTGAGGAGCTTTTGTTTTTTATGAGGCTTATGGAATTGGTGAGAAATTAGGTAATTTGCACTATTTAAGTATGGAAATTAAAAGGAAAGATTAATGCAATTATATAGTTCAATTTGTATTATACCAGTTGAATAAACTCATTTTCTAATTTCACATTAAAACTTATATCGGCTTTTAGGGCTCTGAAAACTTTGATGATTGTATCAATAGTAGCACTATTTGCATTGTTTTCTAATTTTGATATTTGTGCTTTTTTAACACCAACTAATAGACCTAACTGTTCTTGAGTTAACCTACGCTCTTGCCTAGCGGATTTAATCATTCGACCAATAATATCCATACGTAATTCATATTCATACTTATCACGTTCTTCTGTTCCAACTTCGCCAACAAACTGATTTTTCATTTCTTCTAATGAATAAGTTTTAATTCCTTTTTTTTTCATTGTTTCTTATCTATTTTCAAAGTATTTTATTCTAATTCTTTCAATTTTTGCAATCTCTTTTAATGGAGTTTTTTGAGATTTCTTTACGAAGCCAGATGCTGCAACAACCAAGGTTTCCACTGATGATGATTTATCCCAAAATGCTAATAACCTATATTGTTTTCCCTGATACTTTGATCTAAATTCTCATATTTCTTTATTTATTTTTTTAAAAAGCTCGGGATTATTAGTTTGTTCGGCTAAATCAATATTGTAAAGTAATTTTGAAGCAGATTTTCTATCTAAACTTGCCAAGAATACTTTAGCTTCTTCTAAAAAGATTGTTGTAAATTTCCTCAACAGTGTTTTTTCTCAAATATAGTAGTTTCTAAATATGGAAACAAATCAATATTAAAAATCGTTCGTTTTATCAATCATAAATCATTTACTTTTGCATACATAACCTTGATGAATTTTATAATTCAACTACTAATATTAGTCTATGCAATTTAGATTGTCATTTATTATCTTAATCCTTTCATTTGTTTCTATAAATGAAATTGATGCTCAAAACTTTGCAAAAAGATATTGGGATAGATTGGTAAATGATACAACGGATGTAACTAAGCCTCAACTATTAGTTTATCCTACTTTAGCTTTTGCACCAGAAACGAGTTGGGAAATAGGATTAAGTACACTGTATGTTTATCATGCAAAAAGAGATACCGTTAATAGACTAAGTGAATTCAATGCTTTTACTTTTTTTACTTTAGAAAATCAATTTGGTTTATGGCTTGATCATGCCTTTTATACTGACAAGAACGATTGGTTTTTTTTAGGTAAACTAAGATTACAGAGTTTTCCATTGTTGTATCATGGAATAGGAATAGAATCTCCTCCAGATTATTTAGCACAAGTTAATGCGAATCAAATTATTATTGAAGAGCGAGTTCTCCGTCAAGTTCGTAAAGATTTTTTCGTGGGTGCAAAGCTAGATTACCAACGATTTTTTGATGTCGAATTTGTCGATGGAACAAATGGTGTTGGTTTCCCATTGCCTCTTGGAAATGAAGGATCGAATAGTGTCGGTTTAGGATTAGGAGTAGTTTATGATAATAGACATAATGTGTTGAATGTAAGAAAGGGATTTTTCTCGGAATTAGCGCTTATTAATTATAATGACATATGGGGAAGTTCCTACAATTTCACTTCTGTACTTTCAGATACTAGAATATACAGACCAATTGGAAAACGCAATGTTTTTGCTGCTCAGTTATTGGGTGAATTTAATTCGGGAGAAATCCCATTTAATCAATTGGCATTGTTAGGAGGTGAGAGTATTATGCGAGGATACTACTTGGGAAGATTCAGAGATAATAATCAGATTGCCGCACAAGTGGAATATCGATTTTTGCCTTTGCCTCTAGGATTTACAGATAGAATAGGGCTTGCTTTATTTGCAGGTGCAGGAAATACTTTTCCAGATATAGAATCTTTGCAAGTGAATGATTTCGTGATCGCGGGCGGAGCAGGTCTACGATTTTTATTATTCCCGAAGAAAGATATTTGGACACGTCTTGATGTGGCTTTTACGAATGAAGATGTAGGGTTTTATTTGTTTATTGGGGAGGCGTTCTAGTGCTTCGGCTACGCTCAGCAACCGTGATTCGGCTTCGCTCAGCACTTCGACTTCGCTCAGTGACCGACTTCGGCTGCGCTCAGTGGGCGTGACTTGACTTGCTCAATGTTCATGCATTAGCTGCGCTTAATGCCTACATTTCATGCAGATTTAAAGAAGTTGTACATAAATCGTCTTTAGGTATGCGCCTTCTGGAAAGGCAATGGGATGATCAATGTCGTGAAAGGTTTTATCTAGAATCTTGAAATTTCTAATTCCTATGTGTGGAGATCTTCTTGCTTTTATTAGAGCAGCTTCCATGATTTCAAAAAACTGGTCGGATGAAACTCTGGATGTACAGCTTGCCATTACCAAGATGGCATTTTTACTCGCTAATCGAAGTGTTAAATTAATCAATCGATTATAACTATTGATTGCACTTGGTATTTCGTCAGCACGTTTGGCGAATGAAGGAGGATCAACTACGATGAGATCGAATTTCTTTTTTTCCTTGACCAATCGATTCATGATTTCAAAAGCATCTCCTGCAAGGCATTCGTGATTTTTGAAGTTACCGTTCAATGCGGCGTTTTGGGATGCTAATTCTAATGCTTGCTTCGATATGTCAACACTCGTAACAGAACGTGCACCACCAGCCAAAGCATGTACCGAAAAACCTCCAGCATAGGAAAATACATCGAGAACGCTTTTACTTTGGGCGTAAGCCCCAACCATCCGTCGATTATCTCTATGATCTAAAAAATATCCTGTTTTGTGACCTTTGATCAAATGAGCAGAAAATAAAACACCATACTCGCGAAATACCACAACCTCGTCCTTCAAATTTCCATGAATCACCATCCCATCTTTTAAATCATTCGATAAAAAAGGGCTCTTTGAAGCATTCCTAGAAAGACGCAAAACGATCGTTGAAATCAGTTTCTTTCTCAATTTTTCCAAAGATGGATTTATGGATAAAATAGCTTCCACTAAAAGAGGAAGAAAGGGTTGCCAGCAGAGCGAATACCATTTCATAACCGCAGCATGCTCATACACATCGACAATGCAGCCAGGCATTCCATCATTCTCGCCAAAAAGTAATCTAAAACTTGTGGTGTCAGTCTCTAACAATGGAATCCTTTGGGCGTAAGCCTCCTGAACCCGCAGATTAAAAAAATCTTGATTCAACTTCGCTCCTTTACCAAAAGTCAACATCCTAATTCGAATCATAGACTCCTTATCTAACAAGCCTACACCTATCAACTTATTCGATTTTTTACCATAGATAACCGAGATATCGCCGCTCTGAAAATCATCATCTAACTTAGAAACCGAAGACTCGTAAACCCAAGGATGCTCCTGTCTCACAGACTTCTCACCGGCTGAAGAAAGCTTCACAGCATGAACTTTAGAAATAGGAATAGTGAAATTAGTGGAATCCATAAACGTAAAAATAGAGAATAATCTATCTTTACGCACTAAACTGGAAATAACTGACCTATAGAATTCAAATACCGCATTTCGAAGGACCATTCGATCTTTTGCTCTTTTTCATAGAAAGAGACGAGCTTGATATCAATGATATTCCTATTGCCAAGATTACATCAGATTTTCTTGAGTACATACGTGAATTAGAGAGACTCAACATAGATGTAGCGAGTGAATTTATCGTATTTGCGGCAACTCTAATGCGTATAAAAGCTAAGATGCTTCTGCCAAGGAAGGAGAAAAACTTAGAGGGAGAAGATATAGATCCGAGGGAAGAACTCATCAAGAGATTAATAGAATATAAACGCTTCAAAGAGGTAACAGAGGAATTCCGAACAATGGAAGCGGAACAAGCGAAGAAGCTAAAGCGAGGAAATGTTGCTAGTGAAATCAATCAGATTGCTCAAAAAGCATTAGTTGATGTTGAATTAGAATCTGTAAGCCTATACAAATTGATGAATGTGTTCAATCGTTTATTAACAAAAATGAATGAACCAAAAGAAAAAGTGGTTCATAAGATTTTTGATTATAAATACACGATAGAGGACCAAAGTGGTTATATACGATCCAGAATCACAAGAGGTAAACGTCTAGATTTCAACAATTTATTCTCTAACTTAAATAATAGAGTACACGCTATTGTTACTTTCCTTGCATTATTAGAAATGCTCAGTCAACAGCAAATTACTATTACGCAGGGAGATGGACCCAACAATTTTTGGATCCAAGAAAAAGAGTATGATGAAGAAGAGTAAATGTTCTTTCCTTAGGCTACTTCTTTAGCTAAGAAATTATTTACTGCAATCTCTGCACGTTTTACTATTTCGTAATTGATAGAGTAATGTACAAATTTACCTTCTCTATATGCATCAATTACACCAGCTAATCTCATTATTTTAAGATGTTGTGAAGTGATAGATTGCTCGATTTTGAGCGAGTGGTAGATTTTGTTTACGTTAATCGTTCCGTTTTGGTCGATAAATTCTAGGATACGCAATCTTAATGGATGTGCAAGGGCACGCATAAGTTCACAAGAAGTCTCTAACTTCTCGGCGTTAAATACAACCTTAGTCTTGTTCATTTCTATAAATGATTTGTAGTTCTTTCTTATTTTGTTCATCAAAGGCAAAAAATTGCTTTCGACAAACGATTATTTTGTAGTCAATACAAATATGAAATATTTTATACGTGACTACAAAATTAAATATTAAATAATTTTAATATTTAAAAAAGATTGAACCACAAGGCTATTCATATAACACTTTTTTGATTATATGTGTTACATTTCTTTCACTAAATGGCTTACACTTTGATTGTATAGATGAAAAATCAAGTGAACATAACTATTTTTATTGCAGACAAAGGCAACTAATGCCATCATCCATAATAGCTGATCCATTCTCAATAGATCAGCTATTACACCAAATTAATTCTATAAAGCTAACAATCACTTCTTCTAGTTTATGTCAAAAAACGTTGTTGCTAGTTCTAATACGGCAAGTTTTTTGACAAAGAATTTGATAATAATCACACAGAGTGATGTAACTCTAGTTACTTAATTTGGTATTATTTATCTTAGGTTGGAAAGTAGAAATCCGTTTTTGGGATGGAATCCTATTTTCAAAAATTAAATAAACTTTAGTTTACCCTGCTAGTTCTTCTACTAATGTAGAAATTTGATTTAATCTATTCTTATCTAATGAATAGTAAATGAATTTTCCTTGTCTCTCTGTTAAAACAACTCCAGCTCTTCTTAGAATCGCTAAGTGTTGAGATGCCACAGATTGCTCTAATCTAAGTTTGATATAAATATCAGTAACTGTCATCGTATCGTTATCCTCTAAAAGGTCAATGATTCTTTGTCTCAACTTGTGATTTACTGCTCTCAATACAAGAACTGCTTTACGCAAGTCTGCGTAATCCAACTGGATATCCGAATCTCCTTTTTTAAGTGTAACTGTTTCGTTTTTCTTATTCCTCATAATATATGATTAAGATTTAATTTTTGAAATACACTTAGGATATTCCAAAAGCTGTGCCAAACTATTAAGGGTAAGAGTTATTTATTTTTTATTATCTATAAAACACTGATATTCTTATATCTAGAAACAAAACTTTTTTTAAATAAGTTCTATATTTTTTTCTTCGGTGTCGTAATATTTGGAGACTTCAGATAGAATGGAGTAGAGTATGCTGTATCCCCAAATAAACCATTTTCGTATTTGTAAAATGCTAATTTAGAGAGATTTGTTGCGTAAGTAAGGTGGTTTTTTATATAAATTTTTCCTTTTATATGTTCGTCAAGCTCCATATTGTTAATTTTCTCTGCGCCGTCTCCTACGACATAAATTCTATCAACATGAGCATATGAATCGAAACTTGTAACATTATATATATGTGCTTCTGTTTCTTTTAAGCATGAACCTTTATCATTAATTATCCTCCAATAAACTTCCATTCGGCGGGCATCTATTGCTGAAATAATAACATGTGTCTCATCAGTCGGTACTTTAAATGATGTTCCTAATGCTTCTAGAGTGGGAATCTCTATTATGGGAATATCAAGTCTGTAACATATTCCTTTGGCTATACTATAGCCTACTCTAAGACCTGTATAGGAGCCAGGTCCTTCACTTACTGCAACTGCATGTAATTGATCTATTTTTAAATTGGCTTCCGCCAAAAGTTGCTGGACATAGACGGTCATCCAGCGCGAATGCTTTTGTCCTTCGAGGGAATCTTTGCTTGCTATTGTCTCTCCATTCTTGCACAGCGCTACACTGCAGATGCTTGTACTACTTTCTAAACATAGTATATATATGTCTTTGGAGATATTCATTTAGCTTAAAGGTCTTGTTTTTTTGGGTTTGCCCCAAAAATTGCAATGATAATCACCTTTTTAGAAAAGACAAAATTTAGGTCTAATACATTTTGTAGTATATAGGTACGGAAAATAATTAGAAAGATTGCCGCAATTATATAGTTCAAAATGTATAAAATCTATTTTGAAAGGATGTTATTATAGGTTTTCGAATCTCTTAAAATCTCAATTGCTTTTTTGATTTCAACATCACTATTTAGATTACTTCGGATTTTACCCTTTTGGTAATAATAACGGTTAATGATTTCTTGTTCTATCAAATCAACAAGAATATCTTTGTTTTCTTCAAAGTCATCAGTCTTAGCAGAATTAATATGAGAAGAAATGGCTTTTAGCTCATTAGACGCTTTCATATCTAAATCTTGTTTAGCTAAAGCTTCTTTTAATTCTTTAAGTTTCTGGTCTGCTTTTGATTCAAACTCAAAATCTGATTTTTTCACAAAAGACATAAAGCCATCGAAGTCCTTAAAACTATAAACATCAGCTGAATCTATAGTAGCATTTGATTTCACATAAGAAGTAGCGTATTTAAAGATGACTTTATCCTTCAATAAAGCACGCACAAATTCTGATTTCTTAGGTTCTTCAAGTTTTATATCTGGGCTTACGCCACCACCGTCAAGAACAGTTCTACCATTAGTAGTTTTGAATTTAGAGCGTTTTTCGTCTGGAATATCAACAGGTTCTCCATTCTCGTACTCTACACTTTGTATGCAACGACCACTAGGGATATAATATTTAGAGGTAGTTAATTTCACTCTACTGTTATACCCTACTTCTTGGGTATTTTGGACAAGGCCTTTTCCGTACGAACGTTGGCCTATAAGAACACCTCTATCATAGTCTTGCATCACGCCCGAAACAATTTCAGATGCAGAAGCAGATTTTTTGTTTATAAGTACAGTCAATGGCGTTTCTGTATCATAAGGATCCATTCGAGTGTCATAAGCTTGATCTCTATCACGGACTTTGCCCTTTGTAGAAACGATAGGTAGATTTTTATTGATAAAGATATTGCTCACTGCAATTGCTTCTCTTAATAAACCACCACCATTATTTCGGAGGTCTAAAATAATTCCTTCGAAATCACCAGTGCTTTCTTTTTCAAGAGACTTAAGGGCTTGCGTGATATTTTTACTAGCGTCTTGCGTGAATGTGGTGAGCGAAACATAAGCTATATTTCCGTCGAGAATTTCGAAAACGGGAACGTTAGGAGAATTAAATTGATCGCGAGCTACAGAAACATTGATAGTTTCACCGGAAGTAGGGCGCTTCACTTTCATTTCTACATTAGTTCCAGCAGCTCCTCTCATTATCTGATTTACTTCTTCATCGGATTTACCGATTACATTGACTCCATTTATAGATTGAACAATATCTGCAACTTTCAGACCTGCTTCATCGGCGGGACCACCTTCTGTTACATCAGTAATAGTAACTGCTTTATCAATAGAACCTACCAAAATCCCTAAACCCTCATATCTACCTTGGGCATTTATACGATAGGATTCTACTTGTGATTCTGATATATAGTTAGTAAATGGATCAAGAGAAGAAACCATAGCATCAATGCCTATTCGCATGAGATGACCTGGGTCAATATCTTCTACATAATTTTTATTAAGCTCTTTATATACATTCGAAAAGATCTCAATATTCTTTACGATCTCAAAATATTTATCATTTGTAACAATTGTTGCAGAAGCTCCTACTAGTAAAACAACAACAGCTATTAATCCAAATTTTATTCTTCTCATCTTATTCTATTATTAAAACAAATCCGTCATCATAAATAACGTCACACAATTATAACATATTTGAAAAGTAAATAATTCTTTTTACGGGTAAAGTGCTTTACAAATTTGTGGATTGATTAATCGAAGGGAGGGTTAATACAAATTGAAATACATAATTAGGGTAATCTTTCTAATTAATTCGTAAAGAATGATTTTTCAATCAAAAGATTTACCCAATTATCTTCACTAACGCCCATCAAGGTAAAATTATACTCGGTGTTTGGTTCCAGCATAGGTTCTATATTAGGATCAGTAATATTAAATACTACATTACTTAAGTCGTAGAAAGTCCATTGCTTTTCAACCGTATACGTTCCAGAAATAAAGTTGCCATCAAGGTCGGAGATCACTTGGAAATAAATAACATTCTCTTCTATTTCTCCATCTTCCCAGGTAAAACTTGGTGTCAAGCCATTTTCCATAACTTGACCTAAATTAGGATCTCTTTCAGTTGGTTTATCATTTGTTTTCAAACGAATAAATTGACACATATGAAGTTGACCAGGAGTCCTATAGGTAACTATACCTGTTCGTTCTCCAGAGAAAGGAGTATTATTAAACTTCCACAGATATCCATTGAATATAGGTTCATTATTAAGTTCCTTAGCAATGTATTTAGTGAAATCAGTAGAATCTGCGAAATTCTCTGACTCAAAATATCTAAAATCTGTAGCGCCTTCTATTGGATAAAAGAAGACATCAGTAGGCTCACTTGAACTACCAAGTAAACCGAATTCTCTACCACCAGCACAAGCGACAAGATCCGCTAAAACTAAAGAATCGTTCAACATGATGTATTCTGATAGAATAGATTCATCTAGAACTGGCTCTTTTTCACATGAAAATAGCGTCGCTAATAATATGATTAGAAATAGATATCTCATGATGCTTTAACGAAAACAATAAAAATTTGTTGAAAAAGCACCGATTAAATGACTACAGGTGTAAGCCACACTCCGTTTTCGGGTTATTATTCCATCTTCCATTTCTATCTTCACCAGGAATTGTGCAATGTGAACAACCAATAGAAGAATAACCTTTAGACTTCAAAGGATGGAAAGGTAAATGATGTTCTCTTATAAATTCATCTCTGCCTTCATAATCAATATCAAGTAATGGGTAAAACTTAACAATCTCCTCCTTTTGTTCGAAAATATCTAGTGAGTTTCTAAAATCGCTTTGCCATTTCATCAAGCCAGAAACCCATATTTTATAATCTTTCTTGATATAGTTCAGAGGTTCAACTTTATTGTAAAAACAACATCTATTAGGTTGTTTTTTCCACATTTCAGTTTCTAAAGTCAACTGATGTCTTTTCTCATCTGCGCGAATATCAACCACATTGAGATTATATAATTTCGTTAAATACTCCTTATAAATTAGGGTTTCTTCAAAGTGATAACCTGTATCAATGAAGTAAATCTTTTGGGAAGCATTTACGTCAGAAAAAACTTTTAGCAAGAAAGCAGAAGTTGCAGCGAAAGAAGAGGTAAGCATGATTTCATCTTGAGGGAAGTCCTTATATAATTGTTCCACTCGTTTATAGACATCAAGCTGTCTATAACGCTTACTCAGCGTATTGATTTGATTTGTGATTTGTGACATAACCAGTTTATATAATAGTTATTGGTGACGTAAATATATGTTTATTAGGGGTAAATAAAGGTAAATAGTACTTTATACCAATAGATTGCTTTCAGAAATTCGCAGTAATACTCTAACAAAAAATATTCGTAAAACCTTGTGATAGCCTAGGTTTCAAAATTTAATAGCATTAAAATTTCAGTTTCTTTTACTTTGGGCTTTAAGCCCAAAATTCTTACCTCATAAATGCGCCTAAACCACCAAATAACAATAAAAACATAATCACAATCCCATAAATTATTAATAAGATCATCAACAAGATTCCATAAAATCTATAATGCGATTTTAAGAAGTTAAAACCAGAAGCTAATAGTTGTTCGTCTTCCGTTATTAGTGCTTTCTTTAATTTCACACTAAATTTATACAAGTAAAAAATGGGTATTAAAGAAATACCAATAAGCAATATGTTCAAAAAGATAGGAAATACAGCCATTCCAGATGACAAGAATGCTGTCGCAAAAACTATTAAGGACGCTAAAAAGAATAACAAAACTAATCCAATAACTACAATGGATGCAATAGCTATAAACCTTGTCCATTTTACGGTTTCTAATAAGTCTGCTTTTATTTCATCCGTAATAGTTAAAAAATAATTTTTATCTGCAGCTTCAAATTGATCTTCGTTTTCCATAGCTTAAAGTTTTACTGTAAAAGAATAGATACTAAGATAATAAAAATCAAAATTGCGTGCAAAAAATATCTAGTAAAAGCAATAAAGGCGGTCATTCCAAGATTTAGTAGCATTAAAATGCTAAGCCCTTTTTCTTTGGGCCCCAGCCCAAAAAAACAACACTATTACATTTCTAAATTTTCTATAGCATTCATTGATCCACTTTCTTTCATTTCATCTTCCAATTTTTGAAAATCTTCAGGTAAAATTTGATTACTGATTTTTCCTTCTTTCAAATGATAAATACAATCACATGTTTCTTTTAAAGTGGAAAATATATGAGACGAAATGATAATTGTTTTTCCTTTAGACTTCAATTTTTTGATGATGGCAGTTATAAGAAGATTACTTTGTATATCCACACCATTAAAGGGTTCATCTAAAATAAAAACCTCGTTCTTTTGAAGAAGAATTGCTAGTAATGCAAGCTTCTTTTTCATTCCAGTGGAATAATTAGCAGCATATTCATTCAGCGGAAGATTAAAAACATTCTGCTCATCAAAATTTTCTTCTTTTATCCCTCGGGCAATACAGAACAACTTTAGATATTCCCATCCTGTTACCCTCGACATAAAAATAGGATTCGTCAATAAAAACCCTAATACATCCTTCAGCGGATTATAATCTGTTTTTATCTTCCCATTGAAATGCTCCATTCCTGCGATACAATTAAACAGCGTTGATTTACCCGCTCCATTCTCGCCTACTATCCCATATATTTTTCCTCCCTCTATCGTCAGATCAATACCTTTCAGCACCTTCTTTACTCCATAACTCTTCTCTAATTTCTCTATCCTTATCATTTCAAATACATTCTTAATTTTTCTCTTGCTTGCTTTATATACAGTGGAATAAATAGCAACAAAAGAGGAAAAATAATTACTCCTAAAATAAATAAAAAGACCTGTGCTACATTCATCTCTTTGGGGAAAACCCCGTACTTCGCGAATATTGCTGCACTAATCCATAAATGACCCACTAAAACAGCTCCTAAAATTAACAGCCATTCTCCCGGGTGAAAAATTGCTATCAGTGCAGCTAAAGGCAATGATATCCCCAACGAAATAAACTGCGCATAAAGCCACTTTTGCTTTAAAAAAGCACCTCTTTCCAAAGAGTAAATCCATACAAAATACACTCTCTCTTTTATCATGTAAAAAGATAATTGCATCAGATAAGTAGCTGCTAGCGAAACCAATGCCAAATTAAAATTTCCTACTCGTAATCCTTGAATAGATACTAAATACAATATTATGAATACCGTAAAATACCTGCGAAAACCCGCGATTCCTTCATAAGGTAATTTTCTGAAAGGCGTAGGAATCGCTCTTACAACTAATACACGCCACACCAAAAATGATATCCCCACTCCAATCAACAAACATGCAAATGCCTCCCACATCGCCCTTTCGTACAATAAATAAATTACAAAAGGACTCACTCCCAACCCATTTTCCACAAACCTAATCTTCCTATAAATCAACATTCCACTCATCCGCTTTAAGGCATCATTCCTATCCTTTGAACTAAACCTACTCACCATATAAACTCCTATTCCCGCATAAATCCAACTTGCAAATGATAATTTATAAAATAAAAACCACGAAGCCAATACAAAACCTATTACAGCTATTACAATTCCTAACCATGGACTGACTCCTTGTTCCTTCATCCATCTGGCGAATCGTAACCACTGTATCTTAAAGTAATATTGCAATCCTTATTTTTTTATAAAGGTAAATATCGTGAAGAATGATTGTAAAATTTCGTTTTTTAGAAATAGTCTCATTTTTCATAGACCTAATCCTTTTATTGTCTTTCATATTAACATACATTACAGTTATTCCTAATACATAATCAACGTTTTATATATTTGTAGTATCTTTTTATAAAATATCAATTCATGCGTATCTATCCCCTACTAGTTTTTATTCTATTTTTTACCAATTTAAACTCTCAATGTTTTTTCCCTTTATCACTTGAAGACCTCAATAATGTTAGTGATTTCATCATAGAAGGGAAAGTAATTTCTTCTCGATCAATAGATGCTTCAGATAGTAAAATGATTTATACTGCATATACTATTGATGTAATTCAAACTATAAAAGGTGAAGCCCAATCTAATTCTATAGAAATAATACGCCCTGGTGGTATAATAGATAACAGAATGGTTCAAGTTACTGCCGTTCTAGAAATGCAAGTAGGTCAGATGGGGACTTTCTTTCTTAAGGAATTCAATAAATCTAAACTTTCATTGGATGCAACTAATCTAAATACTTTTGAAGGAACTGCAAGTTTGCAATCCTTTTTTGCCTATGATCAATCTGATCTCACAGTATCCAATCCATTCTTAAAATATCAAAACTATTCTCTTGATTGGTATAATACTTTAGAGAAACTAACCAGTAAATCAATAGAAGACAAGGTAAAATTAGAAGAAAGCACTCCATTAAAAAGTACAGCAACCATAAACAGTTTTAGTCCTACTGCAATCCGTGCTGGAACGATGGAAGAGCTAACTATTAATGGAAGTGGTTTTGGAGCAACAAGAGGATCTAGTGTTGTAGAATTTAGAGATCCTAACACTGGTGGAACTACATGGAATGCTGCTACTCCTGTTAATTATCAGTCTTGGAGCGACAATGAAATTAGAGTATTTGTTCCTCAGTCTAATTTTGTGCGTTCAGGAACTGGTCAGATTAGAGTTATTTTAGGAAATGGAATGATAGCTACTTCTACTGATAATTTAACCGTTCTGTATGCGAAACAAACATTAGAATTCTCTTTTGATGGTTCTGATTTTTTAGTTGATGTTCAACACTTCAATCAAAATACCGTGGGCGGAATGACCTTTCAATACAACAATACTTTTGCAACTAATATACCTGGAATAAGAGCTTTTGAAAGAGCAATAAATTCATGGAGGTGTAAAAGTGATATCAATTGGACAATAGGTGACCCAACAGCAGTTACTGCAATTGCCTTGGATGGAACTAATCTGGTGACAATGGACAATAGTTTACCTAGTGGAGTATTAGGTCGTGCTACTACCTATTTTAGTTGTGGAATTTTAGGAGCGCCCACCTGGAATATTGAAGAGTTAGATATTGTATTTCAAAACATTCCATTTACTGGCTTTACATGGAATTATGGACCGGGAAATCCTACCTCTACTCAATTTGATTTTGAATCTGTGTCCGTTCATGAAATTGGCCATTCTCATCAATTGGGACATGTTATCGATAATACTAAGGTTATGCATTTTACAACATCAAATGGTTTGAGTTTGAGAAATGTAGATGTTGACTCTGAAAATGGAGCTTTGGATGTAATGAATGTAAACACATCGACTACACCGTCATGTGGAACCATTATGACTGCACATGATCATTCTGTATTTGTTGATCATACAGCAACAGGACTTGGAAATGGTGATACTTGGAATAATGGATTTACCTTATTGCAAGATGCTTTTGAGAATAGTTCATGTCCTGAAAAAATTCGGCTTGCTACTGGTACTTATTATACAGATGAAGGAGGTGGTCAAACAAATAATGATAGAACTACTACATTTGAATTGGATGAAGAAATTACAGTAGAAGGTGGATATCCGTCGGGAGGAGGAACCAGAAACATAGCAGCTAATCCAACCATTTTATCAGGAGATATACAGCAGAATAATAATTCGAGTACCTTTTCATATAATGTGTTAACCATAGATGCTAATTCTACTCTTGATGGTATAATAGTAGAAAGAGGAAATGCATCAGGATCTTCATCACTGAATAGTAGAGGAGGTGGAATATATATTAATGCGGATGCAAACATCATTGATTGTACCATCAGAGAATGTGAATCAACTGGAAGTGTAGGGGAAGGAGGTGGAATTTATCAAGAAAGTGGATCTTCGCTTATAGAAAATTCTGTTTTCTTAGATAATGTTGCTATGATGAATGCCATTCCAGGTTTAGGTGGAGCTATTCTAGCGAATGCAGGAATGGTAATACTTAACAACTGTACATTAACGAATAATGGAGATGATGCTGTCCATTTTAGGAACGGCGCAACAATCAATGTAAGAAATACAGTTTCTATAAATAATTAAATGTCGATAGGTCAATTCTTGATTCTTAAAAAGAATTTTGATTTTTAAATTGTCGTGAATAAGTTTTCGCAGCAGGTATCCTGCTATAATTTATCTATTAAACGGAATTTTTTAGAGGTTCTAATTTTAAGATTCATTAGAAGGTTATGCATATGTTCTTAACAATTACATTACTAACAAAAATTGAAAAATGACAAAATTCTTTACATTCGTTCTATTCCTATCTACATATTCTCTTTCATCGCAAACTCTTGGCTATGGCACTATTTCACCTAATGACATGGAAATAGGCATGCATTCAGATGGTACTTTTTTCATGGATGAATTCAAGCAAGAAGCTGGTTTCTTAGTAGATAAAAACGCCAATCTAGCAAGTATTTTCAGTTCTTCATTATGGTCGTCAGCATATGATAAGGACGGAGAAATATTAGCTTCAGCTTTTACATTTGGTGGTCAAGGAGGCCTAACGCCAGCATTTATTCCAGGGCCATATGCTGAATCTTCATTTGATTTCGATAAGGTGTGGGTGGTCAATGGAGAGCACATTAATGCGTTGATTGATGATTTTTCTGATGGATCAATTGACAATCCCGTAGATGAAACTTTACTCAATTGGCCTGCAAAAGGAAATCCTAATTTAACTGGTTTACCGGACCAAGATTTAGCTCCTTTCCACGATGAAAACAATGATGGCATCTATAATCCTTTGGACGGTGATTTTCCAGAAGTAGGAGATGACGTAAATCTAATTCCAAAAGAAATGATGTATGCTGTTTATAGAGATGGTGTTGCAGGAAGCATATCTCATGTTGGATTAGAATTTCATACCATCATGTATGCATTGTCATGTGATAATCTTGACCAATTAGATAAAACTATTTTTAGTCGACATAGGATCGTAAAGCAAGATAAAGATGTTCTTGATTTATTTATTGGCTTATGGACTGACTTTGATTTAGGCTGTGTGACTGATGATGCATTCGGTACAATTCCTGAGTTAAATGCATTAGTTAGTTATAATTTTGATGCTTTGGATGGTGATGAAAATGGGGATTGTCAATTTAATATAAATTCTTTTGGGAATAATCCACCAACACAATCTATTGTATCGCTTAATAATGAAACATCAGCCATGAATGGATATATCGGTACAGGAGCAAGTGCACCTCAAGGTATGTATGAACCTGCGACTTTAACTGAGTTACACACATTTATGAAAGGGCTTTGGCGTGATGGACTGCCAGTAACTCAGAGTATTCATGGATATAATATAGCAAGTATTGACTCTACTAAATTTCATTTTAATGGTCATGTGAATGACCCTGATTCTTGGTCAATGTCTAATATAGATATTGGTCAATTACCATGGTTTAATTTGATAACTACTTCCCATGAAGTGGTGGAAGTGGGAGCAGAAATTGTACTTGACTTTGCTCATATAGTAAGTCAAGATGAATCATTGAATAATTTAGAAACATACGATCAAGCTATTCAAGATATAATTTCCATTCAACAAGCTTATGATAGTCTATTCGCATTAGGATGTAGCTCTGTTACAGCAATAAATGAAGTGAAATTTAAAGAACTTTCTTTTGCTCCTAATCCAGTTCAAGATATCATCAAAATAAATGGAACCTATAATACTTATAGAATATACGACAGTTTAGGTCGACTTGTTAAATCAGATCAGGCATCAAAATTAATAAACGTAGATATATTAGTCCCGGGAATCTACACTATTCATGCTGAAACCGATAAAGAAGTGCGGTTAGGAAAGTTCATTAAAATATAATACCATTTAAACTTTGGAATGTCAGAAATAAATTCAAAGACTCTCTATTTAGAATCATCTTGTTCTAGGGTTGGGACCCAAAAATAAGGTGATTCTTTATTTCTGCATTACCCTTTTCACTCCATCCTTCCACTTATTGTATTTTTCTTCTCTTTGTTCTTCGGACATAGAAACTTGGAATACTTTTTCAACTGATTTCATTTGTTTTAAATCTTCTACAGTCCATAATCCACTTTCTAGGCCTGCTAAAAAAGCTGCTCCTTGCGCTGTAGATTCCGTTAAAAGTGGTCGCTCTAAAGGAACGCCTAATATATTCGCTTGGAAATTCATCAAGTAATTATTACTGACCGCTCCTCCATCTACCTTCAACAGTTTTAGTGCAATCCCGCTATCCTGTTCCATTGCTTCTAGAACATCTCTTGTTTGAAAAGCTAATGATTCTAGTGTTGCTTTTACGATATCATTTTTATTGGTGTCTCGGGTAAGCCCAAAGATGGCTCCGCGAGCGTACATATCCCAGTATGGCGCACCGAGCCCTGCGAAGGCTGGTACTACTACAACTTCCTCATTAGATGACATATTTGCCATTTCTTCTGATTCGCTTGCACTTTCAAATAATTCTAAACCATCTCTTAACCACTGAATCGCAGCTCCTGCAATAAACACACTACCTTCCAATGCATAATCTACTCCTCCCTCCGCATTAGCTGCTAAAGTTGTCAGTAAACCATTATGCGAAGTTACTTTTTCATCGCCTACATTCATTAACATGAAGCAGCCTGTCCCATATGTATTTTTAGCTTCTCCTTTGGCAAAACAACATTGTCCAAACAATGCAGCTTGTTGATCTCCTATAGCACTCAAAATAGGAATAGAAGCTCCATCAATGTGAAAGTTTCCAAATTTGCTTCTCGACGATTGGACTTCAGGTAAGATAGAAGCTGGAATGTCTAATTCTTGCAATAGCTTCTCATCCCATTTCAAGTTGTTGATATTAAAAATCATGGTTCTAGAAGCATTGGTAAAATCTGTCTTATGTGATTTCCCCTGCGTTAATTTCCAAATCAAATAACTATCAACTGTCCCAAAACAAAGTTGTCCTTTCTCTGCTTTTTCCCTTGCTCCAGAAACCTCATCTAAAATCCATTTTAACTTGGTTCCAGAAAAATAAGCATCTATAAGAAGTCCTGTTGTATTC
This sequence comes from uncultured Saprospiraceae bacterium, assembly GCA_964607315.1. GTDB lineage: Bacteria > Bacteroidota > Bacteroidia > Chitinophagales > Saprospiraceae > JAHDFB01. Next base: position 17,748 of record CAZSKA010000004.1, on the reverse strand, counting down.
TTTACATAACTCTCTAAATTCTTATCTTTTAAATGCTCACAAATTTGAAGAGTTCTTTTATCCTGCCATACTATAGCATTATATATGGGTTCTCCTGTTTCTTTATCCCATACAATTGTTGTTTCTCTTTGATTGGTAATACCTATTGCTTGAATTTCCCTCCAGGAAACACCTGAAGTCTGGACAGCCTCTTCCATTACATCATATAAGCTTTCCCATATCTCTTTAGGATCATGTTCCACCCAACCAGACTTAGGAAAAATCTGCGTAAATTCTTTTTGGGCGGAAGCCTGAATTTGTCCTTTTTGATTAAACAAAATAGCTCTAGAACTACTAGTTCCTTGATCAAGTGCTAAGATGTATTTCATAATATTTTATGATTTTAACTAGCTATAGAAGGTTCTCTTTTTATAGTTACTGTCATTAAGATAAAGAAGGAGATGATAAACAAAACAGCTAATCCAAATACACTAATTCGCATATCGTCAAATACTATTTCTAGAATTGCGAATAATGCTGTACCAAAAACTACACTGGCTTTGTAAAGGAAGTCATAAAAACTGTAATAACACGTAACATCTTCCTCGTCTTTATCAAGCATTTTTGAATAAGTAGAACGGGACATGGACTGAATTCCACCCAGTACTAATCCAACAAAACCTGCAATTATATAAAATGGGGCTTTTTCTGCAACAAAAGATGCCGCTATACAGATTGCAGCCCATATCGTTATCATAAGCAACATCGAAAATTTATTGGATTTTATCTTAGCTATATATGCAAACAACATAGCTCCAGGCACTGCAATTATCTGCAAAATAAGAATAATCACTATTAATTCTTGAGCTTCAAATCCTAGCACTTTTGAAGCGAATGCACTTGCTAAATAAACTACAGTTTGTACACCTGAAAAATAGAAAAAGAAGGAATATAGATATCTTTTTGTCTGCGGTTTATGCTTTAACCCTTTGTATGCTTTCTTTATTTGTCGGAATCCTTTCACCAAGATAGCTTCCTTATCCGTTTTACCTATCCGAAATTTTGGAAGCCTTCTGAAGGTAATCTGAGCAAAACTAATCCACCATAATCCCACTAAAATAAACCCAATTCTCAGTGGTAACACTTCATCCTCTATTCCAAAAAGATGGGGTTTATTGTACATAAATAAGATAAACACAAGTAGAATCACTGAACCTATATATCCATATGAATAACCTCTTGCACTCACTTTATCATATTGATCTTCACTCGCAATATCAGGTAAAAAGGAGTCGTAAAAAACTAAACTTCCGGCACAACCTACAGTGGCAACAACAAATGCTATAATACCAACCCACATACTTTCTTCTCCTGAAAACCAAAATAAAGCGATACATGCCATAGATCCAAATACTGTAAAAGTCTTCAGAAAATTTTTGCGATTACCACTATAATCTGCAACTCCACTTAAAACAGGTGTAGTTAAGGCAATAATGATATATGCAATAGAAACCAGAAAAGAATAGAATGCCGAATTTGCAATATCGAAGCCAAAAAACTTAATATGATCAGCTGTATTCGCTATAAAGTAATTAGGAAATATTGCCGTTGAAATAACTAAAAAATAAGCGGAATTAGCCCAATCATAGAATGCCCAACCATTAATTATTTTCTTGTTGTTTATCAATTTTGATACTTCCAAAAGGCTTAATTTTTTTGTTAAGTTAGTCTTTTATCTACATCCAACAAATATTTATAAAAGCATTTTGAATTTCTTGCGACCAATGTGGGTTAATAATTCTGTTAGATTTTATATTTTCACTGCATCAAAACAAATAATATGAATTTTCTAGTCCTTTCTCGCAACCCCGCATTGTACAGTACACAGAGCATAGTAAATGCCGGTAGAAGAAGAGGCCATTACATACGTGTAATTGATCACATGTATTGTGATTTGATTATGGAGAAAGGAAAACTTCAAGTCATGTATCAAGGTGAATTGATAGAAGGATACGATGCCGTAATACCAAGAATAGGAAATACCGCTACTAGTTATGGTTCAGCTGTTGTAAGGCAATTTGAAATGATGGGTGTATTTTCTACCCTTGATCATGAATCTCTATTACGGGCACGAAATAAAATCAGCTCTTTACAACTATTAGCCGCTGCTGGAATAGGAGTTCCTAAAACAGTTATTTCTAATAATTCATATGCCATACCTGAAGCTTTGGATGCACTTGGTGATTTTCCCGCGATTATAAAATTAGAAAATGGAACACACGGTATAGGTGTTATTCTAGCTGAGAAGAAAAAACAAGCAGAAGCTATGTTAGAGACTTTTTACAAATTAAAACAAAGAGTCTTACTCCAAGAATTTGTTAAAGAATCAAAAGGAGCTGACATTAGAGTATTAATAGTCGATGATACTATAACAGGTGTTATGCAACGTCAAGCCCAAGAAGGAGAATTTAGAAGTAACTTACATAGAGGTGGCTCTTCTTTCGTCGTTCGATTAACTGAAGAAGAAGCAGTCACGGCAAAAAGAGCAGCGCGTGTAATGGGACTCAAAGTCTGTGGTGTTGACATGCTAAGGTCTAATAAAGGTCCTTTAATCCTTGAAGTAAATGCATCTCCAGGACTGGAAGGAATAGAAACTACAACAAGAATCGATATTGCGGGAAAAATTATTCAATTTTGTGAACGTAATGCAAAAAATGATATATGAGCGCTAATCGAAAGAAAGAAAAAATTGTTAAAGAATATGAGGACATCACCATTAATAAATCTAAAATACAACCTGGTGAAAATACGGTAGTACGTTTACCTGTAGGTCGTATACCATCAGGAACTAAAATCCATATTAATGCCCATGTTTTCAGAAGTGAAAATGTAGGACCAACAGTTTTAGTTTTAGGTGGTGTACATGGTGATGAAATCAATGGTGTAGAGACAATTCGTAAAATGATTTTCGAAGATGAATTTACTGATTTGAAATGCGGAACTGTTATCGCTATTCCTATTGTCAACATATATGGATTTATAAATTTCTCCCGTGCAGTTCCCGACGGAAAAGATGTAAATCGTTCCTTTCCAGGTAGCTTAAGTGGTTCACTTGCGAGTCAAGTTGCACGTGTTATTACCTTAAAGATTCTGCCTGAAGTTGATTACATAATCGATATGCACACTGGTGGAGCGAGTAGGTATAATTATCCACAGGTTCGCTACACATCTTCTGACATGAGAGCTTTCGAGCTTGCAAAGATATTTGGTGCACCTTATATAATTAGAAAACCGATTATTTCCAAGTCACTTCGCAAAGTGGCAAAAGACAAAGACATTCCTATCATTGTTTTTGAAGGAGGTGAATCTTTACGTTTTGATGGTTATTCTATTCAAATAGGATTAGAGGGAATTCTACGTGTATTAGAAAGTTTAGACATGGTTAATTATAATAATCCGCCGAAATCTAAACTTTTACATTTTGGGAAAACTGTATGGGTAAGAGCGTCCCAATCAGGGCTTTTTATGTGGTCTAAACCTAGTGGTTCCAAGGTTGTAAAAGGTGAAATCATAGGTGTAATAAATGATCCTCAGGGATTAAGTGCTATTTCTGTATTATCACCAAGAGAAGGTTATATCATAGGTCATAATAATGCAAGTGTAGTGAATCAAGGTGACGCACTTTTCCATATATCTTATGAATATGAGGTTATATAATTTATTCCTATTACTTCTGCCTTTTCAACTCTTTGCACAATCATGGGAAAACGCACCAATCATAAAACAGGCACAGGCGTCTGCTGTATTTATAGATGTAGAAACGGGAGAGAAAATCATTCGTATAAATGAAGATAAAATAATGAATCCTGCATCTACATTGAAGGTACTTACGTGCCTAATGATGTTAGATAAATATGGAGCGGATTATCAATACGAGACGCTTTTGATGTATGATGGCAAGTTAGAAGCTGACGGGACTTTGAAGGGTGATCTTATTATTAAAGGCAGCGGAGATCCGTCTCTTGGGAGCAGTAGATATGGAGAAAAGAACTCTACTGTTAATTTTCTTGAAGAATGTTTGGCTTACGCCCAAAAAGCGGGTATTACTTGCATAGACGGAAATGTAGTGGTTGATGCATCGGGTTTTGGAACGGATTGCGTTCCACATTCTTGGCCTTATAATGATTTAGGTAATTATTATGCAGCTGGTGCTTGGTCTGTAAACATCAATGAGAATAGCTATAAACTCAGCTTTAATAGGAAAGGAAATTCTATTTCTAATATAAATATCCAACCTTCTGTTCCACAAATTTACTTTACTAATGAATTGGAATTAGGTCCTGCAAATTCAGGTGATGAAGCATATATTTTTTGTGCACCCTATCAAGATCATGCATACATACGAGGCAGTATACCAAAAGGCAAAGGAGCATTCTCCATAAGAGGCTCTATGCCAAACGCTCCCCTATTTTTGGGCGTAAGCCTACAAAAAACACTAGAAACAAATGGCATTAAAACCCAAGGTGTAACGGTAGAATTCAACAAGGCAAAAAAAGGTAAAATCATCCATAAACACATGGGAATTCCTCTTGATAAATTAGTAAAATCTGCTCTTCAAAAAAGCATTAATCTATACTGTGAGGCATTCTTACTTAAACTAGGTAATGGGAGTCGTGAAAAAGGGATTGGATATATTGAAAATGAACTAAAAAGCAATGGAATACTGAAAAACGATTACGATTTCCAATTATCAGACGGCAGTGGATTGTCACAAAGAAATTTCATGTCCACATATACGCTTGCTTCCTTTATTCACAATCAATATAAAAAGAACAAAGACCTAACCAAACTGTTAGCACGAAATGGTTATGATGGTACTTTAAAAAACAAGTTTACATCTAAATCGCTCAAGGGTAGAATCTATGGAAAGTCAGGATCCATGGGCAATGTTCGTGCTTACAATGGGATTCTTAATGCTAAAAATGGCAAGCAATACGCATTTAGTATCATGGTTAATAATTACACAGCGAATTACCGTGCAATAGATAAGCATGTAGAGAAAATCTTACTAGAAGCCTATGAGAATTAGTAGGATGTAATTTAGGTAATTAGTAGGACGTAAATTTACAACAACTTATAAGACATTGCAGACCCAATTATACCAGCATCGTTCTTCATATCTGCAGCAACCACCTTACTTTTTGGTCCATTCAAATAAGCACTAAAAAGGTGAAACTTTTTACTAATGCCACCACCTAAGACAATTAGATCAGGCGAGAAAAGGAAATCGACATGTGTAAGTCCTTTGTTAAGTTCTTTGGCCCACACTTTCCAAGGTAAATTATTAATCTCTCGCACTTTATTAGACATATATTTCTCAAGTACTTTATCCTTCCACTTTAAATGTCCAAGTTCTGTATTAGGAATTAATTTTCCGTCATGGAAAACCGCACTTCCTAAACCTGTTCCTAAAGTAATCAAAATAACAGTTCCTTTCACGTCTTTACCTTGTCCAAAAGCCACCTCCGCTATTCCCGCTGCATCAGCATCATTTACTATATTCAATGGACAATTCGTGCCTTTCTCAAGAAATTTTCTCGCCGAAAAGCCAAGCCATGAATTATCAACATTAGACGCTGACAATGTTTTACCTTGTTGGATAATAGCAGGAAATCCTATACCAAGTGGCTTTCCTTTCCAATCGAAATGTTCAATGATTTCATTCATTACACCTAGAACATTGGCTGGTGTAGATTTAGCTGGCGTTTTAATCTTTAATCGTTTGTCGAGAATCACACCATTCTCTACATCTACCAAATTTCCTTTTATTCCGGTAGCTCCCACATCAATACCAAGAACTTGCTCCATACTATTTTATTACAATCATTGTCATTTTAACATCCTGATTAGGTCGATCTCTTCTATCTTTTTGAGCTTTTGCAATTTCATCAATCACTTCAAACCCCTGAATAACTTGACCAAAAACAGTGTATTCCATATCTAAAAAAGGTGTACCTCCTTGCTCTGCGAAAATTCGCTTCTGTTCATCTGTATAATCGATACCTTTTTCTTGACCAATTGCTTTTAACTGAGCTTCAGAGATTTTTTTTCCATCTACAATATAGAACTGAGAACCGCTAGATTTCTTTTTTGGATTAGAAGGTCCGCCTGTTCTGGCAGCTGCAAGTGCACCTTTAATGTGTACTAAGTTTTTATTGAATTCAGCATCAACTTGATATCCTGGACCACCACTTCCTAGAGGAGTTCCTGTAGGAGCATCTTTAGATTTTGGGTCACCACCTTGAATCATAAAGCCGTCAATTACTCTATGAAATAAAAGTCCATCGTAATATCCTTGTTCTGCTAACTTGATAAAGTTATCTCTATGCTTTGGTGTCTCATCATATAGTTTGATGATCATGTCACCATAATCTGTTGACAGAATAACTAAACATTCATCTGGAGCATCAATGATAACTTGCTTTTTAGTCTTTTTCGTTTTATTGCCTTTAGTAGCTTCTAGAACGACATCATATTTCCCTGAAAGAAAATACCGATGTGCAGGATTAGCTTCATCACTCGTTTTGCCATCTCCAAAATTCCATTTAAATGTCTCTGCTTTCTCAGATTCATTTACAAATTTTATTTCTGAAGGTGCTTTATTTTCTTCTTGCGAAAAGCTAAACTTAGCCATTGGTCCACATGAAGATGCGAAACAAACAAGCATGAATAAGTACGCATAATTTTTAATTGTCATAATAGTATATTTTTAAGCCTCTGCTTAATTAAGAACGACTACTTTCATCTTCACATCTTCTAATGGTCTATCTCTCCCATCACATTGAACTGCTGCAATTTTATCAATTACCTCTAGTCCTTCTACCACTTGACCAAAAACAGTATATTGATTATCTAAAAATGGTGTACCTCCTACCGTTTCATAGATTTTTTTATCTTCATCAGTATACGTAAATCCTGCTCTTGCAGCTTGAGCCTCAAGCTGTTCAACTGGAGTCGGTTTCCCTTGAACAATATAAAACTGAGAACCTGAAGATTTCTTTTCAGGATTTACTGAATCACCTTGACGGGCAGCAGATAATCTTCCTTTAAAATGCTTCTCACCTATTTCTGCATTTATTGTATATCCAGGACCTCCTGTACCTAAGCCTCGTCCAGCTGGCGCATCTCTAGAATCAGGATCTCCTCCTTGAACCATGAATCCACTAATAACTCTGTGAAACAATAAATCATCATAAAAGCCTTCTGTTGCTAACTTGATAAAATTATCTCTGTGTTCAGGTGTAGAGTCAAATAATTCTATTTTCATATTTCCAAACTCTGTTTGGATTTCAACTCTTTTAATATTATCTCCACCACATGAATTGGCTAATAATGCGATAAATAAAATAAATGATAAGATTCTCATTATACTTGTTTTACATGTCCCTCGAAACCTCCATTCTCTATCTCTAGATCTTGGAAATAACGGATGACATACTTTTTTAAAAATACTTCCTGTTCTTTAACACCTTCTATAGGTATATCTTTGATAGCCTTATAATGCGGCCATCCATCAGCATCTCTTCCTACAAACTCATAATATTCATCATAAGCTAGCAATCTACAAACTGCTATGTGCATCAAGTCCCATTTTTCTTCCTTTGTGAAAGTATGCTGAATAAGCCCAAGTTCTTGAATACCAATAAGAAAGAGTACCGTTTGAAAATCTGGAAGTGTATCTCTCCCTAAAGCATCTTTTACAATATGCTTTACTCTAACCCATTCGAAATCTACTTCCCAATTTTCCACTTATTAAATTTTATGCTCAAATATAATGGAATAGCGCGAAATACTATTCCCCTCCAGCAACAGAAACTGTAAGAATATCTTTATCAAATAGATATAATCCACCTTTGTCGTCGCCTATTAATTCCAGTTTGTCATTTAGAGTTCTTGCTAAAGCTTCTTCTTCTATTTGTTCCGCTACATACCATTGCAAGAAATTATGTGTTGCATAATCCTTTTCTTGTAAAGAAATGTCTATCAAATTATTAATAGAAGCACTAACTTTCATTTCATGTTCAAGTAATTCTTTGAACGCGTGATTAATCGATGGATAGGTTAATGTTGGCTGTTCGAAGGCAGGAATCATTGCAAATCCTCCTCTTTCATTCACAAAGTGAATCATCTTCAGCATATGCATTCTTTCTTCATCACTATGTCTATAGAAAAAAGAAACTACATTGTCTATACCTGGCTGAATCTCCGCCCATGATGCCATAGCGAGATAAACCATAGAAGATTGTCCTTCTATTTTTATTTGCTCATTAAGAGCTTCGTTCATTCTTTTAGAAATCATCTTAATTCGTTTTAATATGAAACACTAAGCTAATGAATTCGTTGAGGAAGCAATCAATTTTTATACAAATTCATAATTTTTTAGAATTAGTCTAATTGTATATAAGTGGTCTTTGAATATTGACTCGTTTGAAGGATTTCTTTTAACCTATCTTTTCTACATCAACAATCCATTGTTCCGCAACTTTGTATTGATCTTGCATATCAGAAATAGACTGTCCTGCATATCGCGCCAGGTTAATCTTTTCTATTATCGTTGTATATCCATTAAGTAGTTCATCCGGTAATTTCTTTTCAGTCCAGAAATTTTGCACACGTTCTAGTGAATATTCTGTAGTTCCAATTCCTATTTTTTCCTCCAGATAAATCCTCAGTGAAGACTCTAATGTTTCCCAATATTTTCCAGTATTTCCATTGTCAAGTAAGCTTTTTGCACCAGCCAATTTTCTTTTTGCAACAAGTAATGCAGCTTCTTCTATAGATACTTCCTCTACTTTTTCCTTTGGTTTTTTATTGATGAAATAGAATATCAATAAAGCAGCAATTGCCACAAAGATTCCCCACAACCAGAACTGCTCATACCATTTCGCACCATCACCTGAACCTAAGTTTTTTATATCTTTAGTTGTTGCATCTGCAAGATAAGAAGCATCTCCTTTTATGTCTAGCATAGTGGATTTACTTGTTTTCTCCACATATTTTTCTTGATCCGTATCGAAGTAAGAATAGGGAATTTCCAATCTTTTTTTACCACCTTCTTGAGGTATAACGATATATTCAAAGATCTTTCGAAAAATTATTTCTCCGTTCTGTTCGCCTTGCTCTTCCCGCACTAATTTCGCATCAAAAATTTCAAAACCCTCTTGCTTCCATTCTGGAGCATTCACCTGATCTTTTAATCCATTACCTAACATCTCAAGTTGCACTAAAATTTCGCTTCCTACTCGCAATGTACCTTTAGTAACTGAAGAAGTAACATTTAATCGACCAACTGCTCCCGTAAAACTTAGTGGTGCATTTTCAGGGAGTGGCTTTACAGTAAAAGGAATAGAATCCAATACAACTAGACGTTTGACATAATTCTTACGGAAGAATCCTCTTCTAGGATTTGCCTCATCCTCTATATTTATATTAAAATACATTTCAGGAATATTAGTATCTCCTGATCGTAAAGGTGTTGCCGATAACCTTCCTATCAGAGCTGAGTTCAACAACTTGCCATTTATCTTTTTCTGAACAGCAGTAGATTGTGTAACACTATTGACCTCTTGTAAGATAAATTGATCAACATCAAAACCTGACTGCAATCTTGGAGAAGCGATTTTTACATTTTGGAAGAAAACATATTGATCAATAAAGAACTGTTGGCCTACATAAACAGATGAGTCTGAAAGTTTACTTTCCATATATAACGTCTCATCCTTAGAAATGCTTTTATTGCTTGCTTTCAGAACGTTGATTTTCAATGGTTCTGTTCTTTGGATTTGACTACCATCTGAAATCTTTGCTGAAGGTATAGTATATCTTCCAGTTTTAGGGTAAAAAACTATATATGTATATGTTTGACTAGACGTTCTTTTACCATTTATTATAGAAGTTCGCTGACTCGAATATGGCCCACTTGATACAACTGCTGGTGAAAAATCAGGAGGTGAAAAGTCTACATTACTCTGATTTTCTATGGTAAATACTACTTCAAATTCTTGTCTTTCGACAACATCTTTTGCATTAGTTGATGCCTTGAATGATTGGGCTTGAGCCCAAAGATTAAATAGTATAAAAATGCTAAATAGAGTGAGTTTCTTAATTGATATTACTTTAAACATTCAGCATTAAATCTTTTTGATTTTACGTTTTTCTCTTATTCTTTTATCGACGTCCTCCAGGGTTTCATAACCTTTTTTAACCACTATTTTAAGTGGCTCAGACATCTTTGCGTCACACATTTGAGAAGGTAATTCAAATGTTCCTTCCTCTATAGGAGTTAACAAAAACCTCAGCTTTGTTTCTGCGGATCTTTTTCCATTTACGAAAGAAATTGATCTTGACACACTAGGTCCTGAAACAACAATAAAGTTTTCAAATTTTAAATCCGTAGGATTGCAACTTTCATTAATTGTGTAACTCACCAAAAAATCTGATTCTAGATTAATGGTATCTCTTTCTACCTCTATAGTGAGTTCTTGTCCATAAGCTATTAAAGCAGACAAGAATAGCATGCATAATGTGATATGTTTTTTCATCGCCATAAAATTACCATTTTTTCTTTTTTTGACGAGATTGGCCTTTTGGTTGCATTTTTACTTTCTTCTGAACGTCTTGATCTTGTTTATCAACCATTTCCAATATCTTTTCCATTTCAGCTCTAGTTGCCTTTTCTTTTCTTTCCTTTTCTTGCTTTTCTTTCTCTTGGTTTTCCTGTTCCGTTTTCTCCTCCTGCTGCTGATTTTGCTGATCTTCCTGATTCTCCTGTTGTTGCTGGTCTTGATTTTCCTGCTGTTCTTGATTTTCTTGTTGCTCCTGATTCTCCTGTTGTTCCTGGTTTTCTTGCTGTTGCTGTTGCTGCTGTTGTTGTTCTTTTTTCTGATCAAGTTGGGCTTGAGCAATTGAAAGATTATGTCTTGCTCTATTGTTATGAGGATCAGAAATAATAGCGTCTTTGTAATGACCTATTGCTTTTTCTAATTTTTCAACCGAAAGCATTTGGCTGTTTTTGACAATCGCATTGGCCATATTATAATAAGCTTTAGACTTCTCTTTATTGTTAGAAGCAAACTGTATTGCAGATGCATATGAACTAGAAGCTTCTAATTCATTGAGATCTTCCTGTGGAGCTTCTTGCTGCATTTGTTGCATCATTGCTTGTTCAGCAGTTATCTGCTCACCTTCAGGAATTTGGAATTCTTGAGCAACTCCAGCATTAAAAAAACTTTTAAAAGAAGCTTTCTTTTTCGATGAAGCTGCATAGTTATTTTCCGCTTCTTCATAATTTTCCATACCCATAAAAAAGTCACCTTCCATCAGTAGTTTCCTTGCAGATTGACTTATAGAAAGGTTAGTAAATAATGCAATTAATACGAATATTAGAAATAATCTTTTCATGCTTCTTTTCTTACTTTTAAATAACTTACCAAAGGAGAAAAAAGTTGCCACAGCAATAGTAAAAAAACTGGGATTAAAAAGTACTGAAAGATAGAATCGTAGTTTGCAAATTTCATTACTTCAGTAACTTGCTTTTCCATCTGATCTATATTTCTTCGCAATGCTAGATGAATATTGCGTTCAGCAACTAAATCATATGAAACTCCATTTGACTCCTCCGCTATTTCTCTTAACATGGTTTTATTAACAATAGACTTAACTGGTTTACCTAATTCGTTAAATATATAATTGTCTCTTCCTAATCCTGGAACATAACCTCCCTTATCTGTACCTACAGAAACGGTAAAAATATAGATGTTGTCATCTTTGGCCTCATCTATTGCATCGTCAATTTCTTCTTCATGATCTTCCCCATCACTGATAATAATGATGGATTTGCCAGCATCGCCACTTTTATCAAATGATGAATTTGCCATTCGGATAGCTGCTGACAATGAAGTACCTTGAATAGGTGCCATTGATGTATTAGCAGCTTGAATAAATCCTACAGCCGAACTCAGATCACTAGTAAGTGGCATAAACATATAAGCCTCTCCCGCAAAGAGAATAAGTCCTACTCTATTACCTTCTAATTCTTCTACTATACGCTGAGCTAAATTCCTTGCTCTTGTTAATCGATCTGGTTTTAAATCCTCCGTACGCATGGATTCTGAAATATCTAATGCTATAAAAACATCACTACTTTCTATCTCAACCTCTTGGGATTGTCGATTCACCTGTGGATTAGTTAAAGCAAAAATGCCGCAAATTAAAATTAGGCAAAATCCATATAAAGAAGACCACCCTAATTTTTTTCTATTACCATGTAAAAAACGTGACTGCCTCGAATTTTGGGCGAAAGCCCCCCACTCTTTATTCTGTTTTACTCTATATCTATTATACAAGAACACCAGTAGTGGAATCACAACTAGACAAATAAGAAAAGTAATATTTGCTAATCTAATCATGTCGAATGTATATTTCTAAATATTGTAAAGGAAAGCCCAAAATGTACTAATAGAAGAATAAGCCCACTCAATAAAAACCCAGTGTATTTTTCTTCTCTTCTTACTAATGTGGTGGAATCAAATTCTGATTTTTCCAATTGATTTATCCTATCATAAATATTCGCTAGTTCCATATTATCTGTTGCACGAAAATATGCACCTCCTGTTTCATTAGCTATCTCGGTAAGCAATTCTTCATCAATGACAACTTGAGCGTTTTGGAAAACTACATCACCTCTATAATTTCTACCTACCGCACTCCGAGCAACACCATTTGAACCTACTCCAATTGTATAAACTTTAATCCCAAAAGTAGTTGCTATTTCAGCAGCTTCTAAGGGATCCACAATACCTGAATTATTCGAACCATCAGTTAAAAGAATAACAATCTTTGATTTTGCATCGCTATTTTTTAATCTATTTACTGAAGTAGAAAGTCCCATTCCTATTGCCGTTCCAGATTCTACTGTCCCATTCTGTAAGCCACCAATAATCTGATATAATACTTTATGATCTAATGTTGGTGGTGATGCTGTATAACTTTCTCCTTCAAAAATCGTCAACCCAATTCTATCTGTTGGACGCTCCTCAATAAAACTTAAGATTACATTCTTTGCCGCTGTTAATCTATCCGGATTAAAATCTTTTGATAGCATACTTAATGAAACGTCAAGAGCAATCACTATATCAATTCCATCACTTGTAATCTTTTGCTTCTGAAATTTTTGTTGAGGTCTAGCCATGGCTATCGTTAACAAAGTAAAACCACCAAAGAATAGAAAAGGCAGGGCTCTATATAATATACTCTTCCAGTTTCTTGCCTTAATTTTCTCTTTGTCAGCTTCTGGTATTCCAAGCCTAAAATTCTCAGCTTTTCTTTTCTTTCTCATGAAAAGAAAATACACAGGTATTGCTGTTAATAGCAGTAACCAAAGAGGTTGGGCAAGTGATATGAGATAAAAACTATTCATCTTCTTCAGCTGGTTTTTCTTTAGAAGATTCTACCATATCTATGGCATCGTCAACAAATTTTTCATGCAAACTAGCATCTGCTTTTGATTTAGCAAACTTTATCATATCAGAAACATTCAGCGTATTACCTAATTGTTCCATCTGTAATTCATTCAGCAAATCACCTTTCATTGCATCTAATACCTCTGACGATGTCATTTCAAGTGCTTTAATCTCAAACCGATTCTCAATGTATTCTCTAATAATCTCTGTCAATTCAGAAACATAAGCTTTTTCATTTTCAGTTTCCCACATTCTACTTTCCTTTAAAGATTTCAGTTTCTTTAAAGCAGTAACGTCAGGTGGTATCCTGTCTATTTTTCTCTGAGGCAAATCCGGTGGTCCAGAATAAGTTGGCTTGACTTTTCTATTCTTCCATCTATTTCTAATGATTAGTGCAATAATAATCGCTAATATAAGTGTGATTAGCCACCAGAAGTCAAGGAGATAATCAATGAATTTTTTATTCTCTCTTTCTACATAGAAAGAAGGTGCTTTTTCAAATTCTATCTTATCATAGAAGGGAGACTTAACAATTAAACCTTTGCTTCCAACTTGGATAGTTTCACCATTAGTAAGTGTTATGACTGGAGCAGGGATTACTAATCCACACATTTCCCAAAATCGTATTTTAAACGTATTGTATAATTCTTGTGGACTTTGCTGATCATCGACCGACCATTCTATTTCATATATATCATATATATAGTCATCTCCTTTAAAATTTCCTGGATCAAAGTCGAAATCAATAGGATAATTAGTAGAATCTGCTGCATTTCTGAATTCTAGATTAGATAAAGTATCCCAATTTATTTCTTGAATATCTGTATGAGAGAATCCAGATAAAGTAAGTTTAATTTCAATTTCATCGCCTACTAAAATAGAGTCTTTATCCGTGTGAAGGTAAGCGATTTGGGCTTGGGCCCAAAGAGAGGAGAATATTAAAAAGAGTGTAATAAGACTTCTCATGTGGCTCTCTTTTTAAAGAATTTCAGTAATATTTTGATGTAGTCATCTTCTGTGCTTATGCTTAGTAGTTGCCCTTTTAAATGCTTAAAGGTGTCGACTAATTGATCCGTTCTTTCATCAAACTGTCTGGTGTATTTTTCACGAGATTGTTTAGAAGAGGTGTCCAATAAAACTTCTTGTTTAGATTCTTGATCGAGTACTTTAATAAGACCGAGGTTAGGAAGTTCTCTTTCCCCTTTATCGTAAACTTTAATACCAACAAGGTCGTGTTTTCTTGAAGTTATTTTAAGGGCATCTTCAAAGGAAGAGTCGATAAAGTCACTTAACAAGAATAGGGTTGCTCTTTTTTTAGAGATGTTATTAAAGTACTTTAAAGCCTTTTCTATGTTCGTGCCCTGGTTTTCCGTATTAGAATCTACAAGTTCTCTAATGATACGGAGAATTTGCTTTTTCCCTTTTTTAGGCGGAATATAATGCTCTATTTCATCGCTAAATAGGATAGCTCCTACTTTATCATTATTTGTCATTGCGGAAAAAGCAATTACGGCACAGAGTTCTGTAATATAATCGCTCTTCAGATATTCAGTGGTACCAAACATTGCGCTTTTACTTACATCGATAAGAAACATGATATTCATTTCACGTTCTTCTTCGAAGACTTTTATATGCGGGAAGTTGGTTCTAGCAGTTACATTCCAGTCGATGTGTCTGACATCATCACCATATGAATATTCACGGACTTCACTGAAAGACATACCACGTCCTTTGAAGGCACTGTTGTATTCTCCACTAAAGAGATGTTGCGAAATCGCTTTCGTCTTAATCTCTATTTTTTTGACCTTTTTTAAAATCTCATTGACTTCCATTATGTCCGCATAATTTTTTTAATAAGACTATTTCTCTTAATCCAGCTTTTTACATCTGAATAAGGAATCTTCACTGATTGTATACCATTAATATAATCAAAATCAGTAGTTACAAGGATGTATTGCTCACTTAAACTATAATACTTAAAATCTGAAGCATCCATTCCTTTAATATCTCTATTATTCTGTAATTCAGCTATCACTCTTTTCTCAAAAAAAGAGACTACATCAATCTCACTTTTGAAAAGATTTTCAATACTGATAGATTCATTCTCTACAAGATCAAATATGAAAGGAATGACTTTTCTTTCTTTCTTTTTTGGAGTTATTAGATTTAAAATAATTCGACCACTGATTACGGTAGAGCTTAAAAAATCTATTTCAGTCCACCCGTTCCAGTTATATTGATAATGTTCAAAATCTTTTGCAGAAGGATCATTTTTTGCTTTATTAACAGCAGATTTTATTTGATCCTTTTCCTTATTAATTGTGATTAAGATGAATTCATCAAATTCTTTATGATCTAATACGGGAAACTCTACATTGCTTAATTGGTAGAAGGAGGCAAAATACATCCGTTTGATTTCGACTTCATTCTCTTTTTCAAAAAACTGAAAAGTTCCATTTTTCTTAGCTCTTAATTTATTATTGAATTCCTCATAAAGAGTGGAATCCTCCAGACTAAAGGAAAGGGGATCTTTGGCATTTAGCACAATTCTTTTTCTTTGGGCGGAAGCCCCTAAAATAACATCAGCTTTACCTTCCTCAAAAACCTCAATTGATATACATTCATCATTATTATAATCGCAATATTTTCTTATAAATGACCTGAAAGCAAGTGGTGGAAATGTGCTGTATTCTGCTTTCTTTATGTTGATTTTAAAAAATTCTTTGTTGTCAATCGACGACCAACTTCCTTCATACATTTGATCACTTCCAAATTCAAAATTTCTTGCATAGATCTGACCTAAACTTCTACCTTCAGAATTACTTTCAGTCAAGATAAGTTCTTTATTTATAAGTTCTCCTTCAAGCATAAAAAGATCACCAGAACTGACCAAACGATAATAACCTTTTACATTCTGTCCTCTTTGCCCCAAGAAAAATTCTACTGGGTGAACGTCGTCAAAGTGCCCTTTAAGAATGTTTACATTAATATTTGTATGAGGGACAGGGAAGAGTTCTTTCACCTTTTGGTATTCGGCTTGCGCCCAAAGAGAAATTTGGGAAAAAAATAGAAAAATGATGAACAGAAGTCGCATGTTTATGGCACTTGTACTGTGTTAAGTATTTTATCAATCAAATCTTCTTGGCTGATGTTCTCTGATTCTGCTTCATAAGAAATACCAATTCTATGTCTAAGAACCTCTTTTGCAATAGAACGCACATCTTCAGGAATCACATAGCCTCTTCTATTCAGAAATGCCGTTGCCTTTGCTGCTTTTGCTAAATTGATTGTCGCTCTCGGTGATGCCCCAAAATTAATTAGAGGATTCATTGATGCTAGACCAAATTTTTCAGGAAATCTTGTAGAGAATACTATATCTAGAATATACTGCTCGATTTTTTCATCCATATAGATTTTAGCAACAGATTCTTTCGCTTTTAGTATTACATCTTTTGTAATGACAGGAGAAATTTTCTGATCAAAAGACTTATCTAAAGATCTTCTCATCACCGTTCTTTCCTCATCCATAGAAGGATAGTCAATTTTTATTTTCAACATAAATCTATCCATTTGCGCTTCTGGAAGTGGATACGTTCCTTCTTGATCGATGGGATTTTGAGTAGCTAATACTAGGAAAGGTTTTTCAAGTTGAAAACTTTCTTTTCCTATAGTTACTTGCTTTTCTTGCATGGCCTCTAGTAGAGCACTTTGAACTTTTGCAGGTGCTCGATTTATTTCATCTGCAAGAATAAAGTTAGCAAAAATGGGTCCTTTCTGTACACTAAAAGCATTACTAGAAGGATTATAAATCATGGTACCTACAATATCTGAAGGGAGTAAATCCGGCGTAAACTGTATTCTCTGGAAAGAGGCGCTAATTGCCTTTGACAAAGTATTTACTGTTAAAGTTTTTGCAAGTCCAGGAAGACCTTCCAAAAGAATGTGACCATCAGTTAATAATCCAATTAACAATTTATCAACCATGTTTTTTTGGCCGACAACTATCTTAGCAGTTTCATTTCTTAAGTCGTCTAAAAAAGCACTATCAAGGGTTATTTGTTGATTTAGTGCTTCTATATCTATAGATGCTTCCATTAAATTTTAGCTTTGTTTATCAATAAAGATATTCAATATCCTAATTATCCAATATCATTATAATAGCAACGTACAAGAAAGTTAGATATTGAGAAATTTTTGCAATTATATATAAAATTTCAAAAATTAATTAGAAAGATTACCATCGTTTTAC
>CAZSKA010000003.1:0-47526 GCA_964607315.1 uncultured Saprospiraceae bacterium | reverse complement strand
GCCCTCTACATCGATATCCGTCGGACACGTAATCGTTGGATTCGTCGTATCGTCAACATTTATAGTTTGTATACAACTTGCTGTATTATCACATAAATCAGTAACTATAAAAGTTCTTGTAACCACTACAGGACATGTTCCTGAAGAAACATCTTGATATGTAATCCTTTCAATATCACAGTTATCTGATACTGTACCTCCTTGACCTTCAAATTGAGATTCTGTAATTTCAGATAACGTTGTGCTATAAGTTAATCCTGAAATATCATCTGTATCACAGCCTTCAACTGTGGTAGTAGCAGGACAATTAATTAATGGATCAACCGTATCATTAACTGTAATTGTCTGATCACAGAAAACGAAATTTCCACATAAATCTGAAATCCTATAAGTTCTAGTGACTACTTCAGGACAAGTATTATTATCACTAACTTCTTCATATAGTTCAAAAGTATCTTCTTGAAGATCACAATTATCAATAGCAACACCACCAGCATCTCGGAATTCTTGTAAGGTTTCATAAGGTGGATGCTCATCAGCAGAACAAACAGCAATTAAATTAGGTGGGCATTCAATTATTGCATCCTCTGTATCATTGATTATTATTTGTTGTTCACATGTAGCTGTATTACCGCAAAGATCGGCAACTTGGTAAATCCTAGTAATCGTTTTTTGACAATTTAACCCATCATCTACTTCACTAATTAATGTAAATGAAGGTTCATCAATCTCGCAGTTATCAAATGCTGAACCACCGCCAGCGATAAATTCTGCAAAGTTGTTGAATTGCTCAACATCCCCAATAGTACAATCAGTAAGGAAATTTGATGGACAACTCATAATTGGGTCAATGGTATCATTTATTATAATTTCATGTGCACAAGTACTAGTATTACCACATAAATCTTCTATCATATAAACTCTGGTAATTAACTCCGGACAAGCATCACCATTAGAGATTTGAGAAATCATTGCAAATGATGTTTCTACAATGCCGCAATTATCAGAAGCCATTCCACCTTGTGAAATGAAATCATTATAATTTATAAATGCAGGAACATCCCCAATATCGCATTGAGTATTAACTGCAGCAGGACAGACGATTTCAGGTAAAATATTATCATCAACTTGAATAATTTGGATACAAGTTTGCGAATTACCACAAAGATCAAAAATACGGTATGTACGCTCAATAATCTTTGGGCATGAGCCACCTAAATCATTATCACCTGCGTGTTCAAAACTAGTTTCATCGATACCACAGTTATCGCTAAAAGTGCCACCTGCATCAATAAATTCAGCTGCCAAAGAGAATGCAGGAGCTTCTGAAATATCACAAACAATATCAATTTGTGGAGGACAATTAATTTCTGGAAGTATATTATCGTCAATTATAATTTGCTGAGTACAAGTTGCAGTATTACCACATAAATCACTAACAAAATACGTTCTAGTAACTGTTTCAGGACAAGAGCTACCATTAGTAACTTCACTAACAAGACCGAAATTATCAGGATCTATGTCACAATTATCAGATGCGGTACCTCCTGCATTAATAAAATCAGAATAACTAGCATACACAATGCTTTCAGAGATATCACAAACTATATTGATTGTAGGAGGACATGATACTGTAGGAGATAATTCATCATTAATAATTACTTCCTGAATACAGGTGTTTGTATTCCCGCAATCATCTGCAATTACATAAGTTCGAGTAATTGTTTTAGGGCAATCAAGGCCATTATCAACTTCCGACAACAAACTGAATGATGATTCGTTAACTTGACAATTATCCGTTGCTGATCCACCTGCATTTGTGAATGCATTAAAATTAGAATAAGGTGGTAATTCAGAAATATCGCAAACTGCATTCAAATTAGAAGGACATGTAATTACCGGTAATTCATCATCTTGTATCACAATTTCTTGGGTACAAGTCATAGTATTGCCACAAAGATCCTCTATTTGATAAGTACGAGTTACTATTTCGGGACAAGAATTATTATCACTTACTTCTGAAATTAATGCAAAAGAATCTTCGTCAATTTCACAATTATCAGAAGCTGTACCACCTGCATCTGTAAATTGTTCAAAAGTTGAATATGCAATAGCTTCATTTATAGAACACACAACATCAATCTCAGGAGGACATGAAATCGAAGGATCTTCATCATCATCTAAGGAAATTTCTTGAGCACAAGTAGAAACATTACCACATTCATCTGAAATAGCGTAGATTCTAGTTATAGTAGTAGGACACGTATTAACAGAAGTAGTTTCAGATTGTAAAGTAAATGAATTAGGTAGGAGATTACAATCATCTGAAGCAGAACCACCTGCAGCTACAAACGCATCAAAATCTGCATATGCGGGAAATTCTGAAATATCACAAATGCCGCTCAAATCATTCGGACAATTTATTATAGGAGAATTTCCGCAAACAAATAAAGATAGACAAACGGGCTGTGTAAATCCAGCTTCATCCTGAATATTAACAGTGATATTATCTTCTCCAGTGAATCCTATTTGTCCCTCATATTCAAAGCACAAGGACATATTAAAAATACTGATGGGGCCTGAATTTGGTGAATCCAAAATTGAAAATATCTGTTCATTTCCAGTACAACTATTTGCATTGATACAATGTTCTAAAGTTTGTCCCCCACAAATGGTATCAACAAAATATTCAACGGTTGGTGCATTTGTAAAAGGGTCAAAAATTTCAACTCTATCAGTAAAACTAGTCAGGTAACCAAAAGTTCCTCCTCCAGAATTTCCTACGAAATGAGAAGCTGTGAATAATTCATCTGATTGTACAACATTAGGTTGTCCAGCAGGTAGGATATCTCCATCATTGAAAGTCACAACACGATGAGAAGAATTTCCAACTATATTAGAAGCAGTTGCAAAATTAGTATAAGGTTGTCCATTCAGAGTTAAAGAAGCCAAACCTGATTGAGGAATAATAATGCTTATTAAATTTGTTGAAGAACCTGGGAATCGTGTAAATTCTGCATACGAATCTCCTCTACATCCATCAATAGGAGCTGCTATAGCCATACCTAATTCACCATTGTTTTCTACAGATCCAAATTGATAAACATAAGCAGGATTAGATGTAGTAATTAAATGAGAAGACAAGTTAGGTGTTGGGATGAAATAATTATAAAATTGTCCAGGTTGAAGAGTTGCTACTGGAGTAGGATTTCCATCTATAAAAACATTTGTATTAGCAGTTAAAGCAACTACAGTAGCATAATTATATTCTCCAGGGTTATTTCCACCACTATTGTCTATTCCTCTAGTCACAACATAATCAGTTCCTACTAAACAAGTTGGCATAATCTGATCAATTCCAGCATCACGACCATGAGATTTACATTTTCTTGAATGCGAAGAACCTGTTACAACAGCAATTGTTTTATTGGAAGTTATCAAGTCTCCCGAAACGGTAGTATTTCCGCTAGTACGAATTAAATATGTTTCTCCTTCATCTAATAAAACAGAAAAATCTGTATTAGTTTGTCCTGCCATTACATTTTGAGTTTCGAAAGAAACAGTGGTATTGTCTTCAACAGCCATTACAGAGATAAAATGAAATTCATCTGTACCCGATGCTCCACATAATACAGATTGAGAACCAGCTCTAAATCTATTACCTAAAGCTTGTTCCCCCTTAACTGTAATCATCGCTTTATTAAAAGTAGACTCTAATCTATAAACAACTTGGATTTCTTGATCTGATTCTACTATAAATCCTCTATCACCTTCAATTGTATTTTCATTATGAGTTTGCATACGTGCAGGGGTTAAAGGAATCTCAAGCGGAGTACCCGAAGTCACTACATAATTATTATTAAAAGTAGTTCCATTACCTGTTCTAACATTTATATTCGCAGACCCTGAAGGTGTAGTTATAATAAATGAAGATGGATTATTGAATGGTTGATTTTGAAAACTATTATTATTTCTCCAAATAGGTGGAACAAAATAAAACAGATTTTTATCGCAATCTAATGCAAAAGAAGGTGCGCTACAAGGACAATTAGGATCATCTTCATCAATTTGTCCATTACCATCATTATCAATACCATCATTACAACATTCACAAGAAACATCAATTACTTGTTGAGCAGAAGAAGTATTACCACAATTATCAGTGGCTGTCCAAGTTCTAGTTACAGTATAAATAACTGAATTACAAGTCAAATCAAAGGTTTGGGTACTTGTTTCAGTCATTACAACGTCAGTTTGGGCGGGACAGTTATCCGTGGAATAAACTACATCAGGGCTAAAAACTTGTATTTCAGCTAAGTTCATTGCTTGATTATCTCTGTCCTGTTGAACTCTTATATATCTAGCATCAGCAACAATATCAAATGATCTAACTGTGCCAATGGACGGTTGGAAAAAATCCCATGTCACTCCAGATTGATTTTTTGTAACATCAGGATCTGTTGAAGTAAAAGGATTTTTTGATACAAATACATAAATCCTTTGCGCTCTATTAATACAACAATTATTTGTACGATTCCAAACTACAACACTACCAATGCTTTCCTCTTGTCCTAAATCTATATCAACATATGGATCATCCTCTCTTTGGGTATGATTGACTGAACCTCCATTCCAAGCCCCGTTAGTATTTCCATCAATTACAAGGTCTGCATCTCGCCCAAAACGCACACTACTTTGTGTAGCATTAACTCCTGGACCTAAAGCCAAATTCACATTATCCATTGGTCCTGTTGATATAATTGGAGGATCTGGAACATCTCCACATACAATTTCCAAATCTCCAGGAATTCCAACTAATGTTGGAGGAGTAATATCTACAACAGTAATGGTGTGTGTAAAAGTACTTGCATTACCGCAAATATCAGATAGCTCATAAGTTCTAACATAAGTAATAGGACAAGTAGTACCGTCTGCAGTTTCTGTTAATAAAATTAAAGAAGAGGTATCAATACCACAATTATCATTTGCATTCCCACCTGCTATAAGGAATTCTGAATAGTAAACTAATGCTTCCAAATTATTTACATCACAATCAACATCAATATCCGCTAAGTTATCTACTGTAGGAGGTGTAGTGTCATCAATTACGATTGATTGCAAACAAGTAGTTGTATTTCCACATAAATCTCTAATTTCATATACTCTTTCAATAGTTTCTGGACATGTATTCTTATCAGAATCTTCACTAATAAGAACTAAGTAAGTCATATCTACGCCACAGTTATCTGAAACAGATCCACCTGCCGAGACTATTTCAGCTACAGTAGTGTAAGGTGGAATCTCAGCTATTTCACATTGCGAATTTAAATTCGGAGGACATATTAATTCTGGAGAAATATCATCATTAATAGTTATTGATTGAGTACAAGTTGCAGTGTTTCCACATAAATCTTCTATAATATATGTACGTACTACGATTTCTGGACAGGTGTTTCCATCAGATACTTCTGAAAATAAAGCAAATGAAGATTCATTAATTTGACAATTATCTGAGATATTACCTCCATCACTTTGGAAAGTACTAAAATTATAAATTGCAACTTCACTTATATCACAGACTGCAGTTTGATTTCCAGGACAAGTAATAATAGGGTCAATATCATCAATTACATTAATTATTTGAGAACAAGTTGCTGAGTTCCCACATTCATCTTCTATTAAATAGATACGAGTAAATTGCTCAGGACATGAATTTCCGTTTGAAGTTTGACTAACCATAGTGAAAGATCCATTATCAATTGCGCAGTTATCATCCACCATCCCACCTGCAGCTTCGAAAGCTGCCAAATTAGAATATGATGGAAAAGCTGAAATATCACAATCTACATCTTCATTAGGAGGACAACTTATCGTAGGATTAACCGTATCATCAACTATTATTGTTTGGGTGCATGTTCCTGCATTGCCACAAGCATCTTGAATTCCATAAGTTCTTATAATTTGTGCACCACAACCTGTACCATTATTTACTTCTGATATTAAACCAAATGATGATGCTACAATACCACAATTATCTGATGCTGTACCACCAGCTGATTGAAAATCAGCAAAAGTTGCGTACACAGGAATTTCTGAAGCATCACATTGAGCTGATTGGCCAGGAGGGCAAGATATAGTAGGATTTTCTATATCATTAATTGTAATTGTTTGTTCACAAGTTGTAGAGTTTCCACATAAATCAGATATGCTATAAATTCTTGTAAATATTTCAGGACAAGACCCTGTAGATGTTTCACTTACAAGATTAAAAGTACTCTCATTAATTTCGCAATTATCACTAGTTCCACCACCAGCAGAAATAAATTGATTATAATTAGCATAAGGAGGCACTTCTGAAATATCACATGTCCCAGTTAAATTAGAAGGACAAATTATACCAGGAGCTTGAGTATCATCAACAATAAGTATATGTTGAGCAGTTGCACTGTTTCCGCACATATCTTCAACTATATAAACTCTAGTCACTGTTTCAGGACAAGTTGCTCCATCGGAAGTTTCAGAAAGAAGTGCAAAAGTACCTAAATTTAGTTGGCAATTATCTGTTATTGAACCTCCTCCAAATTCATAATCAGCTACCGTATTAAACGGAGGAGATGTGATTAAATCACATTGTTGAAGTTCATTTGGCGGAGAAACCATTATTGGCGGTATATCATCCTGAACTGTGATTATTTGAGTACATGTACCACTATTACCGCAATTATCTAATATAATATATGTTCTCTCAAAAATTTCAGGACATCCAGCACCTGTGCTAATCTGAGTTAGAATAGAGAAAGTTGATTGGTCAAATCCACAATTATCATTAGCTCCTCCTCCATCAGATTGGAATTGGCTAAAATTTGAATAAATAGGAACGTCAGAAATATCGCAAGGTGTTATAATATTAGGAGGACAAGATAAAACAGGAGACTCTATGTCCTGAATAGTGATTGTTTGAATAAATGTACTCGTATTGCCACATTGATCTGCAATAACATATGTTCTTTCAACCAAAGTAGGACATGAACCAGATGAAGTTTCTCCAATTAATCCAAAACTAGTTTGATCAACTCCACAATTATCCATTGCGTCACCACCTGCAGATTCAAATTGAGTAAAATTTGTTAAAGGAGGATAATCTGCTATTGTACAATCGCCTGTAAAATCAGGTATTGGATTAATAACCGGAGGCTCATTGTCATCAATTGTTATAATTTGGGCACAAGTTGCAATATTTCCACATAGATCACTGATAGAATATGTTCTCGTAATAGTTTCAGGACAAGTTGCTCCATCTGAAGAATCTGTAACTGAAAACGAAGAAGGTAAGATTCCACAATTATCCATCGCATCACCACCATTTGCTTGAAAAGCTGCAAAAGTTGCAAAAGCTGGAACCTCTATAATACTGCAAACAGCATTAATTGCTGGAGGACATGAAATAGTTGGATTTGTAACATCATCTATTTCTACAACATGTTCACAAGTCGCTGTATTTCCACAAAGATCTTCTACTTGATAAATTCTAGTGTAAAGAGTTGGACAACTTGAGCCATTGGAAATTTGCGCTATCATAGCAAAAGAATTAATGCCGCAATTATCATTGACTGTTCCACCCGCATCTTCAAATTCTACTATATCATTAAATATAGGCACATCAGAAATATCACATTCAGAGGCAACAGGTGCAGGACATGTTATTTCTGGATCTGTAGTATCTGCAATGGTTAATGTTTGTATATGTGTACCTGTATTACCACAAATGTCACTTATGACGTAAGTCCTTTGAATTGTTGTGGTACATCCTGAAGATGACGAGACCTCACTTAAAACCCCAAATGAAGCATCATCTAAAGCACAGTTATCTGTAACATTACCTCCTGCAGCAACAAAGTCTTCAAGTGTTAAAGGAGGATCAGAAATAAAGGGGTCATCGCCACATTGGTCACTAAAATCGGAAATATTAATTTGAGGTGGTGTATTATCTGAAACAGTAATGATGTGATCCACAGTAGCAGAATTTCCGCAGATATCAAAAACTGCATAAGTTCTTGTAATCACATTTGTACAACCACCTGATTGCACTTCTCCCACAAACTGAAAATTAGTTAAGTCTAAACAGACATCAACAGCAAGTCCCCCTGCTGTAAAGAATTCTGTAATATTTGCAAAAGGGGGATCTGATGCTTCACAATCCTCAAAAACAGGAGTCGGTGCAGTAAGTACAGGTGGGTCAGAATCATCCAATTCTAATGCATGTTCACAAGTAGCGGTATTTCCACAAAAATCTGATATGATATAAGTTCGAATAATACTTCTACAGATTGTTGAGTTGTCCTCTATTTGAGAAAGTAGAGAAAAGGAAGTAGGGTCAATAGGACAAAGAGGATCTGTAGAAATGGCTAAACCACCAAAACTTGAATAATCTGCAAATGAGCTAAAAGGGGGAAATATTGATTCGTCGCAAACAAAAGGTAAGTTAGGAGGACAAGTCATAGTAATCATCATACTGTGACTTGATATAATAGAGTCATTAGAGATATAAATTGACCGATCTTCAGAAGGCTCATCGCCTGCTGTACCATTAAAGTGGTTGTTCGTATTAGGAGCAAATGCTAGCAAAATAGCACCACTTACTATTACAAAAAGTAATCGTAATTTACTCATTTAAAAAATTGACCTATTCTCTATTTACAAATATATAAAAGTTTTCTATATATATTAAAAGATTACATATGTAATCATATATTTTATTTTCATATCTGTATCCAACATTCGTTCAAATATTAGACATAAACAAAAAGTTAAAATAGTCAAATACAAAGTTATATATTAAAACTCTTTAATATTAGTTATTTTTTAACGTTTTCAACGCTAATTGGGTAAATCAATAAGTAGAAGAAATCTTGCTTAATATCCTATAACTTCATACTAATTTAATCATTTTTCGTAGTATCAACAAATTCTGCTGGGTTTACTATTTCTGATCGAATCACACCATTTAATTTCAATTCTTTTTCACTTTCATCAGAATCAGAATAAATAGTTACTGTTGCTACTTGTCCACCTAATCTATCTTTACTATTAAACCTAACTAAAATCTGTCCTTTTTCGCCTGGCTCAATAGGTAAAAAAGGAAAAACAGGTGTAGTACAACCACAAGAAGCAACAGCATTGGATATATTTATAGGTGCATCCCCTATGTTGGTAAAGGAAAATGTATGATTAACTATTTCCCCAACTTCTATAAATCCAAAGTCAAATTCTTCTTGATCAAATCTAAATTTTCCTTTTTTTACAATTTTGGAAGGTTTATTTTTAGTTTTTGGTTTTACTTTTTTCTGCACTTTTGCAGGTTTTTTACTTACCGGTTTTTTAATAAGTTTCTCTGTGGTAATGATTTTATTATCTTCTATCCTATTATCATTAAAAGTTATTTCTTTTGTAGGTTTTCTTTCAATTTCAGTATGCTGTTGAAGTGAATTTTCTTGCTTCTTCACATCGCCTTCTGACTGCTGTATTCCATTGATTATCTCAGGTTTACAAGAAAAGAAATTGCTGCAAATTACTACATACAATAATACTACACAAATATTTTTTTTTCTATATAACATAATTATCGCAGAATAGAAACATTACCACTCTTCACTAATTCTTGACCATTACACAAATAAACAATTTTATATAATAGTAAGGATGGTTGAACTTCTTGTTCCTTAAAATTGCCATCCCACTCTTCTAAAATATTTTCAGTTTCAAAAACAACTTCTCCCCATCTATCAAACACTTGAAATGAAAGTAATTCCTCCACTATGAATCCATTTAAAATATGGAATGTTTCATTTATTCCATCTCCATTAGGAGTAAATACATTGGGTAGAACTAAATCTTCACACATTACGTCATTCGGATCAATCACAGTCAAATTAAAAGTATCAATAGATACACATTGACCGTCAATAGGATCTGTAAAAACTGCAATATAAGTAGTCGTTTCAACACCAGTTATTTCAATAGTATCTGAATTTACATTATTAATACCAATAGAAGGACTCCAAAAAATTTCACTCCCACATATTCCAAGACTATTAACTGAAATAATGTCACCTATGAATACAGTTGTATCTCTACTGGTGATTTCATTATTTAAGGTGTAAAGTTCTTGTGCTCTAAATTCTTCAATATGCTGATTAAAGATTTTAACCTCATCTAAATGCCCTAAATATTCATTGGAAATAACATTAACACAAGGTCCAAATCCAATATTAATAGGCATATCTGCGCCAATTTGAATATCATTAGGAGAAATAACTTCTGTAGATAGTTCGCCATTCACATAAATAAAAAATGTATTCTGATTTCTAGAAATTATAATATGCTGCCAGCATTTATCTTGCTGCACTTTTGCACGCAAGGTGATTGATCTTTGGACTGATTCACTCATATCAAATAACAGTTCTGCACTATCATCTAAATAATATATTCTAAGTATACTATCACCTGAACAGTTATCTCCTACTGAAAACAATTCTTGTACATTAATACCTGAATTTGTTCTAAAGAAAAAACTTATTGCAAAGTCATCAAAGAATATATCACTTATCAAAGTATCTAAAGTGAGATCTGTATCTTCATCCAGTATAATACTTTGTCCTTCAATTCCGCAATCACATGCTGGAAAAAAAGGTGTGATGATATTATCAAAAATATTATTGTTTTCAGACAGTGAACAATCAAGATTAAATTCTGCAATGGGCACCTGCCCAAATGAAATGAAACTTGAAACTAAAAAGCCCAAAAAGCAAATCAAATTTTTCATATATATTATTAAGACGTAAAAAGATCACCTATACCCCCAGGCAATATTCCATTTAATAGATTAGAACTTTCATTTGCAGCTTTTTCATCAGCTTCTTTTATGGCCCTATTCAAATGAATTATTACCATATCAATTAATTGTTCTTTGTTTTCTTCATTCAAAAGTTCAGAAGGGAAATCAATATTTCTTATTTCCTTAAGCGCATTGAGCTCTATAGTATAACCATCAGAAGAGTAATTAATTATAGTCTCTTTTAATTTGTTTTGCAATTCTTGCTGCTTTTGCTGCATATTGCCCATTAAATCACCAAACATATTTTCTATTTAGTTACCAAATACATATAAAATCCGTATAAAATTAAAAGCATAGCACCTTCAGCACGTGAAATCTTTTTAGAAAAAGTAACAAGTGCAAATATGAAAGTTACAGCTAGCATAAATGGTATGCTTTCAAAAATAATCTCTTGAGAAAATTTTAGTTCCCCAAACAACCTAGATATTCCTATTACTGCATATGTATTAAAGATATTTGAACCTAAAACATTGCCTACAGCAATAGCTTGCTTTCCTTTTCGTGCAGCTGCCACACTTACCACAACTTCAGGCAAAGAAGTTCCTAAAGCTAAAACAGTAAGAGATATCAATTCCTTAGGTACTCCTCCGATCAAGCTTAATTGTTCAATTGCCCTAACAACAAAACTTGCTCCTAATGAAACTCCTGCCCCAGCAACAATCACTATAATAAGATCTTTCCATAAAAACTTTGGGCGTTCAGCCCCATCCTTTTCATCTTCCTCTTTATTAAATGAGCTTATGACGAATATTACCAAGGCAATACAAAATAGAATTGCTTCAACTAAAGAAAAATCTCCATCTCTTAAAGTTAGGTATAAAAACACTGCCGAGATAAGAAGTATCGGCATATCAAGATTCATTAAATTCCTAGATATTTCTATTCTTCCTGCATAGAATACAGTGAAGCCCAAAACCAATAATATATTAGTAATATTGCTACCTATAACGGTTCCACCAACAATTTCTGAATTACCAGAAATGGTAGAAACGATTCCAGTAGCTAATTCTGGCAATGATGTTCCACATGCTACTATTGTTACTCCAATAATAAACGGAGAAATACCAAATGCTAGACCAATTCTTTCAGATGCATCGACGAAAAAATCACTTGACTTTAGAAGGACAAGCAATGCCACAACAAACATCCCCAAATACAAATAAAGATCCATTAAATTAGGTTTAAACAACAAATATAGATTAATGAGAATAAAAACTGGTGTACAAGAGAAAATTCAACGACAAGTAGTACATTTGCAATAATTATGAGCGAGAAAGAAAAGAATGACAATTCCGAAAATGGAGAGATGAGTTTTCTAGATCATCTTGAGGTTTTAAGATGGCATCTTGTAAGATCAATTGTTGCAGTTGTTGTTACAGCAATTGTTGTGTTCTCTTTAGGAAAAACAGTATTTGAAAAAATAATTTTTGCTCCTAAAGAACCTGGTTTTATCAGTTATAAGTTTTTTTGTGCAATATCTGAAGCTACTTGTCTTAATGCCCCAAAACTAGAATTGAACAAAATCGTATTAGGGGAAGTGTTTTTCACGCATATTAAAGTAAGTGTATTTCTAGGAATTGTTATTTCTATGCCATATATAATATGGGAAGTATGGCGCTTTATTAAACCAGGACTATATAATAATGAACGTAAATATGCAAGAGGATTTGTAGCTGTAAGTAGTTTTCTTTTTATGCTAGGAATAGCATTTGGATATTATATAATTACTCCTTTTGCAGTTTCATTTTTGTCGAACTATACATTAGTAGAAGGTGCTGTTACTGAAACAACCTCTTTAAGTTCATATGTTTCATATTTAACAATGTTCACATTCCCTTCAGGAATTTTATTTCAACTTCCCATTTTAGTTTATTTTTTAACAAAGATTGGGGTTATAACCCCAAAATTTTTAAGGACTTATCGTAGACATGCATATGTTTTATTACTTGTAATTTCTGCTGTTATAACTCCGCCTGATGTTGTAAGCCAAGTTTTGATATGCATTCCACTATATATATTATATGAAATAAGCATCTTGATATCAAAAAGGGTTTATAAGAAATCACAGCAAGAATTAGCATGAGAAGATTATCGAGTAATTTCACTATAATATTAAGGTTGTTTATACCAATAGTTTACATAGTGTTTTTTGGATCAATAGTAATAGGATCGTTTGTTATTACGGTGAATGATTCTCCTTTCCTAACTAATCCTACAGTTCGCTATAGTATTTTAGGCACCTATATTGTGTTTATTATAATTATGTATTTTACTATTATAAAACTAAAAAGAGTAGATGCCGATGAAAAGCATCTTTTTATTAGCAATTATTTAAAGACATATAGATATACATGGGATTCCATAAATAAAATCAGCACAATAAATTTGATATTGTTTGAAATCATCTATATTCATTATAAGGAGAAAACTGCTTTTGGTAAAAAAATATACTTCCTTGCTTCAAAGGCATTAGTAAAATCTTTTTTTAAAGATCATCCTGATTTATTCATTCTTTTCCAATCAAAAAAAAGCTAATCACTACCTTGGAATCAAGGTAATAATAGGGCATATAATTTCTTCTAAAGAAATTCCTCCATGCTGAAAAGTATCATTAAAGTACTTTTGGTAATAATTGTAATTATTAGGATACAGAAAGAATGTATCATTTTTAGCAAAAATAAATTTTGAACTCATATTAGGGCGAGGAAGACCAGCAGCGCTAGGTTCATGAATTTCAAGGACCTCTTTACGATCATACTGTAAGTTTTTACCCACCTTATATCTTAAATTTGTGGTAGTATCTCTATCTGCGATTACTTTACTAGGTGTCTTCACTCTTATTGTTCCATGATCAGTAGTTATTACAATTCTTACTTTTTTATCTGAAAGTTTCTGAAAAGCTTGATAAAGAGGAGAATTCAAAAACCAAGATCTAGTTAATGACCTATATGCTTTTTCATCACCTGCAAGTTCCTTTAAAACCTCCATTTCAGTTCGTGCATGGGATAACATATCGATAAAGTTATAGACAACAACTGACAGATCGTTATTAAGATAATTCAGAACATTATCACTCATAACTTTGGCTTGAGCGACACGAGTTATCTTATTATAATCATATTTCAATTCTCTTCTTACTATTCTTTTTAATTGTTCACCAAGCAATTCTGCTTCTTTCATGTTCTTACCACCCTCATCATTATCATTCAACCACCAATCAGGGTAATGTTTTGCAATTTCTCCAGGCATCATACCTGCAAAAATTGCATTCCTACTATATTGTGTTGAAGTAGGTAAAATACTATAAAAATAATCTTCATCAATTATTCTAAAATCCTCACTTATAATTGGCTGAAGTATTAACCATTGGTCATACCTAAGATTATCTAGAAGAAAGACAACAGTAGGTGTTTCATCTAATTGTGGAAAAACTTTTGTTCTTAATAAGTTATGTGACATGGTAGGAGCATTTTCAGAATTTCTCAACCAATATTCGTAGTTTTTATCGATAAATTTTGAAAAAGCGGCATTAGCTTCTGATTTCTGCATGTTCAATATTTCCCCCATTTGGTCAACATTGCTATCATCAAGTTTCAATTCCCAATTTATTATTTTTTTATAAATGGCAGCCCATTCTTCTTTTGTACTAATAGAATTAATCTCCATTATTATTTTACGAAATTCTATTTGATAATCCGACGTAGTTTTTTCATGTACTAATCGTTTATTATCTATAATTTTCTTGAGCGTTAATAAAATTTGATTTGGATTCACAGGTTTTATAAGGTAGTCATCAATTTGTGAACCGATTGCTTCTTCCATTATGTCCTCTGCTTCATTTTTGGTAATCATAACAATAGGGACATTTGGTTTGATTTCTTTAATTTTAGAAAGGGTTTCTAAACCTGTCAAACCTGGCATACTTTCATCAAGAAAAACGACATCAATATCTTCAACGGTTTCAATTTCTTCAAGCGCGTCATTTCCATTTGTCACAGTAATTAAATCATAGCCTTTACTTTTTAGAAAAAGTAGATGAGGTTTTAACAAATCAATTTCATCATCAGCCCAAAGAATTTTCACATCACTCATATTACATGTCTAATTAGTTCAACGAAAGAACGACCAAGATATGAGAACTAGTATTTAATGTAGTACATTGCTGAATAAAAATTTCATAATTCACTTAACTGTAGATTTAAAAATCTAATAATCAAAATAACAAAACATAGGTATATAAATCACTTAAACATGAACAGAGCTCTTTTATCTTTGGGCTTAAGCCCAAAAAAAATAAAAATGCAAATCCCATTAAAAGGATTATTACCTTTGCGTCAATGAATAAAAGGAAATTAATAAATGATCCGATCTATGGATTTATCCAGTTCCCCTATGAGATATTATATGATATAATAGATCATCCTTATCTTCAGAGAATGCGTAGGATTTCCCAGATGGGCTTATCAAATTTGGTATATCCCGGTGCAGTACATACAAGGTTCCATCATACTCTTGGAGCACTTCATTTGATGACTGAAGCCATATCCTCACTTCGTTCCAAAGGAATAGAAATAACTGAATCTGAAGCTATCGCGACATGTATAAGTATTTTATTACATGATATAGGTCATGGGCCATTTTCTCATGCATTAGAATATGAGTTAATTAATATCTCACACGAATACATCTCTATTCAGTTCATGAAAGAATTAGCTGAAGAATATGGAGCTCCAGTAGAATTAGCATTAGAAATATTTGAGAACCGGTATCCAAAATTTTTTCTACACCAATTAGTAAGTAGTCAATTAGATATGGATAGGATGGATTATTTATCAAGGGATAGTTTTTTCACTGGTGTGGTAGAAGGAGTAATAGGCTACAAGCGTATAATTAAGATGCTTCATGTGAAGGACAATGAACTAGTCGTGGAAGAGAAAGGATTGCATAGTATAGAAAAATTTTTAGTAGCTCGTAGGATTATGTATTGGCAGGTTTATCTACATAAGACATCTGTTGCTGCAGAAAGTATGTTGATAAAGTGGATAAGAGAAGTAAAAAAAGAGGTAAAAAAAGGAAATGAAAAAATAAAGAAGAATATCTCCTCAAGATTATTATATTTTATGGAGCAGGAATATGGGATGGAACGCATAAAAAATGAAAGAAAAGAATTTATTAGGAGGTTTTCAGAGCTTGATGAACAAGATATTTATTTTTCAATAAAAAATATTTTAGGGAACGAAAATGAATTACTTTCCATTCTGAGTAATGGAATCTTAAATAGGAAGTTATTTAGGGTTTTGGCGAAAGATCAAGCTTTTACTAACGAAGAAATAAACGAAGTTAAGTCTAAATTATTGAATAATAAATCATTAGACATTACTTATATTGACGATGTGATTTTATTGAAAACTGAAAGTAATACTGCCTACAGTACGAAAAAAGAATCAATAAAAATTCTGACAAAAAATGGAGAAGTAATTCCATTAATAAAATTCAGCAAAAATCTTATCGATACATTGTTAATAAATAAATACTTCCTATGTTTTCCAAAGATAAATTAGTAGGTTTGTCCTCGATTTACGAAGGTAAGTTGACAAAATAAAAGGAATGTTGAGTACTTTTAACCTAAGTACTTTTTACAATATATTACTAACAATTCAATATTTTTTAATTGCAAAATTCATATTTAATTATGAGAGGACTAAGTTCTACATTAACCTTGGTGTTTGCGTTATTTGCTTTTGTAGCAATTGCACAACCATCAACTGATCTTGCCGGAGCAGAAGCAAACAAATGCTACGCAAGATGTCTAATCCAAGACCAATACGAGACAGTTTCAGAACAAGTATTAGTGAAAGCGGCTTCACAGAGAGTGGAAGTTGTTCCAGCTGTATACGAAACTGTAACTGAGCAAGTATTATCAAAAGAGGCAGGAAATCAGCTAAGCGCTGTTGCTGCACAATTTGAAACTGTATCAGAGCAGGTATTATCAAAAGAAGCAGGAAACACATTAACTGTGGTGCCAGCACAATTTGAAACTGTAACTGAGCAAGTTTTAGCAAAAACTTTCGCTGAAGGCATTCGTGCAGTATGTAACGATAATGGCTCAGGCGCGGGTACTACAGACAACAACAGTGGTTTATCAGCTGGTGGTAGAGGAAGTGTTTCACTTTCTACATCAAGAGATGCTGATGGAGATGCTGTAACTACTGCTTCTTGTAATCCAAGAACAGTAAGTGAGCAAGTATTATCGAAAGAAGCTTACACAACTATTACAACAACACCAGCTACTTTCGAAGATGTATCTGAGCAGGTTTTAGTTAAGGAAGCTTATACGACTTTACAAGTTGTTCCAGCTACTTTTGAAACTGTATCAGAGCAAGTATTAGAGCAAGAAGCATATACAACTTTATCTGTTGTACCTGCAACTTTCGAGACTGTAACTGAGCAAGTATTAGCTGCACAAGCTACGAGTAAATTAGTTATTAAGCCAGCAAAGTATGAGACTACTACTGAGCAAGTACTTTCTAAAGAAGCTTATAGCACAATTACAATCACTCCAGCAGTTTATGAAACTGTAACTGAGCAAGTATTAGTTCAAGAAGCTTCATCTACTTTAAGTGTAGTTCCTGCAGTTTATGAAACTGTAAGTGAGCAAGTACTTACTAAAGAAGCATCTACAAGAATAGAAAGAGTACCTGCAAAATATGAGACTGTAACTGAACAAATAGAGGTTTCTCCTGCATCAACTAAGTGGGAAAAGAAAAAAGCTGACAAAAACTGTTTATCAGCAAATCCTGATGATTGTTTAGTATGGTGTCTTGTAGAAGTTGCTGCTCAATATAGAACAATAACTAAGACTCAAAGAGTTGGATGTGATTCAGGTTATACTGATACAGGTGGAGATTGTACAAAAACAATTGACATTCCTGCTGAATATAGCACTAGATCATTCCAAAAATTAGTTTCTCCTGCTTCAACTCAAGTTACTGAGATTCCAGCAAGATATGAAACTAGATCTTATCAAAAGTTAGTTTCTCCTGCTGCAGCTAACACTACTCAAGTTCCTGCTGTTTATACAACAAGATCTATCACAAAAGTAGCTTCTCCTGCAACAACAGAAACTATTGAAGTACCTGCAAGATACGAATCTAGATCTTACCAAAAATTAGCTACTCCAGCTACAGTTAACACAACTGAAGTTCCAGCTAAATATGGTAATAGATCTTACCAAAAGCTAGTAACTGATGCAACTACACAGTCTGTAACAGTACCTGCTTCTTATACAACAAGATCTTACAGAAAAGTAGCTTCTCCTGCTTCAAGCAACACGAACGAAGTACCTGCTGTTTACACTCAAAGAACTTATACTGTTGCTGGAACTCCATCTGCAGAATCTGTTCCTTGTGGAAACTCTTCTACTTTATCAGGAGTTAACTTCGCATCTGGTTCTGCTGAATTAGTTGGAAACTCTAGAAGTGTAATTGCTGGAGCTGCAGCTAAATTGAAATCTGAAGGATGTTCTGCAAGAATCGTAGGACACACTGATTCTCAAGGTGGCGATGCTGCTAACCAATCTTTATCTCAAAGAAGAGCAAGAACTGTATATAATGTATTAATTGAGTCAGGTGTACCTGCAAGTAGCTTAAGCTATGAAGGAATGGGAGAATCTAGTCCAATTGCTGATAACAGTTCAGCTTCAGGAAGAGCTGCAAACAGAAGAATTGAGTTAGTTTCTAGCTGTGGTGGATCAGGTGACTGTAACCAGTATACAACAAGAAGCTACCAAAAATTAGTTTCTGATGCTACTACACAATCAACTGAAATTCCTGCACAATATACTAATAGATCATACAAAAAATTATCTTCTGCTGCTTCTTCAAACACGACAGATATAGCTGCTAAGTATGAAACTAGATCTTTCCAAAAATTAGTTACTCCTGCTTCAACTAGAACAATCGATGTTCCTGCTGAATACAGAACAATAACTAAAACAAACTTGGTTAAGAAAGGTGGATTTACAGAATGGAGAGAAGTACTTTGTGATACAGATTTAACTGCTGATGTAGTTAGACAAGTTCAAAATGCGCTTATCTCTAGAGGATATGACCCTGGTGTTGCTGATAATCAAATGGGTGCACAAACGAAGAAAGCTTTAGTTAAATTCCAGAAAGATAACAACCTACCTGTAGGTAACTTAGATTTCGAAACACTTAAAGCTTTAGGTGTTAGACAATAATCTTTAAGGTTATTCTAATAAATAATAAAGAGCCCAGTGATTTTTTCACTGGGCTTTTTTTATAGTATTAATATTTGAGAAAACATTGATCTATAAAACCTGTTACAATTAAAAATTAAAATAAGATGAAGGTATTACATTTAAGTATATTGATTTTAGTCTCTATGTTCACTATTAACTGTTCTAATCCAACTTGCGGAGAAGATATAACTGGAACATATAATGGTTCATGTGAATCAAGTTTAAATAATGCGGAATTTGAAGGACCTCTACTTATTTCTCTATCTGAAACTGATCCCTCAAGAGTTATCATTCAAGATCAAACTTTAGGAGATGGTGAAGAAACATATGAAGGAAGATTAAATAATGATTGTAATAGAATTGATGTGCCTTCTCAAAGTTTTATAAGTGAAAATCAATTACCATTTGCAATAAGCGGTTTTTTTGATATAGATGGAAATACTCTCACAGGAGAAATTGAAATATTAGTAGGTGTAAGTGGTTCGTTTTGCACGTATACAATGACTAAAGAAGAATAAATCAACTTCTATTAAAATTCATTTAGATATATTCTGAAAGGCGCTAGAAAGTAGTTAGAATAAATATTTATTGACATGGGTAAACATCAATGGAAGCTAATACAAATTTAAGTCTATAATACCAATTCTGCATTAGAGTTGGTCTAATAATTCTTTAACTAATGTGAAATCCTAAAACAGAATTGGTATGGGTTTTAATAAATCAATAGTTCAAAAAAAAGGTCAACTCTTTTTATCGAATTGACCTATTATAAATTTATTTTAGAGTCCTGTTTAGATACTATTAATAAGCTTTTGCAAACACCACTCTACCCATTGATTTATTTCCTGAAAAAATGCATTTCCCTTCTTCTTTTACAAAATCATTAGGAATACAACGTATCGTAGCATTTGTAGCATCTTTAATTGCTAATTCAGTTTCAGTAGTTCCATCCCAATGTGCCATAATAAAGCCACCTTTGTTTTCAAGGACATCTTTAAACTCATCCATGTTATCAACATAAGAAGTATGGTCAGCTCTAAATTTCTTGGCTCTAGCCAAAAGGTTACCTTGAATTTCAACAAGTAGATTATCAATAAAAGTTGCTATACCATCTCTGCTAATAGATTCTTTTGTTTTATTATCTCTTCTTGCTACTTCAACCATATTATTAGCCATATCTCTTTTACCGATCCCTAGTCTAATAGGAATTCCCATCATTTCATATTCTGCAAACTTGAAACCTGGTCTTTTTTGATCATTATCATCAACTTTCACTCTAATTCCTTTAGCTTTTAATTCTGCTGCTATAGGTTGAATGTATTCCATTAATTCAGGAGTGGGCTTAGGAATAGGAACGATTACTACTTGTTGTGGAGCTAATTTTGGAGGTAATACAAGTCCTTCATCGTCAGAATGTGTCATGATTAGCCCGCCGATTAATCTAGTCGATACACCCCAACTAGTAGCCCAAACATATTCTTCTTTATTTTCAGAATTACTATATTTTACATCGAAAGCTTTCGCAAAATTTTGTCCAAGGAAGTGGGAAGTTCCAGCTTGGAGTGCCTTACCATCCTGCATTAAAGCTTCAATAGTAAATGTTTCATCAGCTCCAGCAAATCTTTCTCTGGCAGATTTGGCTCCCTTAATTACGGGCATAGCCATATAATCTTCAGCGAATCTTGCATAAACCTCATGAATAAGTTCAGCTTCTTTTATAGCTTCTTCCTTTGTTGAATGAGCAGTGTGACCTTCTTGCCATAGAAATTCGGCCGTCCTAAGAAAAGGCCTTGTTCTCATCTCCCATCTCACAACATTAGCCCATTGATTTATAAGTAAAGGCAAGTCTCTATATGACTTTATCCAATCTCTATATGTATTCCAAATTATCGTTTCAGAAGTTGGTCTTACAATTAATTCTTCTTCTAATTTCGCACTAGGATCCACAACAACACCGCTTCCATTCGGGTTATTCATTAATCTATGATGAGTAACAACAGCACACTCTTTTGCAAATCCTTCTACATGCTCAGCTTCCTTGCTAAGAAAGCTCTTAGGAATAAATAAAGGAAAATATGCATTTACGTGTCCTGTTTCTTTAAACATAGAATCAAGCTGCGCTTTCATATTCTCCCAAAGAGCGTATCCATGAGGTTTAATAACCATACAGCCCCTTACTGCACTGTTATCAGCTAGACCAGCTTTCTTTACTATATTATTATACCACAATGAATAATCATCACTTCGATTAGTTATTTCCTTTGCCATAGACAATTGTTAATTTATTAATAAAATATACTAAAACAGAACCTTTTAAGACTTTTTATCGTCATTATTATAGAAAATGTACTTTGAATAAATAAATATCTCAATAAAAAGCTTAATGTTAAGGTACTTTAACTTAAATAGGCAAAATTTTTGCTTTTAATTAAGTAAAATAAAGCTACAAAAGTAATAAATTGGTGATATGATTTTGAGAGAGTCAGAATTATTTAATATTTTAAATATTTTACAGATGAAAAAATATGTTTTAAGCCCTATCCTTTTCCTATTCTTGGGATTATTACCTTTCACAGTAATTAATGCCCAGTTCGATGATTTGTATTACGATCCGGACACAGATGATTCTTTCTATTTCACTTCCACATCATATGAAGATGACAATGAATATGACAATGTAGCATACGAAGATGAATTTGATACGCGTAGTAACGCAGTTAATAACAATAACTCCTATGATTATCAATATGCAAGTAGAATTAGAAGATTCAATAGATTCCGCAATACTGGTTTTGGATATTATGATCCATGTTTCATAGACAGATCTTATTATGATCCTTTTTTTGGAGGACCTAATTACTCAATCTATTTCGGAACTAGACCTGCGTATTTCAACCCATACGGAAGAAATAACAGAATAAGATCAGCTTGGGCATACTCAAGTTTTAATAATCCATGGAATAACCCGTGGTATAATCCTTATAATACTGCTTATCAAGTAAATGCATGGAACTATCCATATTCATATGGCTTTCCAGGTTCAAGAAATTCTTGGGGAAATGTTTGTTATGGAAATTCTAACTTCTATGGAAATAGAAGAGCAATACAAAACAATAATGTTGCTTTAACTAATAGAGTTTACGGTGGAAGAAAGACAGGAAGTAGCGTAGCGAGTAGATCAGGAAATTCAAGAGTAGCTAATAGTAGAACTAATAGAGCTGCAACAAATAGTCAAATAGGTGATCAAAGAAGAGCACTTAGAACTGATTCTCCAACAAGAGTTGGAAGAGCTGACAACCAGACCTTAGGTAATAGAGAGACTATCAATAGAGGTAACTCTTCTACAAGACCTTCTTCTGGTGCATCTACTTCTACTAGACCATCTACCGTTTACACTAGACCAAATAGAGGTAATGTAAGCTCAGACAGAACTCCTAACAGAGGAAACTCTACTTTAGGAAATTCCGGAACTAGCAGACCAAATAGCTCTACTCGACCTAGCACTTCAACAAGACCAAGTTCTTCAACAAGACCAAGTTCTTCAACGAGACCAAGTTCTTCTTCAAGACCTAGTTCAACGAGACCGAGCACTTCGACTAGACCTAGTAGCACTACTAGAGGAAGCAGCAGACCTTCTACTTCGAGAAGTACTTCTCCGAGAAGTTCAACAAGAAGCAGTGGAAGTAATAGATCTTCTTCAAGAAGTTCTGGTTATAACAGTAACTCAAGCAGAAGATCAAGTAGCTCAACAAGAAGCAGCAGTAGACCTTCTACTTCAAGAAGCTCATCTCCTTCGAGAAGCTCAACAAGAAGCAGCGGAAGCAGCAGATCTTCTTCAAGAAGTTCTTCTCCATCAAGAAGAGGCAACTAATAGCTTAAAAAAATTAAAATCGAAGGGTGGTCACATTGTTTCCACCCTTTTTTTATAGTATTAATTCAAATATTATAAAACCCTAAAATTAATTTTCTTTTCTTTTGGGCTCGAGCCCAAAAAACAAAAAATAAGAATATGAAAATATATAATACAACATTCGTTTTATTTACTCTCCTTATATTTTCGAATTTTAATATCCAAGCCCAAACTTTAGACGAAGCAGTTCGTTACAGCTTTTCCGATAATATTGGTAGTGCACGAATGCTTGGGTCAGGAGGGGCTTTCGGAGCCTTAGGAGGTGAAATAGGTGCAATCCTAATAAATCCAGCAACCGCGGGAACCTATCAAAAAGGAGAATTTAATATTTCTCCCATGAGCTTAGGTTCTAGAACCGTAGGCATTTTTCAAGGTGAATCAACTAACGATAGAAATGCAAATGACCTTAATTTCTTCAATATGGGTGCTGTATTTTCTAATACCAATAGAGATAGAGATAAAAAATGGAAAGCCACTAATTTTGTAATTAGTCTTAATAAAGTTAGTGAATTCGATCAAAGATTTACTTTTGCTGGAGTATCAGAGGGAACAATAGCAGAACGTTTTGCAGAAAGAGCAAACGGGTTAGGATTAAATGAACTTGATGATTTCGAAGCAGGTGTGGCATTTGATAGTGAGGCAATTTTTGATTTTGAGGGCGATCTAACATATAGCTTTGATGCTTTACCTAATCAAGAGTTACAGAGAATGCAGGTAGCCCGTTTCGAGGGAGGAATCAATGAATTAGCATTTACATTAGGAGGAAACTATAAAAATCAATTACAACTAGGAGTTACATTAGCATTTCCTATTCTAAATTTTTCATCTACTAAGGTATATGAAGAAGAATACATAGATGATGTATCAGCATTCAGAGGTTTAGAATATACAGAGAATTTAAGCACAACTGGAAACGGACTAAATATAAAAGCTGGAGCAATTTTCACAGGTATTAAACCTCTAAGAATTGGTGTATCTGTAGTTAGTCCAACTAGATTCAATTTAAATGATGAATTTTCAACATCTATGCTCTATACTTTCCAAATCGGCGATGATCAATTTAATGGTAGTGCATCTTCACCAGATGGTGTTTTTGACTATAGTTATACAACTCCTTGGAAATTTACAGGTAGTCTAGCATACTTGCTAAAAACTGGTACTGTAAATGGTTTCTTATCTGCAGATATAGATTATCTAGATTATAGAACTTCTGGGTTCGATTTAACATCTGATGGAAATACAGAAATTTCATTAGAACAGGATTTAAACAACCAAATCAATAATGAATTAAATAGTGCAATAAATATTAGATTAGGTGCAGAGATTGCTTATGATATCTATAGAGTAAGACTAGGATATGGTATAAATGCCTCGCCCTATGAAGATGATAATTCTTTTTTTAATTCACTGTCAGGTGGTTTTGGTTTCAGATTTGAAAAATTCTTTTTTGATCTTGGATTAAGGAGAACATTTTTTAGCCAAGGTTATACTCCCTATGTTAGTTTGAACGAAAACAATGTGCAAGCTGTAGTTTTAGATACGAGAAAAACCTATATTGTATCTACATTTGGTATAAAATTTTAGCATGATAGAGAAGTATGCTCATTTGCTTGTAGATTATTCCCTTTATTTAAAGGAAGGTGAAAAGTTATACATTAAATCTACTACATTAGCAGAGCCATTAATAAGAGAAATTTATAAGCAAGCACTTTCGCGAGGAGCTATAGTCAGCGTAGAAATGGATTTCGAAAGTAAAAATGCGTATGACCTTGGTTTTGGGAATGATGCTCAGTTGAATAATGTGAGTCCATTATATAAAGAAGCAATGACAACTTATGATGCCTTCTTATTTATAAGAGCACCTTTCAGTAATGAGGCAAGAGAGTTTGATAAAGATAAGGAGAAAATATTCAGAGAAGCTAGAAAAGAATTTCGCGAGTCTTATTATAAGAGGAATGGAAATGGAGAAATGAAAAGAAGTCTTTGTCAATATCCGACTCAACCCTCTGCTGATCTTGCAAAAATGACAATAGAAGAATATTCAGAGTTCATATATACTGGTTGTAAATTATACGAAAAAAATCCTTCAAAATCATGGCAAGAACTATCAAAAATGCAGGATGAAATCATCACAAAATTACATTCATGTTCCTCTATCCGCTATGTAAACGAAGGAACAGATATTCGTTTTTCTACAAAGGGAAGAACTTGGATAAATAGTGACGGGAAAACAAATATGCCAAGTGGAGAAGTTTATACCAGTCCTGTTGAAGATAGTGTAAATGGGCATATTACTTTTGATTTTCCTAGTAGATACTTTGGGGAGGATGTTGAAAATGTTCACCTAAAAGTAAAAGATGGGCAAGTGGAAGAATGGAATGCTGAAATAGGCAAACATGTCCTAGACAGAGTTTTTGAGATGGATGGAACAAGAATTTTTGGTGAAGCTGCTATAGGAACAAACTACAGTATAAATAGAGCTACGAATAATATATTATTTGATGAAAAAATAGGTGGTACAGTACATATGGCTTTAGGTCAATCTTATCCACAAGCTGGAGGAAAAAACAAAAGTAGTGTTCACTGGGATTTGATAAGTGACATGAGAAAAGAAGGAAGAATTTATGGAGATCACGAGTTAATATACGAAAATGGTAAATTTTTGTTTTAATTAGTTTTTTGACTTCGTGTTAAGTATTAACATAAATTTGCTTTATTCATTTATAAATGAGTTATTTGTGCCCCAAACTGAGCGGTACCTAACAATATTGCTGAACTAACATTTAATGTCAAGAGAAAATCAATATAATCATAGGTATTCTGCTAAACAAATGGCAGAAATACAAGGAAGGAGAGTAAGAAGACTCTATGAGGGATTCAAGAGATTCGACGTTGATATTTCTGGGAATCCTAACTATCCTATGATAGTGCTTGATAAATGTAAAATGTTGAATACATATGTGAACAACTTCGACTTACATTTACTTGATATGCCTAGTACAAATCAAAATAGACAAACTGTACATCATCTAAAGATTGACCATCTAGATATCAAAAAGAAATTTTTAGAAGAATACATGG
Source organism: uncultured Saprospiraceae bacterium (assembly GCA_964607315.1). Classification (GTDB taxonomy): domain Bacteria; phylum Bacteroidota; class Bacteroidia; order Chitinophagales; family Saprospiraceae; genus JAHDFB01. The sequence continues at coordinate 21,381 of CAZSKA010000003.1, read as the reverse complement.
ATGAATTTGGCTTTACTAGAGTATATACTATTCGTCATGTAGGAACTGATTTATACGTAGCTGGTTTTAATTTTAAAATCAGAGAAGGTGACGAAAAACTAGAAGGAAGATATCCAGTTTTTGGAAGACATAAATTAAGATATTTCTTTCAAAAGGAATTTGCAGAAGAAATTGCAGTATCCTATCCCGATTACAAATTAGTAGTAGATTAAGTCTTAATTTAAGAATAAAAGCACTTTTACTAGACTATCCCATTTTAAAAAAAAATTATTGTTTTTCGACTTATATAAAACTTTGATTGAAAAAGAATTGTATAAATAATGTAATAATTTGAAACCTATTACCATTTTAACTATGAAATGGTTTAAATCTATTTATAAACAAATTAAATATTAATGAAAAAATTAAATCTTTTGTACAAGGCTAGTTTCCTTGTCATTTTAGCTGCATTTTTCTTTACTGCTTGTGAACTAGATCCTGATTTAACTGATGACGCAACAGTTTCATTTGTTGAAGAAGCTGGTTTTGTATCAGCTGATGCTATTATTGATGGAACATCTGATTTTCAGGTTAGATTAAGTGCAACTCAAGGCACAAATGAAATGAATATTCTAACATTATTAAGAGATGGAACTGAATTAGATCCATCTGAATTTAGTATTGCTGGAATTACTGTATCTAATAATCCTCAGTTATTAACTGATGGAGATAGAGCTAGTTTTACATTTGACATTACTATAACACCTCATGTTTCCGGTACAGCGACTTACGATTTTGTAGTTACTTCAGATATTGATGGAGGAACAGCTATCAGTACACTTGATATAACTGTGGAAGATGAAGATCCTACATTAACTATTAATGGTCCTAATAACAGTAGCTTGGAAAACCCTGGGTTTGTTTCTATTAATTTAGTTGGCACACCTGGAAGCTCACCATTAGTAAGTATTTCTGTATTACAAGATGGTGCTCTAATTACAGAACTAGATAGACTAGCATGTAACGATTTGTCAACCCCATTTACTGCGAACCCTAATCTTTTAGATGCAGCTGACATTGATGGTTTTGACAAAATGTTTTTTATACAATCAACTGGTGTAATTGGTACACAAAATTATACAATAGTTATTACTGACGAAGCTTCCAATGAGGCTAGTGTTGATTATGTAATAGAACTTGAAGAATTAGCAACACCTCTTACAAATCAATTCCAAGGTGTACTTCTATACAATAATGCCGGACCAGAATTTGGAGCAATAGATTTAGATAGTGGAACTAGTGTATCTTCAGGAGATGCTTCTGCTGATATCGTTGATTTAGGATTTAATGGAGGAAGTGATTGGGCAAAATCAATTAGTCCTGCAGGAAGTACAGATTTAAGATCTATTACTAATGGTGCTACATTTGATAGTGTGACTTCTAGAGAACTTTTGATAGAAGCATTTGATGCTGGAACTTCATTGGCCCAAACTGGTGAGTTAACTGTTGGAATTTCATATACAGCTAGAATAAACGAAGATTACTATATATTAACTGTAGTTGATATAGTAGAGACTTCTGGAGATAACTTAGATTTTTACAGATTCGACATTAAGCAATCGTTGAATTAAAAAACGTAGTATCTACAAAATAAAAAAGACCGCTTTTAATAAAAAGCGGTCTTTTTTTATATCTATCCTACTTTAGGAGTATAATGAATTCAGATTAAAAAGACTTTTTCTTCTTTCCTTTTCTGGGTTTGAAAGAGCCTTTAAAAGATTTAGAGGACTTAGATTTTCCACCTCCGCCATAAGACTTATGTTTCTTAAAGCCTGATTTTTTAGAATGCTGTTGTATAGCTACAGGTTTTATAATAATAGAAGTACTCCCATATTGCTTTTTATTAAGAGACTTCGTGATTAAAGAGCTTTTATCTTCAGGAACCTCAAAGAAAGAAAATGCCTTTAAAATTTCAATTTTACCAATTTCAATTTCGTGATTAGGTGTATGCTTATTAATGATACTCAGAAGAGTTTTGGCATTAATCTTATTTTTCTCACCTAGATTAATATAAAATCTACTGAATTTTGTTCGAAGGTTATTCCTTCTGTCATTCCTGTCATTTCTGGAGTTTCTAGAGTCTCTAGAAGAACTAGGACTAGAAAGATCCTCTTCTTGGTCATAATAAGCGAGAAGGGGTTTCATTTCTGAATGAAGAATTTTAGCAATCAATTCTTCTTTAGAATAATCTTTGAATTTCACTATAAGCTGAGGTAAATACTGTTCTACAAACTCTGCATCAGGTTCATGACCTATCCATTGATCAGCTTTATTATCAATTCTGATTTTAAGCACATTTTTACTCGACGGGATAGAAATTTGCTTTATATCCCTTCCTATTTTCTTAGACAGTTCTCTAAGCTTTTTCTTATCTCTAGAACTCGCTAAAATAAGAGAAACACCTTTGTTATTTGCTCTACCTGTCCGCCCACTTCTATGAACATAAATATCCATTTCATGTGGGATATTATAGTTTATTACATGAGTTAATTCTTGTACATCAATTCCTCTCGCTGCAACATCGGTAGCTACCAAAATAGTAATCTGCTTATCTCTAAATTTATTCATAACAAGATCTCTCTGGCCTTGAGAAAGATCCCCATGAATTGCGTCAGTATTATAACCATCTCTTGCTAATCGCGCCGCAATATCTTTAGTTTCTGCTCTTGTTCTACAGAAAATTATTGCATAAATATCAGGATGTACATCAGCGATTCTTTTAAGTGCAGGATATTTTTTTCTTGCACTTACTTCATAATAAAAATGTTCAACGTCTGTATTACTTGAATTTTTATGCATCACCACAATTTCATGTGGATCGTTCATATATTTCTTTGACATTCTGCGAATCTCATCAGGCATTGTTGCTGAAAAGAGAAGGGTTCTTTTTTCTTTAGGAGTTACCTCCAAAATTTTATCCATATCCTCTTTAAAACCCATAGAAAGCATTTCATCGGCTTCATCAAAGATTACAGTTCTTATATTATGAAGATGTAGTTTTTTTCTTTTGATTAAATCCAATGTTCTACCAGGAGTTCCCACTACTATGTGGATGCCTTTTTTTAAGGATTTGATTTGTTTAGAGATATCAGTACCACCATAAACAGCAAGTATTTTAACGCGTCCCATTTGACTAGCATACACCTCTAATTCTTTAGCCAACTGCATACAAAGTTCTCGAGTAGGGCATAAAATTATACCTTGAGTATCTTCATTATCTACATCAATTGAATTTAAAAGCGGAAGTCCAAAAGCAGCGGTTTTACCCGTTCCTGTTTGAGCTAAGCCAATCAAATCTCCAGTTGATTCCAAAAGAAATGGAATGGCTTTTTCTTGTATTTCGGTTGCTGTTTCAAATCCAATCTTCTCAACACCTTGCAATATTTTGGGCTTAAGCCCAAAGTCTGTAAATTTCATAATTACTATTATACACTGCATCTAATATGGCAAGATGAAGTTGTTTATATACTTTCTATCCCTTTATTTTTATTCAGAACTCCTATGCTAAATAAAGCATAATCATAGATTACAGGATCTTCTGGATTAAATTCTTTAAGTTGTTCCGTTAATTGGACTACTGAATTCCAATCTGATTTTTTAGAGTTAAGTAGATTCAGTTCAGTTGCCACTCTAAAAACATGAATATCAAGGGGAATTTTCAAGTCTTTCATTTTTATCCTTTCCCACATACCAAAATCTACACCAGCTTGATCCTTTCTTACCATCCACCTCAAAAACATACACAATCTCTTACACGCACTTTTCCTAGCAGGTGTGGATACATGTTTTCTTGTTCTCTTAGGAGCATTTTCATCATCAAAGAAAATTTGATGAAAATGCATCAAACTCTTCTCTATATCTATAGACCCACTTTCATACAAAAACCCCTCTTCTAAACTATCATGAACACCATAAAACTTCCGAAAAAAATATATGAAATACAAAGCATCTGTTGAATTAAACGTCCTATGCTTAAACTCTGAAAAACGTCCCAAATCCTTTTCCCTATGATTCATAATAAAATCATATGGATCATTATCCATCAACCTTATTAATTCATTTGACTTATTTATTATCGTCTTTCTCTGCCCCCAACTTAACATCGAGGCCCAAAAACCCATGATTTCCCTATTCTTCCTATCCTTAAATTGATGTGGAATACTTATGGGATCATTTATAATAAACTCTTTCTGATTATACTTTGAAACGCGCTCATCTAGAAAATGCTTCAATTCTTCACCACGCACTTTGCTATCCGTATGTTTGTTTGATCTCAATGATCTCGTATCCTTCCACTATATCTCCTGGTTTTATGTCATTGAAATTCTTAATCGAAAGACCACATTCTAATCCGGCTCTTACTTCTTTCACGTCATCTTTGAATCGCTTCAATGATGATATTTCTCCTACTTGACCTTCTTTAGTCGGATAAATTACTATACCATCACGTACCAATCTGATTTTCGTATTTCTGGAAAGCTTACCTTCTTGAACGTAGCATCCTGCAATTGTACCTACTCTAGATATTTTATATGTTTCTCGGATTTCTATCTGACCAACAATCTTTTCTTCTTTTGTAGGCTCTAGTAATCCTTCTATTGCCATCTTGATTTCCTCTATCGCTTCGTATATAATAGAGTACGTCTTGATTTCAACTCCTTCACGTTCTGCTAATCCTCTTGCTCCTAAACTAGGTCTAACTTGGAATCCAATGATTATCGCATCTGATGCTGATGCTAATAGGACATCACTTTCAGCAATTTGTCCTACTGCTTTATGTATCACATTTACTTGTACACTATCTAGTGACAACTTGATCAATGAATCAGATAGTGCTTCTATAGAACCATCCACATCACCTTTCACAATTAAATTCAACTCTTTAAAGCTTCCTAAAGCTAATCTTCTTCCTATTTCATCTAGTGAAATACGTTTACTAGCTCTATTGGTTTGTTCTCTAGATATCTGAGCTCTTCTACTTGCTATCTGTCTTGCTTCGGTTTCACTGTCCATTACTTTGAACTTCTCCCCTGCTTGCGGAGCGCCACTTAATCCAAGTACTAATACTGGTTGAGCAGGTCCTACACTCTTCACACGTTTTCCAACTTCGTTGTACATCGCTTTTATCTTACCAGAATGTTCTCCTGCAACGATTGCGTCTCCTATTTTTATAGAGCCGTTTTGTACTAAGATCTTGGTAACATAACCTCTTCCTTTATCAAGTGAAGCTTCTATTACTGTACCTAATGCTTCTCTATTAGGATTAGCTTTTAACTCTAGTAATTCAGCTTCTAATAAGATTTTCTCAAGTAAATCTTCTATCCCAATTCCTTTTTTAGCAGATATATCCTGAGATTGGTATTTACCACCCCACTCTTCCACTAAGAAGTTCATTTGAGATAATTCGTTCTTTATTCTATCTGGATCAGCTCCATCTTTATCAATCTTATTGATTGCAAAAATAATAGGAACTCCAGCCGCCTGTGCGTGAGAAATTGCCTCTTTCGTTTGAGGCATGATTCTATCATCAGCGGCAACTATAATCACAGCAACATCTGTTACTTTAGCACCCCTTGCTCTCATGGCAGTAAAGGCTTCGTGACCAGGTGTATCTAAGAATGTGATTTTTTTAGAATCAGGACCTACTTTCACTTCGTATGCACCAATGTGCTGGGTGATACCACCAGCCTCACCATCTGCCACATTTGCTTTTCTTACATAATCAAGTAAAGAAGTCTTACCATGATCAACGTGACCCATTACTGTAACAATTGGAGCACGCGGTTCTAAATCTGCTGGATCATCTACTACTTCTTCATCCTCATCTGTCTCTTCCTCTGTTGTAATAAACGATATTTCTCTATCAAACTCTTGAGCAACTAATTCTATGATTTCTGCATCAAGTCTTTGATTAATAGATACGATAACTCCAAGGTTCATACAAGTAGTAATCACTTCAGAAACACTAACTTCTAATAGGTTTGACAATTCTGATACTGAAATAAATTCTGTTAATTCTATTACATCAGTATTTTTCTCTGCCTCTATTGCTTCTAATTTCTCTTTCTTGTCATCTCTATTCTCTCTCCTAATCTTTTGTCTCTTATTTTTACCGGCGCGAGACATTTTCGCCATAGTTGCCTTGATTTTATCTTCAATCTCCTTTTGAGAAACTTCTTTTACTTCCTCTACTTTCTTCTTACCCCTATTCTTGTTTCCTTGATTTCGATAATTTGCAGCATTAACTTTTTTACGTGTTCTCTTTCTCTTTCCAGCAGCTCCACCACCTTGATTATTGTTATTGCCAGCTCCTTCTTTCTTTTTATTATCGGTTTTCTTCTTTGGTTTATCAGAAGATAATTTCGAAGCATCAACTTTACCTAGGATTTTTAATCCTTTTAATTGAGGCGTTTTAGCTCTGATCATTTCTTCTTGAGGAGGCTTTTGTTCCTTTGGTGCTTCTGTTTGTACAGGTTCAACCTTTTTTGGTTTCTCTGCTATTACTTCCTTTTGTTTTTCAACTTTAGGTTCTTCTTTTACAGGTTCTTTTTTAACTTCTTGCTTAGGCTCTTCCTTCTTTTTAGGTTTTTTCTTGTTTGCATCAAGATCAATTTTACCTAAAACTTTTAAACCTGGTACTTTACTTTCTTCCTTCTTCTCTTCTACTACAACCTCTTCTTTCTTCTCTTCTACCTTAGGTTCTTCTTTTACAGGCTCAACTTTAGGAGGTTCTACAACTGGTTCGACCTTAGCAACTGGTGGTTTAGGTGGGGCAGGAGTTTCCTTTTTAGGAGGAGTAACTCGTCCTATTACTAACTTATCAGCCTTTTCTTTTTCAGCAACAGACGAACTAAACTCCTTCTGCAGTTCCTGATACATTTCATCAGAAACTTTCGCAGTAGGCTTATTCTCAATCTCGAAACCTGCGTTTTTGAGGTATTCAACGATTGTCGAAGTCGCTACGTTTAGTTCTTTTGCTATTTTGACTAATCTTAATGCCATTCAGTATAATTAATTTTTATAAACTCCCTTTATTAGCTGAGTTTTATCCTTCTTTTTCTTCTTCGAATTCTGAAGCTAATATATTCATTACTTCCGTAATAGTCTCTTCTTCTAAGTCCGTTCTTCTTACTAACTCTTCCTTACTAAGATTCAATACAGATCTCGCCGTATCACAACCGATTGATTTTAATTCATCAATTACCCACTCTTCTATTTCATCAGTAAATTCGTCAAGATCTACATCTTCAAGTTCGAATTCTTCATTATCTCTATATACATCTATCTCGTATTCCGTTAATCTAGAAGCCAACTTAATATTACTTCCACCTTTACCTATAGCTAGAGATACTTGATCTGCTTTCAAGAAAACTGAAGCTTTCATCGCTTCATTATCAAGCTCTATATTAGTTACTTTAGCTGGTGTTAAAGAACGTTGTATATATAGTACATTGTTAGTAGTGAAATTCACTATATCAATATTCTCATTTTTTAATTCACGAACTATTCCATGAATTCTTGACCCTTTCATACCTACACAAGCACCTACTGGGTCTATTCTATCATCATAAGATTCTACTGCAACTTTCGCTCTTTCACCAGGAATTCTTACAATCTTCTTAATGATGATTAATCCATCCTCAATTTCAGGAACCTCTTGCTCCATCAATTTAGCAAGGAATTTCTCACTAGTTCTTGACATCATAATCATAGGAGCATTGTTTTTCATTTCTACTCTCTTGATTACACCTCTTACCATGTCTCCCTTCCTGTAATAATCACCTCTGATCATTTCATTTCGAGGTAAAACAAGTTCATTACCAGTTACATCATCAATTACTAATAATTCTCTCTTCAATATTTGGTGTACTTCTCCAAGCACTATCTCTCCTAATCTATCTTCATATCTCTTGAAAATATCATCTTTTTCAAGATCCATGATACGAGAAATCAATGTTTGCCTTGCTGCCATGATAGATCTTCTACCAAAATCTGCAAGACCAATCTCTTCGTAGCACTCTTCACCTGGTTCATAATCGTCATCAATACTTAGAGCCTCTGAAATAGATATTTCACTTCTATCATCAGTCACTTCACCGTCTGGAACGATCTCTCTAACTCTCCACATCTCTAAATCTCCATTCGTGTTTACGATAACATCAAAGTTATCATCACTACCATACTTTTTCTTGATAAGTGTTCGGAATACATCTTCCAAAACTCTTACCATCGTAGGTCGGTCTATATTTTTACTTCCCTTAAATTCCGAGAATACATCAACTAAATTCATAAGCCTGTCTTAAAAACTGATTATGACTTTTATTTTATTAATATTCGAAAATTCAATCCAACGATTAATTTCCGTTTTTATCTTTTTCTTTTTTTCTCTGTGCACTTCTACATAAAAGACGAGCAACTTATTTTCTTCCACTTCTTTCAGTTCTGCTTCAAGTACTTCCTCTTCATCTTTTAATTCTATAGAAACTTTTCGTCCTATATGTTTCTTATATTGTCTTTCAACTAGAGGCTTATCTGCACCAGGTGAGGATACTTCCAAAATATATTTTGGACCTAACCATCCTTCTTCGTCAATTACTGATTCTAAGTATCTGCTAATCTTTGTACAACGAGCTAAGCTCAAACTAGTATCACTGTCTATAAAAACTTGGACCTTAGTGTTATTCTGTCGTAGGTCAATTAAGAAACAATCTGAAAATTCTTCTTCAAGAAATTTAGCTTCTAATAGTGCTATTATTTTGTCTTCTATCACCTTTATTAATTAAAAAAGGGAACTTATCGTTCCCTCAGATACCAAAAGCAGCACAAATATAACTAAAATAAAACTTTCATTAACATATAATTCAGCCTATCTTTCGTATTAAACATGGATATTTTCTGTTTTCCTGAGTAAAAGAGTGAATCTTAGTAATATATTTGCACTTAGATAATTAGTATTTTGATCAAATTCTACCCCTAATGATTTCATTTTCACAATTTTGGAACTATATATCCGATAGAATCTTTAATATTGTGGGAAATCGCAAACAAAAAAAACAGATGAAGCATTTAATTCTATTTGGACCTCCAGGCTCAGGAAAGGGAACTCAAGCTAAAAAATTAGTTGAGAAATTTGAGATGATTCATATTTCTACTGGTGATTTATTTCGCTATGAAATAGGCAATAATACGCCTTTAGGTCAAGAAGCTCAATCTTATATGGATAAGGGACAACTTGTACCAGATAGTGTGACGATAGGCATGTTGAAAAACAAAGTAAATAAACATCCAGAAGCAAAAGGATTTATTTTCGATGGATTTCCTAGGACTATTGCCCAAAGTGAGGCATTAGATGCTTTTTTAAATGAGAGAGAAGAGGCTGTAAATGGTTTAATAGCATTAGATGTAGCTGATGAAGAGATAGTAAAAAGACTATTAGAAAGAGGATTAACTAGTGGAAGAAAAGATGATGCGAATGAAGAAGTTATTCGAAATAGAATAGCTGTATACAAGAAAGAGACTTCTCCTGTTTATAATTATTACAACGAGCAGAACAAATCAAAAACCCTTGAAGGACAAGGTACAATAGAAGAAATATTTGATAGACTTAGTGCAGCGGTAGATAGCTTATAAAACGCTAAGAACTTTATTATTTTTTTGGGCTTTAAGCCCAAAGTACATCAAAAAAATCACCTCCCAGGAAAGATGGCAAATGAGAATTTTGTAGATTATGTGAAGATATGTTGCCGAACCGGTAAAGGTGGAGCAGGCTCAATGCATTTCCATAGGGATCGATTAACCGCAAAAGGTGGTCCTGATGGCGGTGATGGGGGAAGAGGTGGCCATATCATTCTTCGAGGAAACAAACAAATGTGGACACTTTTACCATTGAAATATAAAAAGCATGTCATAGCTGGAAATGGATCAAATGGAGGCGCCTCTCGTAAAAGCGGATCAAGCGGAGATGACATCATTCTAGATGTTCCATTAGGCACTATTGCGAAAGATGCAGAAACTGGTGAGTTTCTATTTGAAATAGTAGAAGATCAAGAGGAAATCATACTTTTAGCAGGTGGTAGAGGTGGATTAGGCAATAGTAATTTCAAATCAGCCACACAACAAACTCCACGATTTGCTCAGCCGGGTGAAGATGGCCAAACAGAATGGAAAATACTTGAATTAAAAGTTCTAGCTGATGTAGGTTTGGTGGGTTTCCCCAATGCCGGAAAATCAACTTTACTATCAGTAATTACTGCCGCAAAGCCGAAAATTGGTGCTTATCCATTTACAACTCTTGTACCTAATCTTGGGATTGTATCTTATAGAAACAATCAGTCATTTATCATGGCGGATATTCCAGGAATAATAGAAAATGCTCATCAAGGGAAAGGCTTAGGTATTAGATTTTTAAAGCATATAGAGCGAAATGCAGCTTTACTTTTTATAGTTCCCAGTGACACAGAAAACATCGGTAAAGAATATCAAACCTTACTCAAGGAATTAGAACTTTATAATCCAGAATTACTTGACAAACCTAGGCTGCTTGGTATAAGTAAAGAAGATTTAGTCGATGATGAACTAAAGGAGATGTTAGAAACAGATTTACCTAAAAACATAGAGTATGTTTATTTCTCAGCAGTCAGCCAAAAAGGTCTTCAAACCTTGAAAGATAAGTTGTGGAGTTTAATGAATTCGTAGGAGGAAATCATAATCTTATCTTTTTCAGAAGAAATCCTCTTCATTCAACTATTTCCATCTTTGTTACAAATTTCAATCCTATTATTCTTACCTCTAAATCTAAAATAGAAAGAACAATACTTAGTGATTCTACCTGTACTTTATCCTATAAACATGAAAAAGAATCTAAATTAAAACCATAATTTTATCACACGGTGAGAAAAACAAATGAACGAATCAAGAAAATACTGTAGAAGTCTTCATGCCCAGATTAGTTTAGGATCTACCTCTGATGACAGATTTATGCCTAATGGATATGTTTCAGAATTTGCTAACCTAGACGAACTTATTTTAACTGAAAAATTAGACGGTCAAAATAATTGTTTTAATAAGTTTGGTGTCTTCGCTCGTTCTCATTCTAATCCTACAGAGCATCCATGGGATAAGCCATTATTAGAACGTTGGCAATTAATTAAGAATGACTTGAACAACCTAGAAATATTTGGTGAGAATATGTATGGAATTCATTCAATTGCGTACAATAAATTAGAATCATATTTTTATGTATTTGCGATAAGAGAAAATGATCAATGGCTTTCATGGGAAGAAGTGAAGTTTTATGCTAATTTATTAGAATTCCCTACTGTCCCTCAAATAGAAATAAAAGTCAAACTTGATGAAGTATCAAAAGACAATAGGAATGAAAATGAAATCCTTTCGAATTGGCTAAAATTAAACCTTGGCATGACTTGGGAAGAAAGCGCAGAAACAGAAGGTTTGCTAGGGGGACATGACCCAGAAACAAACAAACCTTGTTCTGAAGGTTTCGTAGTGAGAAACGCTGAATCCTTTAAGACTAATCAAGGTGCTATTAAGGCATCACCTAATGAATTCAATAACTTATTCAAAATTGTTCGTCGATCCCATGTAAAAACAGATGTTCACTGGACTAAGACTTGGAATCAAGCTAAGTTAATTGATTATCAGAAATACAATTGGTTGGGATACTCATTCTTAAATTCATTATAATGTGGAAGTTTCCTAAATATCAAGTGAATAAAGAATTAGATTGGGACGAGTTAGCAAATTCATATAGCTGGATTGCAGACATGAAAGGAGTGGAACAAGATCCAATTTGGCATGCAGAAGGAAATGTATTCATCCATACTAAAATGGTGACGGAAGAATTAGTAAAGCTTTCTAACTTTCAATCTTTTTCAGAACAAGAAAAACACATTATCTTAAGTTCAGCTTTATTTCATGACATTGAAAAAAGATCAACTACTACTCATGAAGAAATAGATGGGCAAATACGAATAGTATCTCCCAGACATGCTAAAAAGGGAGAATATACAACGAGGCAAATTCTATATACTGAAATTACAACTCCTTTTCAAATTCGTGAACAAATATGCAAACTTGTTAGATTACATGGTTTACCATTATGGGCAATATCAAAAGACAATCCAGACAAAGAAGTTATATATTCCAGCACTGTAGTAAACAATAAATTATTGGCAACTCTAGCTACAGCAGATGTCCTTGGTAGAACTTGCCAAGACAAGGAAGACATTCTTATGAAAATAGAACTCTTCAAAGAGCTCTGCAAAGACAATGAATGTTATTCAAAATCAAAAGATTTTAAATCAAATTACGGGAGATTTCTCTACTTTAATAAGAAGCATGCTTATGCGGATTATCTACCTTTCAACGATTTGATTTGCACTGTCACTATGATGTGTGCTCTACCTGGAAGTGGAAAAGACACCTATATTAGGAGGAACCTAGACCAACCAATTCTTTCATTAGATGATATAAGAAGGGAAAATAATATATCTCCAAAAGACAAAAAAGGTAATGGTCAGGTTATTCAATTTGCGAAAGAAAAAGCTAAAGAATTTCTTAGAGCTAAACAGTCTTTTGTATTCAATGCAACTAATATTACTAAGGATATGAGAAGTAGATGGATAGGATTGTTTTCGGACTATAATGCTAGAGTTAAGATTTTATATATTGAAGTACCATATAAAACACTGCTAAAACAGAATGCCGATAGAGATAACAAAGTACCTGAGAATGTACTTCACAAATTGATTAATAAACTTGAAATCCCTGATATCAAAGAAGCACATGACGTTGAATACTTTATAAATGGAGAAATCCTTTAGACATAAGACATACTAAATGAAAAAATTCCACTGTAGCATTTGCGATAAAAATCACTTCTTATTCTATTCTACTGAAAGTCCTTTACCAAATGAGGTGTTAGACTATGAAGATAGTAAGGATGTAACACAGTTAAGTGAAGATGCCTATGTTATCAAAAAAGAGCATTTGATTTTTGCTGCCCATATTAATGTAACAACAGAAATCCCTAATTATGAAATCCATTATAAGGTATGGGTCAAATTGAATGTAAAGGATTTTGATGAAAAATTTGAAATTCTTACTAGTGGAAACCCTATAACCTTAGAATCTGAAATTTTAAGCGAATTACCGTTCTATCCTAAATCAAGAGGTTTAAAAGCAACCTTGACTCTTGATAAAAGTAGATCTGGATTAATTGAAGTAGAATCGGAATCAAAACTTAAGAACGACCAACAACACGCAATTACGAAAGAAAGATTGATTCAAATAATGGAAAATTTCTACCATTTAGGTGATTAAAATAAGCAACAACTTAAAAGTCTTTTAATGAATAACTTAAAATCATTTAGAAATAGCAAAGAAAGAATTCCAAGAAAAGAACAAATTGTCTTGCATAGATATTAGCTCAAATACTGAAGTCTTGTTTCAAGTTATTTCAAATCAGATGCTTAGACAAAGTTAAGAAGATGGTTTTAGGATTCATATCAGTAATAATGAAACAAATGATAACTATGATCAAGTAAAAACTTCATTGGATAGCTTCATAAAAAGATTTGGAATGGAGTGCTGTTAAATTAACTGATATAGATACGTACCAATAGTGGTATCCTTGGGACAGCACGTAATTTTTTTGAAGATGTTAAGAAAATTGTCTCCGATGTTTACAATGAAAATAATGAGAAAATTTCAATTCATATATTTGAAATATAAAACTAATAATTCTGGCATTGAATTACTAAAATCAATAATTATTAATACCAAGCTATATCTTCTTTTTCGTATTTGTATTTCGCTTTCTTTTGATCAAATATAAAAGATGCTTTTTTTGATATGGTGTACAATGGAATTCCATAGGAAAGTGTAGCAAACCAACCTGTCGCATTTTCTATTCTTGCTCCTAATTCATAACCTAAACCTAATTGTAAATCGAGGACATTCAATCCTGTATACACAGCTAGATTATTAAAATTATTAGGGTTTCCTTCGTTTACTTTGCTTGAAAATAACAAGCCAAACTGAAATCCGAAAATATTACTAAATTCTGTTTCATCAGGTAGGATTTTGTCATTATCAAGATCTTTCACAAACGTCGCATTTCCATAATTCAAGGATAAACCAACACCATAGGATGAAAACAATTCTAGAAATCCTAACTGATCTTCCGGAGGCTTACTCTGTGCAAAATGAAACTTTGCAGCTGGCAAATTAATATTAGTATGAAACACCCACTTCTTTTGTTCATATATCTCTGTCGTTATGGATTGGGCATAGGAAAGTTGGGCTGCAAGTAGCAGCATTATCAGTGTCTTCATTATGAAAGAATTTAACTCTATAACCCCTTGAATCAAAGTTTATTGTATGGAAAAATGAAATTATTTTTAGTGATTTTATATAATGAAAATCTTGGAGTCTAGATATCGCTCTAAAGAACTCGGTTTCACAGTAGCCGTCTTTTTATAAACACAATCACTCCAGAGGCACCCATACTTATTTACAACAAATCCCAATACATTTCGCGCATTATACAATAGAAAATCAATTCCGATCTGATTCGGGCACCCTTTGGGCGTAAGCCTAAAAAAGTAAAGCACATTTCTTGTACCTTTTTTAAACGTCCTCAACAAATAAATATATTTATATATTATACGAATTCATTATTAGTTATTTGTATACTTTTGCGCTTAATACAAATCAATCAAATTATTAGAATATGTCTGATTCCATTTTTCAATTAATAGAAGATGAAAGAAACCGTCAAATAAGCGGTATCGAACTGATTGCATCTGAAAACTTTGCAAGTCCATCTGTTATAAAAGCAATGGGTTCTGTACTTACAAATAAGTATGCTGAAGGATATCCAGGAAAGCGATATTATGGAGGTTGCGAGGTTGTTGACAAAGTGGAAACATTAGCTATAGAACGTTTAAAAAAATTATTCGGTGCAGAATATGCAAACGTTCAACCACATTCTGGTGCACAAGCGAATGCTGCAGTATTCTTAGCTGTTTTAAAGCCAGGTGACAAAATTTTAGGATTCGATTTATCACATGGTGGACACCTTTCTCACGGTTCTCCAGTAAATTTTAGTGGTAAACATTTCCAACCTCACTTTTATGGAGTGGAGAAAGATTCTGGATTGATTGATATGGATAAAGTGGAAACTAAAGCAAAAGAAGTTCAACCAAAACTAATCGTTTGTGGTGCTTCTGCTTATGCTAGAGACTGGGATTATGCTCGTTTTAGAAAAATAGCAGATGAGGTTGGTGCATTACTACTTGCAGATATCGCTCACCCTGCTGGATTGATTGCAAAAGGGAAATTAAATAATCCTATGCAACATTGCCACATCGTGACTTCCACTACACACAAGACATTAAGAGGACCTAGAGGTGGAATTATAATGATGGGTAAAAACTTTGATAATCCATGGGGAAGAACAACTAAAAAAGGAAATCCAATAAAGATGTCTTCTATTCTGAATAGCGGTGTATTTCCTGGAATGCAAGGCGGTCCTCTTGAACATGTAATTGCTTCTAAAGCTGTTGCTTTTAATGAAGCTTTAAGTGACGGATTTTCTGTTTATACAGACCAAGTAATTAGCAATGCGCAAGCGATGGCAACAGCATTTACAGATCTTGGTTACGAGATCATTTCTAAAGGAACGGATAATCACCTGATGTTGATAGATCTTAGAAATAAAGGAATCACTGGGAAAGATGCAGAATTCGCATTGGGATTAGCAGATATTACGATTAATAAAAACATGGTGCCATTTGATGATAAAAGCCCATTTGTGACATCTGGTATTAGAATAGGATCATCTGCTATCACAACCAGAGGTGTAAAAGAAGCCGATTGCAAGCAGATCGTAGAATGGATTGATTATGCTTTGATACATGCTGCTAATGAATCTAAACTTAAAGATCTCGCTTCTAAAGTACATGCAAAAATGACTCAGTTTCCATTATTTGATGAGACACTTAATTTGATACCTGCATAAGATAATCTATGGCTCGCTTCTTTTTTGAGATAAGTTATGATGGGAGCCATTTTCACGGATGGCAGAGGCAAAAAGATGCCATTAGTGTTCAGCAAAAAATAGAGGAATGCCTCTCTATGATATATAGAGAAGATGTGGCAATCGTAGGATGTGGGCGAACCGATACTGGTGTGCACGCAAGTAGTTATTTCTTTCATACAGAACTTCCACACTGTAATGACAACATTGTTTTCAGAGCTAATTCTATTCTCCCAAAATCCATAGCTGTTCACCGATTCGTAGAGGTAAATCCACAAGCGCACGCTAGATTTGATGCCATAAAAAGAGCATATGTCTACTATGCACATTCGCATAAAACACCTTTCCTACTCAACTATTCATCGAGAATAATCGAATTGAAGGATGTTGCTTTAGAAGATTTGAATAAAACGGCTCAACTCATTATGAAATATAAGGAATTTACTCCTTTTTGTAAAGCGCATGCTGATAATAAGACGATGTTATGTGCATTATCACGATGTGAATGGTCATATATTGAAGAAACAAAGCAATATGTGCTTAATGTAGAAAGCGATAGATTTCTGAGAGGAATGATAAGATTGATTGTTGGAACATGTGTATTAGTTGCAAAAGGAGATTTAACTTTGGAGCAAGTGCAAACATCATTAGATGATCAAAGTCGATTACCAAAAAGTTTAAGTGCACCACCCCAAGGATTATTTTTAAATAAAGTAGCTTATGAGTTTATTGCAACCCTTTAATGAGGAATATTTTATGAAGCAGGCTTTGGCTGAAGCCCAAAAGGCGTTTGAGGCGGATGAAGTGCCTGTAGGAGCCGTAGTTGTTATCAATAACCAAATCATTTCACGTGCTCATAATCAAACTGAGTTACTAACAGATGTTACAGCTCATGCTGAAATATTAGCCTTGAGTTCTGCAAGTTCACATTTAGGAGCAAAGTATTTACCTGAAGCTACACTGTATGTGACACTAGAACCTTGCATGATGTGCAGTGGTGCATTATACTGGTCTCAGATTGGTAAAGTAGTATTTGGAGCAGCTGATGATAAAAGAGGTTTCATGCGATATGGAAAAGAATTACTTCATCCTAAAACTAAACTTGCTTATGGCATAATGGAGAATGAATGTTCTGCCTTATTAAAAGAGTTTTTTGAGAGAAAGAGGAAGATGAAGAAGTTGGTGTAAAGTGGTGGGAATTAGTTAGTGGATGTGTGAGAAGGGAGTATAACCTTGGTGCTCACTTATGACAAGGGGGTGTTAATCTTGGTGCTCACGAATGACAAGGGGGTGTTAATCTTGGTGCTCACGAATGACAAGGGGTTAAAACCCCTTGGAACTCTGCTTTATATAGATTATGGTAGAATGAAGTTTTCGTGAAACCCCTTGGAGGTCTGCTTTATCTAGATCTTGAAAGAATGAAGTTTTCGTGAAACCCCTTGGAGGTCTGCTTTATCTAGATTATGGTAGAATGAAGTTTTCGTAAATACCCTTGAAGTCACAAATGACAAGAGGATCATGTCTTTGGTGCTCACATGTAACATATACATGACAAAAAAGCGCGCACAAAGCTCTTCCCTACTCCCTTAAAATCCACAATACTACAAATGCCCACACCAAATCTTTGGGGTCAACCCAAAAAATACTTAACTTTCACCAAGATAGTTTGTATATGAAACAAAAGAATATTCCTACGCTTTGCATTGCTCTCCTAATCGCCATTGCTTACTTATCCACCTATTTGCAAAAGGCACCTAAAGCAAATTACGAAGATCCAAATTTCAATCTCAAAAAAGCAGAAGAACAATTACAAACTATTGCTAGAGAGGTTCACCCTATTGCTAGTCTAGAACATACGAATGTGCGAAATCACATTGTGAATGAGGCTCAAAAAATGGGTTACAAAATTCAAGTAGATACTACAGCAGATTATCAAAGTTGGGGGAATTACGAGATCATTACGGATGTATTCAACATCATTATAAGCAAGCCGGGAACAAATCCTAAGGGAACTATCGCATTTGCTGCGCATTATGATTCACAACCCAACACACCTGGTGCTGCAGATGACGCTGCACCTGTCTCATGCATGCTGTCTATCATGGAAAGCATAAAAGATAAGTCATATGAAAATGATCTAGTTTTCCTTATCACTGATGCTGAAGAAACTGGTTTAAATGGTGCTTCAGTATTCACACAATCAAATCCCCTAGCACCGAAACTAAATTACTTATTCAATTTTGAGGCAAGAGGAAATTCAGGACCAGTGCTAGGTTTCGAGCCAAATGAAAAGAATAATTATGTGATGGATATGTTTTTGGATATGGATCATACAATAGCGAGTTCTTTGATGTATGATGTGTATCGATTAATGCCAAATAATACAGACTTTACTCATTTCAAAAAACTAGATCTGGGAGGTATTTCCATGGCTTTGGTGGATGGCTATGTAAACTATCACTCCATGACCGATACTCCTGAAAACATGGACAAATCGAGCTTATATCATTACGGATCAATCATGACACAAATCATAGATAGGTTAGGAAATGATGACTTAAAAGGAGAACATTCATATGATATGACATACTTTAATACATTAGGGTATCACAGTGTGCAGTATCGACCATTTTGGAATTTGGTACTTTTACTATTGAGCTGTGTCTTATTCTACTTTTATATCTTACAAAGTCAAAAGAAAATTAACTTTCTCAAGATATTACTAGGATTAATGGACATCATTTTCTGGATTGCTTTATCATTAGCATTAGTTTACTTGTTTGCTTTTCTACTGAAGATTATTTACCCGCATTATACGGCTTTTTACAATCATAACTTTTACAATGCGATGGAGTATTTCCCAGCTTTTACGGCATTGAGTACTATTCTATTCCTAATGATAAGTATGTATAGAAAAAAGGAGAACGTAATAAATATACATTTGGGAGGGCTTGTCTTTTTATTCATTTTATCTGGAGTGAGTTATGTTTTTATTCCCACAGGAAGTTATATTTTCATAGTTCCTCTTTTTAGTTTTTTAGCCATTCAACAGGGAAAGAAATTTGTAACAATCAATAAAGCAGTGTGGATAGATACTTTATCTATAATAATACCTACTATTCTGATGGCACCAATTGTATACATGATGTATATAACTTTTTCATTGATTGCTGCTGTCATTCCTATGTTGATTTATTCTTTGTTAATGATTTTCTACATGCCATTATTTATCAGAGGATTACGCTTATGGACGATGTTGCTTGCGTCCCTTTTTATATTGGTATGTATTAGAGGACATATGAGTTCAACGATAACTGAAGAGCGACCTTATCAAGCAAATTGGACTTACATGAATGATGATAAGGAAGAGCGCATCGTGATGAAAGATGATGTATTAGATAGAGTAGAAAAAAAATATTTCCCTAATGCCGAGCTAATGGATGGTAAATATATCGAAAAGCGAACTTTGGGCTTAGCCAAACCTGTCACATATACCGTGCAGAGAGATAGTTTAGCAAAAGAACTCTTGATTCGATTTACAGGAGACAAAGAGGTCATACATATGCGAATGTGGGGATATCTTTTGGAAGAGTCGGAAGAAATACAAATGAAAGGGAAACGATTCAGAGTGAAAACAGAAGATAAAAATGGAAGAAATGGAGGTGTCCAATATTATGGAGATGTGATGAACAAGGAGTTATTGATGCGAATAAGGTATTCAGAATTTCCAGAAAATGGGGAGTTTTGGTTAGAAACTGTACAAAGAGGATTGATCGAAATACTTGACATTAATGAACCTATTATTCCAGGTACTGGTTATACAGGAGGAACAATAATTCATAGATATAAAGTGAAGATATAAATGTCTGAATTTTATATCTTTGCGGTCAAAATTAAAATACAATATGCAAGCTGTAGATAACAAATTAAATTACAAAGTAAAAGATATTAATTTATCTGACTGGGGAAGAAAAGAAATAGAGTTAGCGGAAGCAGAAATGCCGGGACTAATGTCATTAAGAGAGGAGTTCAAAGGAAAGAAACCATTAGCTGGAGCTAGAATTGCTGGATGTCTTCACATGACTATCCAAACAGCAGTTTTAATAGAAACATTAGTTGATTTAGGAGCTGAAGTTTCATGGTCTTCATGTAACATTTTCTCTACACAAGATCACGCAGCTGCTGCGATTGCAACGACTGGAGTGCCTGTATATGCTTGGAAGGGAATGAATGAAGAAGAATTTGATTGGTGTATTGCTCAAACATTATTTGCTTTTGAGGGTGGTAAGCCATTAAATATGATTCTTGATGATGGAGGAGATTTGACGAACATGGTACTTGATCATCATCCTGAGTTAGTAGACGACATCAAAGGACTTTCTGAGGAAACGACTACAGGTGTTCACAGACTATATGAAAGAGTAATCAATGGTACTTTACCAGTACCAGCGATCAACATTAACGATTCAGTAACAAAGTCGAAGTTTGACAACAAGTACGGATGTAAAGAGTCATGTGTGGATGCGATAAGAAGAGCGACAGATGTGATGATAGCAGGTAAAGTAGCTGTTGTAGCTGGATACGGTGACGTAGGAAAGGGATCTGCAGCTTCATTGAGAGGAGCAGGTGCGAGAGTAATTGTAACGGAGATTGATCCTATATGTGCTTTACAAGCAGCAATGGATGGATTCGCAGTTAAGAAGATGACAACAGCATTAGAAGATGCAAACATCGTTGTTACAGCGACAGGAAATAAGGATATCTTGAGCAAAGAGCATTTCGAGATGATGAATGACAAAACGATAGTTTGTAACATTGGACACTTCGATAATGAGATTGACATGGCATGGTTAAATGATACACATGGTGGGTCAAAAATAGAGATCAAGCCTCAAGTAGATAAGTACACGCTTAATGGTAAAGACGTTATAGTATTAGCAGAAGGTAGATTAGTAAACCTTGGTTGTGCTACAGGCCATCCATCATTTGTGATGAGTAATTCATTTACGAATCAGGTTTTAGCTCAGTTAGAATTGTGGCATAACAGTGACAACTACGAGAACAAAGTATATATGTTACCTAAGCATTTGGACGAGAAAGTGGCGAGATTACATTTAGCGAAGATTGGTGTAGAATTGGAAGAGCTTTCTACAGAGCAAGCGGAGTATATCAATGTAAGTCCAGAAGGCCCATTCAAGCCTGAATATTATAGATATTAATCAAGTATTGATTTTATACCAATTTAACTCCATAATGTCGCATTTCTTTTTACTTAATCTTTC
>CAZSKA010000002.1:0-51001 GCA_964607315.1 uncultured Saprospiraceae bacterium | reverse complement strand
GTATATCTACTTCACTTTCTTGTCTTATTATTTATATTTGCTAAAGGGTTTTATAGATTCAACTCAGATAATCAAGATTATGATGATGAGGTAAATGAAAAATTAAAATTATTTTCCGATAGAGGATCCACCGAGGACGCTAAATTATATCTAAATATTATTAAACGAAAATGGAATATATTTTTCTTTGGATTTAGATTATTAATTTTCGTTTGGTTTCTTCTTTATCTGTGGTTTTTGCTAGATTGGGCATCAGGATACTACGGTATATATGAATTTAGTCCTTATACTAGGACATTGATTTTCAATATATTTAATAACGTGGAATCCGTTGTTTTCGTTTTTGTCCTAAGCTATTTTATACGAGGTTGGACAACAGGTTATAAATTAAGTGCACTTCCAATTTCATTGATGGTTTTACTTTCTATTTTCGCTATCATGGATATAATTTTTAGGTCTATACAATACGGAAATCATGTACTTTTCTTATTTGATATGTTTTCAGGATTAATAACTGCAACACTTTTTACTTTGTTTATTTCAATGATTAACATCAGATTGTTGAAAATTCCGATTATACTTATGGCACTGCTATTTTTCTATGCTGCATTAATGGCGTGTTATCCTATTGTTACATATATAATGGATAATTTGCTTATTGATATTAATGCCACGTTGAAGCATAAAGGAATTTTGATGAATTTACAATTGCCTATGTTTTTTGTTGCATTATTTGGAAAGATTGCACTTATTTCTATTTTTTATTTAAATGATTACTACGAAAGATATATAGCTTATTTTGTCTCAGTTCCTTACCATAGGAAGAATTTCAAAAACGCTCTTATAGCAATTAAAGGTATTATTGATAAAGAATAATGTTGTGTGGCTGTATGCTGTGAACCTCCATGTCCGTACATTTCCGTTTCGTATGTGTTCATAATTGGACAAATTATGAGATAAAGGCGGCGCAGATCAATACCTCTTTTCACAGCTTTGCTGTTCAAGCTCCTACGGACGCTTGCCCATTAAATTCCTAGCCACTTCGTGTCTTAATCGCGAAACAATTTAATGGTCAAGCAGGTATGATCTGACGCCTTATCCTTCATCTCTGATTTTAATTTGTCATGAACACAAACGAAAGGAAAAGACAATGACAGACAAGAAAACTCCACAACCTGAGAAAGCATCCAAAATTGATTACTATGTACATCCCATAGTTGCCAATGGTCGGGGTGAAAAAATCGGATCATCGATCGGTGTCGCTTTCAACAATAAATCGGAAAATGGCTTTACGATGTATCTTGATGCACAGCCCATTCCGATTGATGGTCAGGTAAAATTGGTTGTTCTAAAACCAAATCCTGCATCTTAAATTTTAACCAAAATATTAAAGCCGGTTCAGATTTTCTGGATCGGTTTTTTTATTTCTACCGATTGGGAGTACGTACGCGTACACCCGTACGCGCTTTGTTTGTTTTTAGGGGCAAAGCCCCTCACCCCGTAAAGAGCAAGGCAAGTTGGATCTAAAAACCTCCCTACCGCCAAAGGGCGGAAGAGTATTTTTAGATCCAAATCTTGACAGGGCACACCCCCTTAAATCAGTGGGTTTCCATGATTTTTATGAACAGCCCTCCTCGGGATAAACCCGAGGGCTGTATCACAAAAACCATTAACCATTTTGGAAAGGACAACATATGACGAAGACTAAAATTTACGGCTTTGATAGGAACATTCACGAGTTAGCTGAACGCTTCATTAAAAATCATATTATCGTCAATCAGACGGAGCTTATTAATGATGCTCTACAATCAAGCGATTGTCTTGGAGGTATTCATTTTGACAATATAATGAATTATAAACCCCACCGCGAAAACGCCAATGAAATTTATGAATGGTGGCTTGTCAGTGATTGGCTGTCGGATCATCTGTTTTCATTGGATGAGATCATTTTATGCAGTGATGTAGGTGAGTATTGGGGGAGAACATGTTCGGGGCAAAGTATTATTCTTGACGGCACCATTCAAAACATCGTTCTCAAATTACAAAGGGAGATCCTAAAATGAACAAGGAAAACAACGAAATCCATCAGATCGTTTGGCAAGGCATTTCAATTACGGTAAGACACAATCCAAATTGGGGACATGGGTACAAGGAAATTCAAGGGTTTTGCATGACTCATACTGAAATAATTCGGGATGATCGGAAGCAATTACCGATGACAAATACAGGATATAGATCCCATTTTATGGATGAGCGAGAATTTGAGTACTATGACGATGTCATTGATTTTGTGATTCAATGGTTGGATCATGACGCGCAATCCAAAGCGTGGAAAGTATATGTCGCAGATCAAAACCAATTGAAATTAGTTGATTTTGAATGAGGTGATCATACATTATTTAACGCCTAACAAATAGTTATGCACTACGTTTAAAAATCTTATATATTGTACCTGATGTGAGGTCACGAAAAAGTAGGTCTAAACGATCTGCCTTTTCGCTTTTATGGGGCGTTAGGCTTTGGTAGATATATCTTCAAACCTAACGGGCGAAGATGCGCCTGATTGCCCAAAACGACAAGGGTATATAAACACGTTTTGCAAACGTGCCCTTGTCTTATTTATTCAATCGTCTCAGGGGTGGCCTACGATTTGTAGATAAGGATGCGTTAAAGCTATGGCGGTGTAATTGCGGACTATAACGCGTTGTTCTCGGCAAAGGAATAGTAATTACCTTCAGGTGAAAGTATAAGGTGATCAAATAATTTGATATCCAGAATCTCAGAGGCGCGCATAAATTTTTTAGTGAGTTTTATATCGGCCTGACTGGGAGAAAGATTTCCAGAGGGATGATTGTGCGCCAGAATGATGGACGATGCGCGCCCCAATAGAGCGGTGGCAAATACAATTTTTATATCGATAAGTGTTGCGCTGATGCCGCCCTTTGAAATATTTGACATCGCCATGACACGATTAGATCGATCCAATAACAACATATTAAATTCTTCTATCAATCCCATCTGCGCGCTCCAATTATTTCTAAAAACATCATACGCATCATCAGACGCTATAATTTTTGGGCGATCCTCTTTGGGTACTTTGGTTTTATAAACAAGTTGAATTTCATTCACAATGTTCGGTACGTTAATTGTCATGTTTTTGCTCCTTTCTCTTCTTTATTTTTCACGATCTATCGTTTTCGTCTTTGACTTTTTAAAATTTTTCGTCAACGACATGTTTTCCTTGTACAGCGCGATTGATTTTTTAATTGCATCTTGTCTCGCTTTCCAATCTTTATTTTCATCCTGTTTTAAAATAGATTGCCGATGATCTACTAAGTGAATTCCTGTTCTCAAACCGAGCGTATAATTTACGTTTCTTACAGCGCGAATTTCATGTTTTTTTTGTTCGGTTTGAATCAACTCGGATTTAATTTTATCCAAGTCTTTTTTCTGTTTTTCCGTCCGTGCCAAAGTCTTTAAAAATTCAATTTTCTTCAAGGCATCAAAATGAGATATGCGGTGATCAATGGTTCTTTTTATTTTCTCTGGCGCGATAACCCCAGACTGAACATTAAAATTTCTCATTAATATTTATTTTAAAATTTACATTTGAATATTCCCTTCTATTTTAATTTCACTAACAAAAACGTGCTCGTCTTTATCATCCAAAAGCGTTTCACTTTCTTTGATCCAGTTCACAATTTCACGGGCTATATATTCTTCTAAAACCTCTAATCCGCGCCCATTAATTGTGATACGAAATTGCCCTGTATTAATCTCTAAAACCTGATCGCTTTGCAAAATAACATTTGGCAATACCGCATAGGATACTTGCACCCTGCGCCCATCTTTTAATAAAAATCTGAGACGCAATGAACGCCCATTTTTGTTTATCCCAAAATACGCAAAGCGTTGCGTTATAGAATGCGAAGACGTTTTTCCGCGATTTAAGTGGTTAAATATCCCGTTCGTATTCGTCCCGACTTGGGTGTTCTGGTGGGATGTAGTTTGGTGTGTGTTGTCTCCTTTCTGGCTCATAATTTTGTGTTTTAAAACTGTCCATATAATATTTTAGTTGGGCACGCTGTAGTTGCTCTTTATGAAGGTCTTCCAATTCTTTGGCATGCATAGGATTGCCTGATCGATCAATTGCCTTTCTTAATTCATCTTTATCATCGGTGAATATTTGAAGCCCATGGCGACCACGCGAACAACTCACGTAGAATTGTTTGGCATTGCTCGCAGGGAAACTTAAGGCACTTTGCGCGATCAAAATTTCATCAACGGTTTTTCCTTGTGAGGCATGCGAAGTGCTCGTATACCCATAGCGAAAATGTCCAAAGTCACGACCAAGAATTTTGCCATTTGAAAGCTGAATGTCTCCATTTTTGCCAAAGCTCTTGATCGAAAATTCTTGTCCGTTATAGACGCGCAATTTCTTCTCTTTTGTTTTGCCGTTTTGAGTCAGTCGAATTTTATCACCCTGTGAGAGAATAATTTCATCCTGACGATACAGCGCGAAACGATCTGTATGCTCCAATCGCAACATCGTTTCTTGCCCCGTTTTGGGATCGGCAATAATCACCTGATTTAAGTGATTGCGCCCCTTGACCATATATTTATCACCCGCCTTAAACCCTGTTGTATTTCTAAAAAACTGAATCATTTGCCCTTGCTCGTATTGCGCGAAATCTTGTTTTTCTGCTGTGGTTAAATTCAACGGTATGTTCATGATATACCGATGATCTTTATTTTGAATACGGTCATGGAGTTTCAATGTTTTTCTTATTTGTTCATTGATCATCATCCCTTCCGCATGGGTGGGGGAGACCACCAAAACAGAACGTTTGTTTTTAAGTGCATCGGTATAGGCCTTGGCGATTATCTCATGACGTTTTTGTGTATCTGGCTCGGCATGCACCGCGCCCATTTCATTAAGAATTTTAAACCCCAATCGCGGACGACCATCGGATAAGCATTGCACTGCCCTTTTATATTCAGGATTATTTTTCTGCCGCAAAATCTTCTCTACACGAATAGGTTTTAGCCGTGCATGCTCCAATAGTAATTGGATCGGCGCGCCCGCCTCTGGGCTTTTATGTTGCTGTGGATCAGCGCTTAAAATCACTTTCAAGTTATGTTTTTTGGCGATGTCTAAAACTTTGACAAACGTTTTCGTACCGACCATGCCTGCCTCATCGATCAATAAAACTTGATCCTGACAGCGCGCGTGCGCCTTGCGATCATTCAAAAATGAGGCAATGGTATTGGCGTTTTTAAACCCCTCCTTGACCATCACATCACGCGAGGCGACAGAGGACGGCGCAAGCGCAATTAAATCTTTACCGGCCTCATGCGTAGCGGTTTGGAGCTCCAATAGTAAACTCGTCTTGCCCGTTCCCGCCTTGCCCGTTAACAAACTGACTTGATCGGTTGTGTTCACGAGCGCAGTAATCGCTTGCCTTTGATCTTCATTTAAAAATTCTCGTTTGATCTTATAATGGGGGTTGAGAGCACGGATTTTGTTTTTCGATTGCGCGCAGATCCTCACCATTTTTTTTTCAAGATGAATGTGCTCTTTTGTGGTGATGTGATCAGTGTAGAATTTTCGCGCGCCAATAAGATCATCTCGTTTTTCTAACGTCTCTTCCAAATCCTTAACCGTATATTTCCCGTAGGTCAGTTTTAGCCCTTCCGCCAATACCCGTTTGACAGGCGCGGTTGATTGGCGCTCCAAACATTTTGACAGAGCCTTTTCAATGGCGCGCTCTGCGGTGATGCTCAATGCAGAGGGATTGCCTTTGCCTTGCTCCGCCTTGCGCGCATTTTTAATTGCCTTGCGTTCAATCGCTGTTAAACGATCGTCCCAAACCTTGCGCAAGTTTATATCTTGTCGCATGGCGGATTTTCTTGATCGTGAACCAGCGGCAATTTTTGATTTTCCTGATGCTGATGTAATACCTAATTCTTTTGCTAATTTTTCGACCTGTAACAGCCTATTAGAAAATTTCAACAATGTTCTACGCGTTAATCCTATCGATTTTATTTCCCATGATTCACGACCGCGTTCAATTTCAAATCCAATGTCTTGAAGTCTTTTTGAAAGGGTGGAGTGATAAATTTCTTTATGGTATGCGCTGTTTTGAAAGATTAAATTTGCCTTTAGGGCTAAATATTTTCCTTGATATTGCGAAACATTGAAAATGATATTGTGGGAGTGCAAATTCATATCCGACACATAAGATTTATCAGATAAATTTTCATCTACAACGGGTCTGGAAGTGAGGTGATCAAATCTTGCAAATAATAGTGAACCAGAACGTACGTTCATTTTTCGTCCTTCAATCCTTGTTTGAACCATTGCATCATGCTCAATAGATTCCATTGCTTTGTTAACAGCAAAACGATGAGCTTGTAAAATATCCTTCTTTGTTTGTTCATCAGAAAGCATCATGATAAGCGAGACACTTTTTGGCGCACTAAATGTTACCTCGTAACTTGAATTGGCATTTTTTACTTTTCTCGGCGTTAATGATTTTCCCGTTTTCGGATTTATTCCATGAGCCAATTTTGAGAAAATTTTGTGACTAACTTTATCGGATAAATTAAAATCTTTTTTTAAGTTACCATGAAAGCGACCTGGTATAGATTTTTGATCAAAATAATAATCATCTTTTGTTAAGCTCGTTGTAAAGTATTTAACAAGTCCGTTGGCATTTTTATTCACGATTATTTTCATCATAATTTATATCCTTTTTATTTTTTAAAGGTTCATTTTTGGGTCAATGAACCGATGGTTTTTAAGAGGGAAATATTTTTTTTATTTATGGTCATATACTTTTTCTCCAAGCATACTGCTTGTAGGGTAAAATCGGTACGGACACGCTTGTTCATTTAAGGTTCAAACTTGGTTCAGGTATGGATTTAATTTAATGGTTTTTTCTAGGTATATCGGTCATGATAATATTGATAGGCATGGTCAGAAAATTCTTGAATAAAGAGACAAAATCCGCTTATGCTTAAGATGAAAAACATCCAAACATCATCGCCAAAAACCCAAAATAAATACCCTGAAATAATCCCGATTATTGGCTCAATGAAACATTGAATTTTAAATTCTGTGATGAATTTAGAATGAGGGAATAATCGTTTTATCCATGATGATCCGCGCTTTAAATGATCATCTATTTCGCCTTTGTCTGCATAAATCCGCACAACATGAATCAGGTGAAAAACCCAAAATACAGCCGTTAAAATGACAACATTTTGTGAGCGCACATTAAACCAAATGAGATTCAAAAATGTCTCCCATTCAATGCCAATCATAAGGATTGGCGCGCCGAATGGTACGAGCGTGAAAAGATATCCTTCCACGGCATTGGCATTCAAGGCAACCAACATTGATACCGTCCAAATACTCAGTAAAAAACCGCTTGTATGCCGCCCGAAATTGTATCGAAATACAGAGCGCAGTAAAAGACCGAACATCTCAACTTTAACTGCAAAGAGCCACAAAAAGACTGTCCAGTAGGCTTTTTGGTTACCATTAAAAAGATTCTTCCAAATTTTGGAGCGATAGAATTCAACCATCATGCCAAGATCGCTGAAGACGGGAACGGTGCGTAATTTCCCCGTTTGATTAGACGCTTTTGTAATCATGAGTAATGAATTTAATGGTGATGAAATGATAAGGATACTTGCTTGAAATGATCATCATTTGTGATCTTGCATGAAGCTGATCTGCTCAAAATTCTGCCCCATAAGCCATGTTTTACCTGTTTGAAATACGACGGCTTCAACGCAAAATTTATTTTCTTTTCGACCCGTTTTCAGCATCGTAAAATGATCTATAGGCACCTTAGGGTGATAGTGCTGATTGAATGATTGTTTACTGCCCGTTTCAAAATTAATTGAGGTGGATTTCGTATCAATAAAGTGTGATCCGATCATGTCACTAGCCCATTTATTGGTGGTGAAATTTCCATTGGCACAGAATATTTTTGTCGATAGATTACCGCATAAACTGCGGGCTTTGGCTTCGGCATTTTGACCACCCATCGACATGATTATATTGTCGATGTTCTGAGTGACAAAAATATTGGCGATTAAGCTTCCACCAGCGGTCGATACATATAATGAATCTTTCGAAGCGGCATTTAAATAAAACTGGAATTCATCCAAAACAAGTGCGATTGGGGAAGCTTTAATACCTTCTTTTTCAAGGTCTCTGCGTTCCCATTCTTGCGTATAAATCAGCTTCATAATTCCTGTTGCGATCAGCCCAGATAACCCATGTTCCTTAACCCCAAAACCACAGATGACAATCTTGTTTTCCTGATAGGTTCGGCGCGGATGAAGCTCTGAAGAAAACCCAGAGGCAAAATGCTTTTTCAAAATTTTAGACGTCTCAAACGGTCTACAAATACTACTGATGATCTCTAAAACAATGGATTTTGTTTTCGGAGCGAGCTTGCTAAATTGTCTTAGGAAATAATCTCCAACATCACGCATCATTTCCTGTTCGTCTCCACTTAAATCCTCTCTTGCATTGGCTGTGTCAAACACATCGATAAACACATTATGCGCGCGCCATTCACTATATTCTGCCCATGAATTTTGCCAGTCTTCGCTGTCTTGAACGTGGCTTTGCATGATTGCCCACAGCTCAAAATATCGACTTAATTCTTCCTCATTTAGAGCATCTTGTGCCACTTTTCGAAGATGTCGCCAGGTCACTTTTCCTTTTGACAAAATGAGTAACGATAGGCTATAAGTCAATAGATTTTTAGCTGAATTTTTCCAAAATTTATCTTCATCGTTTCTGCCGCCTCCACCAGATTCATAATTAGAAATCATCTCATGAATCATCAATAAATTATCTATGACATGCTCCAAATCCATCTCGCCATCCTTATATCGTGATAGCTCAAACTCCAAAATATTAAGCTGTAAATTTGACCCTTCATGGAAATAAATGATGTCGTTTTTGCGTCCGCATTGATCTGCTATATCAAGATACATGTCTGTATCATTGACACGAGTTACAGCCAGTAATCCACCAAATCCTGCTCTAAACCATGCTCGAATAATGAATTTCAGGACTGCCGATGTTTTACCGCTTCGGCTGGCTCCGGTAATGAGAATGCCCGCCAAAGCGTGTGAGAGTTTGAAAATTTCTTTCTTTCCGGGCCATGTAAATAATGGCGCTTCTAGCCTGTCATACAGACTTTGCATTTTTTTCTTAAACCACATAGTATTAAATTAATTTGGTTGCCAATTAAATTAATCTCCACCTGCTGAGGTTTCAACCTTCCAAATCTGGATTTCCTCTAATATTTGATCAGCGTTTTGACGGTTAATCACCAGATAAATCGATGCCGTTAAAAACATGACCAAACAAATTCCTATGATGCTTGATTTTATCTGATCTAGGATTTTTAAAATTCCTTGAAGCGAAAAATATAGCACGACAATAGCAATGCTTGCGCATGCAAGCAGTATATAAAAAGACGTCATTTCTGTTAATTTTTATAGAAGATCGATGTGTGATATCACATGATCTTGAATGATAAAATTCAAAGTTATCGCAAGGGCAATCAATACTAAAGTGATGCCCTTATGTTTGCCAAATCGTAAATCCAATGCAAGCCAGATGATCGAATGCAAAATCGACAAGGTCAAAATGATTGTCGAAATCGTCATAAACAGTCCAAGTACATTCAGAAGAGAGACAAGCTCTTTATGCGCTTGTCCATCTTCAAATACATCGAGTTTTTCTAGTGGTGTGTTGTCCTTATTTACCAATCCGAAGGCCTTCCCAACAAAGCTATCAGCGATGCAGTTGTGCCAATCATTATACGTGTTCATTGCATCAATGCCTTGATTAATCGATGTGGCATGATGGGCAAGTTCCAAAACCATCGTCGATGAATACTCAAAAACACGTTGCTGTATATTTTGAAGAAACCAAGTCGATGAAATCATCGATAACACGAAGCAATACTTCAATCTCTTAATTACTAGTGAACCTGGATAGATCATGAGTTATAAGATTAGGATGCAGTGAAATAATACTCATTATCCAAATCGTCATTCTCTCCCAAAGACCCAATATCCCATCTCAAGAACGATTTAATGTTATGTTCTAAGTCACTAAAGTCCTCAAATGTATCTTGAATATTGACATTTAATACGGTTTGCGCGCGGTAAGTAAGCATATCCAAACCGTTTAACAATTTTCTAATATCCTCTAGATACGTTCGACCTTTCTCGATCAATTTTTTACAATCAGAAATTCTCTTTTGCGCTATACAAATATCTCGCTGTGCGATGGTCTCCTGATCTGTAGGCATTCCTCCATTAATAAATTCTTTGTACTTTTCAATTCGCTCATTCTGAACTGTGATTTCTACAGTAAAAGTTGCATTCGATTTTTCTATGTTTTGTGTCTGAATCTCCCACTTATCTTTTTGAGCAGCAATCTTTTGAATAGCGCCATGCAGGGGCGATAAAAGAAACCGAATATCAACCATTCTTTGATGCATCCATTCGATCATAGACTTTAATACATACCGTCTGAAAACTTCAAATAAGAAACCAATCAATAGAAGAAAACCCAAGATCACCACAGCATGCGACCAATGAATCTCAACCAAATCTAATACGTCAGTTACAAAGCCTTCATATTGACCGTCCTTAAATCCTTCCCCGTACCCGATTCCTTCTCCGATTATTTGACCATCGGTAAGGCCTCTTTGGTATTCTCGTTCATTGGATTGAGCTACGCCAAAATCTACGCCAGCACGATAACCATCTTCGTATGCATTTGCTGCCATCCGATCTATCTCAGATTGTGATGGTCCACAGGAAGAACATAGCAATGCAAAAACTATGATAATCCCGATGTTTAAGTTTTTCATCTTTTAGAATTTAATTACTTTTTGAAATTTCAAATATTAGAGCTTATCCAGAATAGTGTTTATTCTTAAAATGATATTGATCAGACACGAATCGGGCAGTTTGATCCATGCTTGACTGATCTTTAATGGTACTTAACTTCATGATTACAAAAGCAAAGCATTGTGAATGCTAAGGTTGTATCCCCATCATAGAATCTCTGAGCCAAATTCAATTCATCTTCTTTGGTCAGAACATTGGTCAAAACTCTTTTGGTCAGAGTAATTGGATTCTCGGGGCTGACCCGAGACATGTAATCATAAATCAGGAACTGATAGTGGTCAGTAAAGTCACGGTAAAAGGTAGTAGATAAGTTGAGCATAAAAACAAAATTTAAAGTTCAATATGAGTAGTTTCTTTTCATCTTCTACATCAAATTTATTTTAAAACTCAGGTAATTCACTTTGAAAATCTGAATGTTACTAAATAATCTAATGTTAGAATATTTCAGAATATTTCAGAATATTCGATATTTTTGATAGTAATTAAATTGTAGAAATGAAAGAGATTACCCTTCAAGAAATGAAAAACATACTTGAACAGCTAAAAATATCTTTGGATATTGTCAAGAATACTGGAGGCTATAATGAGTTTGATAAGTGGCGTGCGGATAGAAAGGAGTTTAAAAAAGGATTATCTAGAGCTTCCGTACAGTATAATGCGAAGAATGATATTGAAAGGACTGTGAATAGGAATATAAAATCCGAAGACGATTTTCTGGTACCGGTTAATTTGGAGTTACGTAATCGAATTTTTACAGCAGAGCGTTTCGTAGAGGCAATTGAAAACTATCAAGTTTTCAAGGTTAAATTCCAACGACCTGATCAATTATACTATAAAGCCTACTTTTTCTACCATTTGGAGGAAACTGAAGAGCCTGAACTTGGAATGAGTCTAATTTCAATACAGCAAACGAAAGCCTACTTGCATAATGTCAAAGATGACATCAGTTCAGATTATGAAGGTGACATAGAACACCTTCAGGATAATGGTTTATTTTTTGATATGTCCTCGGTTACTAAAAAAATAAGTATTCATATTAAAGTGAATTGTTCTAATCTAAGCAATGACAACATTATGCTAGGTGCTTATATATCCTTCGAAGACAACCATATCACGCAAGGGTCAATACTACTCGAAGCAACTGACAAATTAGAAGAACCCAAAATTTATTCATTATTTAGAAATAAAGAAGAATTAGAGAATAATGTTAATCCTAATATTTTGAGCTATTTGGCATTGAAGAAGTATAATTTTGCAAAAGTTAAACGTAATGTGGTTAATGAGACTAGATTAGAAAGGTTTGTACAGCAAGATTTTAAGGAAAACTTTAAAACAAGATTCATTGATTATGCCGTACCGAAGATGTTTATGGCTGTGCCAACCGAAGTTCTTTTAAATCAAAACACCAAAAGTGTGATCCATCAAATTATAGAAGGTGTTCAAAATGAAAATAACAACATTGATGTTCGAATTAATGATGGAACTGATGAAAAGCTACGTGCTATCGAAAAACCACCATCCTTTGTTCAGCTGCAGCGTTGCAGGTTCTTTGTTCTATTCTGTTTTAAAGGCGCTCAATATTCGCTTTCAACGGTTCAATTAGGTTGGGCAATGGCATACTGTAAGCGTGTTATTGTGTTTTACGAGGAAGGGGGATTAAGCGCCAACTTCCTTAAATTAAGAGGGCTTGGTGTATTAATGGAGAAGTTCTCAGATCTATCGAAAGATATGAATCATATAATCAGTGTATTAAATGTTGAAATTTCTGTAAACTTAGGATACTATAAAAACTTATTTTAAATCCAATATTATTGAGAGGAATGGAAAATGAGTAAAATGGTCGACCTAGATAAAATATACTATATTTTTAACAGAGTAATAGTTTATGGTGGTCGAAAGACTCGTAAAGAAATAGAATTTGCTGTAGATTTCCTAGAAATGAATAACGATGATCCTGATTTAGCCCTTGAACAAATAAGAGGGCCTAAACAAGAGTCTAGCATGGTCAAAAAGGGTGGCCCATATGATCCGAATGTTTCTTATTTTGAAAACATGAGACGTTAATGTCAAACGAAATCATTGCCTTAGGCACCATAATAAGTATCATTTGTTGTACCCATGTTGTACCTGTAAAATGCAAAAAGCTCAGCTCTAATGGACATGGGCTTTCTTAAAAGCGCTCCTTCTAGGACTTGAACCTAGAATTTTTCTCAGTCAAAACAGACCAAATAAACACTCATTTACTTGCACCAATGTTGCACCAAAACATTCTAAATGAAAAAAGGCTTAGCAATCATATTGCTAAACCTTTGATTATCAGAGTGCCCGAGGGGGGAGTCGAACCCCCACGCCCATAAGGACACATGGCCCTCAACCATGCCTGTCTACCAATTCCAGCACTCGGGCAGAATGCGGAGCGCAAATATAGTAAGCAAAAGCTTATTCTTTTTGTTTGTCAAGATCAATTTATCATTTTTGGGCTTAAAGCCCAAAATAAATAGATATATCACATGCAAATTACGAGACATACGAAGAAAGTAGAGAAGACTGCTCATTACGCAACTTATGGAGAACTGAGTGAATCCACTAAATATTTTTGGTTTGCATTACACGGTTCTCATATGTTATGCGAACAGATGCTTTTTAAATTTGAGGGGTTTAACCCCAAAGAGCATTTCGTAGTATCTCCGGAAGGATTATCGCGTTTTTACTTGAAAGGTTTTGGGGGCGATGTGGTGGCAACGTGGATGACTAGTCACGATAGGTTGATAGAAATTGAAGATTTTACGGCTTTCTTAAGTGCGCTTTACTATGAATATGAAATGAAGCTTCCTGCAGATTGTAAGAAGATATTATTCGGATTTTCCCAAGGAGGGACCTCTGCTTTTCGGTGGATGTATAATAGAAAAATTGATTTTGATCACATTTTGGCTTACTCAACTTGGTTTCCTGAAGACTTAGATTTTTCTAAAAGCAAAAGTGATTTTAATGAGAACCAAATTATTTATACAATTGGTGACGAAGATCAATATATGAATGATGAAAGAATGGAATTCTTAAAAAATGTAGCAGATAGAAATAATTTCAAAGTACGTTATGAGATATATAAGGGAACGCATCGAATAGAGAAAAATCAGCTAAAACACCTGTTCCATAAATACTTCAAAATGTGATAAAAACTCTAAAGATTTGTCAGTGACAAATTGAAAGAAATTGTTAATAAATTGAAGATTTGTTAAAATTTAAATGTGGTTTGTTAAAATTGAAATAGTCTTAGGTTTATATTAAGAACTAAACCACATTTAAAAATGGACAAATTTAAAGGACTATTTGACTCGTTATTTGAAACAGTAGGAGGCGCACTTCCAGGTGTCTTAGGAGCTATATTAGTTATTATTTTAGGATTCATTATTGCTAGAATTGTAAAAGGAATTGTAATTAAATTATTCGGTCGCACGAAATTAGATGAAAAATTAGCAACGAAATTCAACACAACAGTTAGAATTGACAAATTTATAGGAAAACTTGTTTACTACATTATCGTACTTTATTCATTAATTTTTGCATTAAGTATGATGGGTGTTACTGGTGTAACGGACTCATTACAGGAAATGTTAGGAGGTTTTGTAGGATATGTTCCAAATATAGTAGGTGCAGGAATAATAGGTTTTGCAGGTTATGTTATTGCAACCATTCTTTCAGAAGCTACAAGTTTTGTGTCGGAAAGATTAGAAAGTTTCGGAAGCAAAATGGGCGTAAGTACAGGATCTGTTAATTTAACTAAAATCCTAAAGCAAGTAGTTTTCATAATTGTGTTCATTCCTATTTTGATTATTGCTTTGGAAAAACTAGACATGAGTGTTATTTCAGATCCCGCTTCAGAAATGTTAGGAGGATTAATGAATTCTGTTCCTAAAATTATAGCAGCTGCAATCTTATTAGCAGTATTCTTTATAATAGGAAGATATGTAGTAGGAATAGTAACTGAATTATTAAGAAATGTTGGACTTGACAAATTATCTGCAAACTTAGGATTGAATTCAGTAATAGGAGAAACAACTTCTTTATCTTCTGTAGTAGGAAATATTGCTTTATTCTTCATAATGTTCACAGGTATAATTGCAGCTTGTGGGAAATTAGAATTAACACAAGTAGAAGGAATCTTGACGAATATATTCAATATCACAGGAAGAGTATTCTTTGGATTAATTATTCTAATGGGAGGATTATTTATATCGAATCTAGCAGAAAAAGCATTGTCTGGATCAAAATCTAATGGTTATTTAATCCCTATTGTAAGGTTTGCGATATTGGGAATATTCTTAGCATTTGGTCTTCATACAATGGGAATAGCTGAGAGTATAGTAAACTTAGCGTTTGGTCTTACATTAGGTTCAGTAGCGATAGCATTTGCATTATCATTTGGATTAGGTGGAAGAGAAGCAGCAGGAGAAGAAATGAAGTCTTTCTTTAAAAATTTAAAAAAGTAATTACCCTTACTTTTAGTATGTGGAGGAGGTTTTAGTTTTTCCTCCTCCATTACTTTTATTAGAAAGTCAATCATTAAAATCGTAAATAATCCACTACCAAATGTCAAAAAAAGAAAAGACAGATATTGCAATAGGAATAATTGTAGTTTTACTTGCATTGGCTTTTATTTTAACATATACATTTGCTGGTGACACTTCATTTTTAGTAAAAGAAGCTGTTGCACATGGAGATTTAGTTGAAATGGAAATTAATGATGATACGTATCATAAAGTTGATGATGCAGATTTTATTGATGAAGAAGAAATAGGTCATTCGGAAAATGAAACTATTATAGAAGATTCTAATTTTCAAGGAGAAGTAATAGACAGTTCTATCGTTATAAATTCGATGAACGAAGAGATAGAGACTAGAACTAATGAGACAGAGATGAGTGAAAAAGTAATGGACTTCACTGATGCAAGAGATCAATTAGATTCAGAGAATCAGGTGGAGAAGGAGGAAGAGATGGTGAAAATGGAAGAAAAACCAGTTTCTCAATCAAAATCTAGTGTTAAAAAAGAAAAACCTACAGTTTCACAAGAATGTATAATTGTTATAGGAAGTTTTTCGAAAAATAAGAACTCCAATAACATTAAAAACAAATTGAAAAATGATGGTTATGAGATTTTTGAAGCTCCATATAAAGGATTGAAAAGAATTGGTGTTTATCTTCCTTGTAACTCAAATACTTTAAATAAAGAACTAAAGAGAATAAGATCAGCATATGCAAATGATGCATTTATACAAATTTAACTCGAAAATGAAGCATATATTTTTACTTAATTCCTCTTTCTCTTCCCCAAAAAGCCTCGACATAACTATGGTTATGCCTACTTTTTTTGGATCGACAAAGAAAAATTAAATAGTAAAATCTAATGCAGCATTATCAAGCTAAATTTGTATTATTTTAAAAAAGAGATAAGTCTCGTGAAGCTACGTATCAATTTAACACAACATGAGTATGTCAATTTTTAACTTCGTACCATATTCTTATATGGTTCAAAAAACATGAGCAGTAGAACAAAACATTATTAACCTAAGTTGTGCTCATGTAACCTATAAAGACTCTTAATCTATTTTAGATTAAGGGTTTTTTTTATGCGGGAGGAAATCCTTCATAGAATACATGATTTGGTTTTGAAGGATAGGGATTATCCTTAATTCTAAAACGCCAAGGCCAATTCATACATTCTTCAGCGGTGGTAAGTCCTACTCTAGGACCAGATATAATATCATTTTTAGTTACATCAAGATGATCTTCTAGCCAAAGATCTGAAGATTTATCAAATAGAGGTATTTCATTTTGTGACTTAGAAATTCCGAGAGCTTGAGTTAGTTTACCTGGTCCATTACACAGGACTTTAACCTTTGTTTGTTTTCTACGTTTTTGCATGACATCAATTCCATCTAAAGGTTGGATTGCTCGAATAAGCACGACTTCCGCTTCGTCTTTATTTCCAGTGACGATATTGAAAAGAGGATGAATACCATAGCACATGTAGACATATGCAAATCCTCCAGGCATGAACATAGTTAGAGATCTAGGAGTCTTCTTACCTCCAAAAGCGTGACATGCTTTGTCATCTTTACCTCTATACGCTTCCGTTTCTACGATGATACCAGAGGTGAATCCATCTCCAATAGTAGAGCAAATCTTTTTACCTAATAGGTTCCTAGATATGTCTAA
Source organism: uncultured Saprospiraceae bacterium (assembly GCA_964607315.1). Lineage (GTDB taxonomy): Bacteria > Bacteroidota > Bacteroidia > Chitinophagales > Saprospiraceae > JAHDFB01. Next base: position 33,825 of record CAZSKA010000002.1, on the reverse strand, counting down.
AACATCACCTTTTAAATAGAAATTTTGTGGTAGCAAGTTTATTTAATTTTACGTCCTTCTACCGTCTTTCTTTTAACGGATAATTTTTGAGCTGAACGAAGATCTACCATTAATCTTGCAAAGGCACTTTCATCTGTTGTATAATAGATTCTATCTCCATAAGAAATTCTACCGATATCTTTTTTCCAATCGGCAGCAAGGAGAACAAAATCGGCTCTTTTTTTGCTTGGTCCAAACATTAGGTATTTACTATTTCCATTTTCGAAAGCAATACCAAAGTTGTTGGTTTTGGGTTCGACTATGAATACACCAGGAGTTCTTTTAGGAAATCTTATTTCTTCAACTTTCTTACCATTACGAATTTTGATTGCACCATCATCTATTTTGGCATCACCATCGCGAATTTCTCTCCACAGAACGATTTCTTCAGACAGATAAAATTGAATCTTTTTTAGATCTTTTTCAGACCATTGGTATTCATTACGAAGGTTAGCTGTAAAAGGAGTCAACCTTGGGCTGCACGAAGCTATTGTGGCGATTAATGCTGCTAAAAAGAGTAATTGTTTCATATCTGTCTGTTTTAGTTTGGGTATAATCTATTCTATGACAAATGGTTTAAACATAAACCAAGGAATGTCCCAAAATTATAAAAAGAAAATGAGATGTATTAATGAAATATACGAAGGCTTTAGAATTCTTGTTTCAATTTTAAAAAACATTAATAGCAATTTAACGAGAAAGCGGGTGAAATCTTAAAAAAATAACATGAATATTAAACCTGCGTTATGCAATAGAAAATCTACTATACCAATTTAACTCCATAATGTCGCATTTCTTTTTACTTAATCTTTCAATTTCTTCCTTAAAAAGCCTCGCCGTAACTACTGTTATGCCTACGTTTTTTAACTCGAACTAGAAAAATTAAGTATCAAAATTTTATACGACATTTTGAAATTAAATTGGTATTACGATCTTGAATACCTTCCAAATAAATGCTACACCACCTTTTGTTCATTCGCTATTACTTGTGACGTTAAAGGCGTTAATGGTGACTACCTATCCATTCACAAAAGTTGTTATGCCAATTTAAGACTAAAATAAGGCATATATTGGGATCAAAACCCATTCTACTTCGTTAGAAATTGATTCCGCAACAAAGGTTAAGCAATAAATTTCTGCCTTGTAGAATGACTTTTCACTTTCCAAATCTATTACCTCATTCTAACCTTAAATAGGTAATATTTCTTTGGCATTTCAGTTCTTCTATCTTCCAAAGTTTCGATTGTCAGCCAGGCATTATAAAGTTCTATAACATAAGGTGGGTAAAAAAAGGCTTCGTGAATATTCACGAAGCCTTTAGTATATTGTTTATGATAAATGGTTTATAATATATTATCCTCCAAAGTCATCAAAAGCTACATTCTCTTCAGGGATTCCCCAGTCATCAGCCATTTTGATAACAGATTGATTCATCATAGGAGGTCCACAGAAGTATAATTCTAATTCTTCAGGAGCTTCATGCTTACTTAAGAACTCATCAATTACTACTTGGTGAACATATCCTTTGAAACCATCACCTTCAGGATCTTTAAGATCTTTCTTTAATACCCAGTTATCTTCAGGAAGAGGATTATCTAATGCTATCGCGAAAGTGAAGTTAGGGAATTGTTTTTCTATTTCTCTAAATTCTTCAACGTAGAATAATTCTTGTTTTGTACGACCGCCATAGAAGAAAGTTACTTTACGGCCAGTTTTTAATGTGTGGAATAAGTGATATAGGTGAGAACGCATAGGCGCCATTCCAGCTCCACCTCCAACATATAACATTTCAGCTTCAGTCTCTTTAATAAAGAATTCACCATAAGGACCAGAGATTGTTACTTTATCTCCAGGCTTACAACTAAACACAAAAGAAGAGCAGATACCAGGATTTACATCCATCCAGTCATTTTTAGCTCTATCCCAAGGCGGAGTTGCTATACGAATTGTCAAAGAAACAATATTTCCTTCAGCTGGGTGATTTGACATAGAATAAGCTCTAAATACTTCTTCGTCGTTCACCATTTTAAGTGGCCAAAGATTAAATTTATCCCAATCTTTTTGGAATTTATCAGGAGTATCATGATACTTCGGGTGAGCAGTAATATCCATGTCTTTGAAGTTCACTGTTGTTTCAGGAACGTCTACTTGGATATATCCACCGGCTTCAAAATCTAACGTTTCGCCTTCAGGAAGTTTTACAATAAATTCTTTTATAAATGTTGCAACGTTATAATTTGAAATAACTTCACATTCCCATTTCTTGATACCGAAGATTTCTTCTGGAATTCTAATTTCCATATCTTCTCTTACTTTCACTTGGCATGCAAGACGAAGGCCTTCAGCTGCTTCTTTCTTAGTCATGTGGTTAAGTTCAGTAGGAAGAGTTTCTCCCCCACCTTTATCAACGTGACATTCACACATAGCACAAGTTCCACCACCACCACAAGCAGAAGGTAAGAAGATGTTTTTATCAGAAAGCGCTGATAAAAGTGTAGAACCAGGTTGAACAACCATAGGATTTTCAGTATCTCCGTTCACGATAATTTTTACATCGCCTTGAGGTACTAATTTTAATCGAGCATAAATTAGCATTAAAGATAAAGCTAAAATTAGTATGCTGAATATGATTACTGAGAGTACTACAGACCCTACAGCAGACATGAAAAACATTGAAATAATCATCTAATTAAAAATTTTAAAATGATGAAAGGTCGATTCCCATAAGCCCCATAAAAGCAAGACCCATAAGACCGGTTAACATAAATGCCATACCTAAACCACGTAAAGCAGGAGGAACAGCAGAATACTTGATTTTCTCACGAATAGCTGCAATAGCCACAATTGCGACAAACCAACCAAAACCGCCACCTAATCCAAAAGATACCGATTCAGCGAAATTATATTCTTTAGAAACCATAAATAAAGAACCACCTAAAATGGCACAATTTACAGTTATAAGCGGTAAGAAGATTCCAAGTGCATTATAAAGAGATGGAGAGAATTTCTCTACGACCATTTCTACTAGTTGCACCATAGAAGCTATTACCGCTATGAATAAAATTAATCTTAGGAAGGTAAAATCTTGACCAAATACTCCAGTATCACTTAGTATATAGGTATTAATCAACCAATTTATAGGCATTGTAATTCCCAGTACGAAAATTACAGCAAGACCAAGTCCAAATGCTGTTTTTACACTTTTGGAAACCGCAAGAAATGAACACATTCCTAAGAAATAAGAAAGTGCTAAGTTTTCTATGAAGGCGGATTTTATAAATATATTAGCTAATTCAGGCATTATCTATTTATTTTCTTTTTTATTAAAATGGTGTTTACGAAATATCTACAAGTTTCTTATTCCATGCTCTATGAGCCCAGATTAAACCACCAATTACAAACATTGCAGATGGGAATAAAACCATTAAGTTATTCGGTTCATACCATCCAAAAAGCCAACTGGTGTTTGTGTTAATAAAGAATTCTTCTGTATTACCTATTAATTTAATTCCATAGATAGAACCTTTACCGAAGATTTCTCTTATTGCAGCAACCATCAATAAAATTACACCATAACCTATTCCATTTCCTATTCCATCTAGCATAGACTTCCACGGCGAATTAGCCATGGCGAATGCTTCTAGTCGACCCATCACAATACAGTTTGTGATAATCAAACCGATGAAAACTGATAGTTCTTTATACATAGGATAAGCATAAGCTTTTAGCATTAATTCTACTACTGTTACAAGGGATGCAATGATTACTAACTGAACGATCATTCTCACTTGTTTAGGAATAGAATTCCTTAAAAGAGAAGTGAACAAGCTAGAAAACATACATACAAAAACAACAGCAATAGACATTACAAATGCTTTTTCAAAAAGCGTAGTAACGGCTAAAGCCGAACAAATACCTAATACTTGTACTGTAATAGGATTGTTATCGTTCAAAGGATCAGTTATTAACTTCCTTTCTTTTTTTCCAAAACTAAACGTTGCTTCTTTTTTAGCAACTGCAGCTGTATCTGCCATTTTTAATTTTTTTATATACTAAATAATTAGTTTCCTTTAATTAGCCAGTTTGCTCAGGTAAGGGCCGTATGCCTTAATACCTATTTCAAACATGTCTGTTACACCGTCAGCGGTTATAGTTGCACCTGTAAGACCATCTACTTCGTAAGTCTTATCTTTAGAGCCACCTTTTCTGACATAAATTCCTTGATACATATCATTTTTCCAGATAGAAGTTCCAACAAATTGTTCTTGGAAAGCCTTACTATCTTTAATTTCAGCACCAAGACCAGGAGTTTCTTGTTTATGATCAAAAGCAACACCTGCAATAGTCTTTGCATCATCTTCTAAAGCGACATATCCCCAAATTTCATCCCATAGTCCATTTCCTCTTATCACTAATATGTAAAACTTTTCTTTTTCAGAAGAAGTAAATTCATAAATAGGCCATGCTCTGTCTGCAACAGGCTTTTTCTTTTCTTTAGCCATATCAACATACTCAGCTGTTCCACCTCCATATCCAAGGCCATTAACAGCAGCTTCATCCATAGGATTTCCATGACTATCAACTACCTTTTGAACAACTTGGGTATTAAAAATATCAAGGAGTTCGTCATCTGAAATTTCTTCCAGAGGTTTCCCTAATTTAGATGCTACAGCTGAAAGAGTAGCTCTTTTATTATAGACTTCTTCGTTCTTTTTTACAAGATCTGCGGTAGAAAAAAACAGTCCTGCAAGTACAAGTGCAACAATGGTTGTCATTGCAAAAACAAAAAGAAGAACTTTTAATGTATCGTTACGCACGTTTTAATCTTTTAGTAATATTCGCTTGAACAACATAGTGATCTATAGTTGCAGCGAAAGTGTTAGCAAATAAAATTGAAAGCATCCATCCTTCTGGATAAGCAGGGTTTATCGCCCGTATAATCATACCGACGGATCCTACAATCAAACCGTATATCCATTTTCCAGTATTGGTACTTGACGCTGTTACAGGATCAGTTGCCATAAATGCCATAGCAAATAAGAAAGAACCCATATAAAACTGATAGAACCAAGGGACATTCATCATAGGAGAAGCACCCCATAAGTTTAAGAACATTGCTGTTACAGCAGCTCCTAAAAACATACTTAGCATTATTCTCCATGAAGCGATTCCTGTAGCAATTAGGAATACAGCACCAATTATAATTAGTGGTTTGAACATTTCTCCATTTGAACCTGGAATCATTCCCCAAAACATTTGAGCTTCACTGTATTGAGAAACTACTGCTTCCCATCCTCCTTTAGCCGCTAAGCTTAAAGGGGTTGCTCCACTGAACCCATCTATGACTTGGGCTGCTTCAAATTTGGCAGAGCCCACAAGTTCCAAAAGTGGATTTACTACTTTATTAATAAAAAAGCCATAGTCTGTTGATCCTCCAGGAGCTAATTTTTCATATCCTGCCACCCAAACATCATCACCAGCGATAGTAGTAGGGTAAGCAAAGAATACAAATACTCTTGATAATAAAGCGATATTCCATATATTCATACCTGTACCACCAAAAGCTTCTTTACCAATGATTACAGCAAATGCAACAGAAACTGCAAGAATCCATAAAGGTAAATCAGGTGGCATAATTAGAGGAATCAAAGCCCCTGAAACTATAAATCCTTCCTCTACGGCGTGTCCTTTTTTAGCTGCAGTTATAATTTCTATTCCTAGACCAACAACATTTGCAACTATAACTAGAGGTAATAACTTTATAAGTCCATAGATTAGCTTAAGACCTAATCCTTCTACAATTCCATTATAAGCACCTTGTGCTACGAAATGTTGATGACCTATATTAAATGCACCTAGTAAAACTAGAATTCCTAGAGGCAAAACAACGTGAATCATTGTTCTTTTGAGGTCCATTCCATCTCTGACATGGACTCCTTTACCACTAGTAACTTCATTAGGTGCAAAAGCAAAAGTGAAAACAGCATCGTAAAGTGTATGCATGACCGGACGTTTCTTTTTGTCTGGTTCTATTTTCTTGAATATATCAATTAATCCCATTTATAATGTTATTATCTTTTTAAAGTTGTTCTCTTACAAGGTCAAGACCTTCACGTAAAATTTCTTGCATTGGGGTTTTAGAAGTACACACAAATTCGCAAATTGCAATATCTTCTTCTGATAATTCTGCAATTCCTAAACCTTCCATACGTTCCATATCTTGTGTTAAAATTGACTTCATAAGAGCCTGTGGGTAAATATCCATAGGCAATACTTTCTCATATTGTCCAGTAACCACAAAAGCTCTTTTTTCACCGTGAGTATTTGTATCAGCTTTGAACTTGTAGTTAGGGAATAAGAAATTAGGAAAGGTATTAGAGACAGAAGGACGTGGCGCAATTGGTAATAACCAACCGAATAATTCGTAATTATCTCCTTCTTCTACTACAGTAATTTGATTATCAGAAAATCCGATAAAATCATCAGCTTGTTTTTTATCACCTGAAAAAACATCACCAGCAATTATTCTTATGTGGTCATTCGCTAAATTATCTTTAACAAGTTCACCAATATTTGCTCCAGTGAATGTTTCCACATATTTTGGTTCATTAATCTCAGCACCAGTAATGGCAACTACTTTTTTCGTGTTATAAACTCCATCTTTAAACAATCTTCCAAGTATAATTACATCCTGAAAATCAACTGTCCAAACCATATCATTACTTACCTTAATAGGGTTAATGTGATGAATTTGAATTCCTACATTTCCTGCAGGGTGAGCACCTGAGAAAAAGTGAATTTCTGCGTTTTCAATACTAGTAAAAGTAGGATTTGGAGTGGACTTTCCGTCCAAACCTAAATGCACTTTTCCAGAAGTTAATTTTGCTAGAACGTTTACTCCATATTTGAATGCTTCTTCATTTCCTTTAAGCATAACGTCTGTTTTAGGTGCTAAAGGAGCTGTATCAAAAGTCGAAATAAAAATATCCCTAGGAACATCTGTTGTAGAAGGGATAATATCAAAAGGTCTTTGATTAAAAAGTGACCATGCACCAGAAGCTTGTAAAAAGTCAACTAATTCTTCACGAGAAGAATCTAGGCTTGGTACATCAAAGTTTCTATGTTTTTGATCTTTATCTGCTAAAATTATAACATTCGAAATGGAACGTTTAGCACCTCTTTGAATATCAACAACTTCTCCTGAAACTGGAGCAGTATATTTAACGTCTGGATTTTTCTTATCGAAAAAGATTACATCACCTGCTTGTACTTCATCCCCTATTTCGACAGTCACCTTTGGAATTGGCGAAATGCCTCTAAAATCATATGGACTTACAGAAAATCTAGTAACATTACTGTTCAAACCCCCTAAAGATTCAGCTTCTCCTTCAAGCTTTAGATCATAACCTTTTTTAAGGCGCACGTAATGATGGTTTTGGGCGTAAGCCGGAGCTTTACCAGAAAACATACTACTAAGGCTAGGGAATAAACCCATATTCTCTTTCGAAGTATCAATCCCAGCTTTACCTGCTTCTATCTGAAGAAGATTATCAGTGATCGTAATGATTGCCCATATTAACAATATAACTCCTAAGACGATTAAGCCGATAATAAAACCTTTCGAGGAACCTGCCGCGGATTGCGCGTTGGCGGAAGTAAGAGTTGATAGTTGTAAAGCAAGGAAAATGAAAAACGCTAGTCCTTTTTTCAAAACTTTAAAATTTATTTAGAAAATTACCGCAAATATAACAGCTTTAAACATACATAGTATAGCATATTGCAGCTTATATTTAAAGAAGTTAATTTAGACCGTGTCTAAATAAGTTTTGGTCGTTTGAAAGTCCTTTCTCCAAGTGAATAATCCACCAATTGAAGTAACGAAATAGACAATATATAATACTGCAAAGAGATCTGCACCTTGTGAAAAATATAGGTATATATATAGCAGATTAATAATAATCCAATAAAACCATACATCATAGACTCTATTGACTAATAACCAGGTAGCCCAAAGGCTAAAGACAGTAGTAATACAATCCAAAAATGCAAACGATGGATTAAAAATGAACTTTATCAGAAAAACTAGGCAGACACTTAAAAGAAATCCTAAAAGGAGTGCATTTAGATGCGATAATATGGGCAATGAAATCACCATAGGTTTACCTTCCTCTGTTTTACGATTAATCCAACGATACAATCCAAGAATGCCCATTAAGACATAAAATATTTGGAGGACACCATCAAATAAGAGGTTATAAGTAGTAAAATCTTGATAAGAAAGAAGGGCGCAACTAATGATTCCAAATACCCAACAAATGGGATTATTCAGCATACTAAATACTGCATAAATAAGACCAGTTATTAATACTGTCCAATCAATAACAGAATAGGATCCAAGAGTTTCAAGGATATTAGCCCACACTATTCAACAACAGTAACATGAAAAATTGCTTCTTCAACTAAGTTATCCGTATTACAAATAATATTAATAGCTTCTCTGAAGACACCTGTTTTACCTTTAACTGCAGTGTTGTAAGTAGCGAAAATTTCAGCTGTTTCTCCAGGCTTTAATGGTTCTTCACTATATTCAAATGTGGTACAATGACAAGCTGTTACAACTTCAATAATTAGATCTGCTTCTCCTGTATTTTTGTATTCAAAAACCATATCGACTTTCTCACCTAGCTTCAACTCACCAATTTTGTATTCATTTTCTTTGAACTCAAGAATCGGTAGGCTAGTATCTGGAGATGAATAAAGATCTATATCATAATTCATAGGAAGTCCACCAGAAGGAGCAACTTGCTTTTTAATTTCGATGGTTGTAGGACCAGAAAGAATCTTAAATTCTGTTCGTCTATTAAAACGATGTTCATCATCAGAACACCTTATACCATTCACGCATCTATTCAAAATAAACTCTTCACCATAGCCAACAGCCTGTATTCTATTTGGATCAATTCCTCTTTGGGCCAACCAATTTTTCGCAGAATCAGACCTGCGTTGTGATAATTCTTGATTGCTTCTAGTAAGACCTTGAGAATCCGTATGAGAAGAAAGTTCAATAACCATATCTGGATATTTTAACATTAATTCCTGGATATAAGATAAATCTATCTCTGCAGATGGAAGAATTTTCGCACTGTTCAAATCGTAATAAATATTATTCATACGAATAGGCTGATTCGTTGTAATAGTGATGGTTTCTTCTACTTCAGGTTCCGGATCCGGCGGAGGCGGAATTTCCTTTAATTTCATTGATTTTTGAACTGTATAATCGTCCAAAATTCCTACTGTATTAAATGTAAGAGAGTCAGGATAATACCCATCTCTTTTAAAAACAACTTTATATTTTTTGTCTTGATCCAAAGCAAAATTAAAGTCATTAGAATTTAGATTTACTTTACGTTCAGGAGAATTTTTATCTTCACCAACAGACATATCAACAAGAGTTACTTCAGCTTCTTTCAATGGTTCATTATCTTGATCGAATACCTTAGCAAGGATGTCTATAATAACTTCTCTAAATGTTACAGAGTAGATATCGTCACAGCAAGTTTTACTTCTAACTGACCTTTTCTTCTCTACAACTCTATTGGAAACAAGGAAACCTTGTAGACCATCTTTGTCCATAGTATAATACATATCATCTGCTGTACTATTATATCCATTTCCCATATTTTGAGGTGCAGACCATGTTGTACCATCCCAAGAGGTTTGGAATAAATCTTTACCTCCTAAAGTAGGATATCCATCTGAACTAAAATACAAAACACCTTCTCTATAAAAAGGAGTGATTTCATCATATGGGGTATTAATTGTTTCACCTAAATTTATTGGTGTTGAGAATTCATAAGGTCCATTAGATTCGCTGTAATAGATATCAAATCCGCCAAAACCACCTTCGAGATCAGCAGTAAAGAATATTACATCTTTTCCATACAACTCACCAACAACTGCATGTTTTACATTATAATTAGCGAGGTCACCTCCAATTTCATAGGCAGCCCCCCAATTATTTCCGTTTTTCTTTGCATAATGCACTTTAGCTTCTAAAACCTCTCCATCTTCAATCAGCATTCGAGTGAAATACATTACAAGACCATCATCTGAAAAACTAGGGTTTCCTGTATGATAACCTTCCCTGTTAATTTCTTCACCTAACAAACTTCCTTTATCGTAAACTCCTTTATCATTTATTTCACTAGTGTAAATTTTAAAATGATATTGTCCTTCTAGTTTATCGTTGTAAACAATTTCATCTTTACGATTCAGAGAGCTATAGTATAATTTGTTTTCAAAATTAATTGGACCAGATTCAGAAGAAGGGCTATTCACATTTCTATGAACAGGTTTAATAATAGCATCAACATTTTCCTCGAACTCTGAGCTTTTAACGATTCCATTAGCAATAAGAGCAGCTTCTTTTCTTCTACTATCATCTTCTGTTTCAGCAATAAACTCTCCTAATATTCTATATGCATCACTATATTCACCCTGCATTTTGAGGGCTTTTCCATATTCTAATTTATAATCTTTATAGAACCCTTGTTTATCTCTATCCACAACTCTTTTATACCAACTAACTGCTCTTTTATAATCTCTCATCTCAAACTGGCATTCAGCAACTTTTATAGCAATATCCTTGTCTCTTTGTTCTTTGTATGCATTCTCATACCATTCAGCTGCATTATAATAATCGTTAATTGCGTAGCTTTCATCTGCTGTTTGAAGCATCATTTCATATGTTACTTCTCTAAGAGGTTGAGCTAAGAGAGCAGTTGAAAAACAAATAAACCCGATTATGGTAAAAATATTTCTTGTTAAACTTTTCATCAATTGTAATTCTGTTACACAATAGCGTAATAAATAAAGGTTTTCATTAAAAACGAGGACAAACCTCTGTTGGGTCAACTTTAGGTTTTTTATAAATTTTTCCAATATAAGACACACCTAATTCAAATGCACCAACACTATTCGTTGCTGCTAATAGACCATTTGTATTTATGTCATATGCAAATTGGAATTTAAAGTCTTTATAATCTGCACCTAATAATATATTAACAGAATCTCCCCATCTAACTCCAGCACCAGCATTAATGAATATATTTTTTGATTCATTGAAAAGGAAACTAAACTTAGCTTGAGTCAACAATTCTTGATTATTGCCTCTTCGCTGATAAAAAGCTTGTGGAGTTAGGAATAAATTACCAGATAAAGGTATGTCGTACAATAAAAATGCTATATAATGTAATCTTCCTCTATCTGTTGAGTTAGCAATTGTTTGGTTTCTACCTGTAATTCCACCTAGTGAAAACCCTGCTCTGAAAAAAGATTGATTTTTCAGATATTGCGAATACATAACTCCACCAACCCAATCAACTAAAGTTCTATCATTATTATCAGATATTAATTGATTATCAACACTATTCTGTTCCAAAATAAAAGATTCTGTTCTAAGGTTACCACCTCTTAAAAGAACTCTTCTTGAAGTAGTATTATTTTGTATTCCGAAAGAAAGGATTTGGGTTTGTTTTTTATCTAAGGACATATGGTAAGAGAGTCCTTGATTACTTTTAGTTGTATTTAAATTGTAGGTATTAGATCTATCATTAAAGACGTTTACACCAATTCCTACCCAATCTTGATCTCTAAAGCCTTTTATTATAGGTAAATCGATATGAAAATTTACAGTTTTGAATCCTCCATCAGAAGAAACGCTTCTCCATTGATCTCTATAAATACCACCTAGTCTATAAGTACCAAGAAAAGCGCCTGATAAAGCGGGGTTTATGGTAAGTGGAGCAAAATCATAAGAAGTAAAGTGAATATCTTGTGATTTAGCCGAAAATAAGGTGCAAAAAAGGATAAAAAGGATTGAAAATCTTTTTGTCATATTTTTTTATTTCAATTTGAATTCTAAAACCATTTAAAGGAAATAATAGAATAAAGTGGAAAGATACTTAATTTTGTTAAAAGATTAAATAAATTCAAATGTCTTGAATAAGAAGATTAAAAATATTTTGAGATAGATGAATTTTCACAAACTAAATAAATTCTTCATTTGAGCTGTTACAAATCATGTAATTCAGCCATGTACACATGTAAGATTTATATATGTAACAAATTGTGTGTAATGAAATTTATTATAACTTTTAGTTTAGTATTTATTGGATTTTTCGGTAATAGCCAGACTTTCGGGCTAAAAAAAAATCCAGACCTCAAGTTTTTTCAAAAAGCTGATAGTTTAGAGCAGTCGAGATTTGTACCTTCTGCTACATTTAGTGCAATTAGTTATACAGGTTTTTCGGTAGGATTATATCACGCTTGGTATAAAGGATTTGCGCAGGAATCTTTTCATTTATTTGATGATAGAGGGGAGTGGAATAATATGGATAAATATGGGCATTTTTATACTGCATATTTTCAAGGATTATTAGTATATAAAGGGGCCAAATGGACGGGATTAAGTGAAGACAAAAGTATATTGACAGGATTTTTATTAGGCACCTTATTTCAATCCACTATAGAAGTAATGGATGGATTTTCATCTAATTGGGGATTTTCACTAGCTGATGTAGGGATGAATTTTGCAGGATCAGGCGCGTTTGTTGCCCAGCAAAAATTTTGGGGAGAACAGAGGATATATTTCAAAATGAGTAATGTTATAGGTGGATACCCAGATCAAATTATACAATCAACAGACGGAAATGCAACTACCACATTATTGTCGAGAGCAAACAATTTATACGGAGATAATTTTGCTGAGCGCTTTTTAAAAGATTATAATAATCAGGTATACTGGGCGAGCATTGATGTGAAAAAATTTGCACCTAATTCATCTTTTCCGAAGTGGTTAAATGTTGCTGTAGGATACAGTGCAGGAAATCTATATGGAGGTTTTGAAAATCGATGGGAAGAAAACGGATTCACGTTTGATGTAAGTGATTTATATCCGAGGCACAGTAGATTTTTAATAGCTCCAGATATTAATTTGAGTTCAATCAGAACCAATAGTTATTTTTGGAACGGAGTATTAGATGTTTTTGACATATTTCATCTACCATTACCTGCATTGGAGATTAATACACTGGGAGAAGTACATTTTCATTTTTTCCAATAGGAGAGGTTTTTGGCAAGTGGCCATTAAGGTAGAAAAATGAAAAATAAAGAAAATTGGCGGAAGGATTATGATTGAAAGGGTGGTGGTTTGGGAATTAGGTTGATGTTTTTGGAATTTTGAGTGAGATTAAGGGTTTTATTAATTTTACGTAGGACATCTTTAGTAATTTCTTTCACAATATCAAAAACTCCCAACTCCTCACTCTCTTCCCATCCCCTATATTCCATTTCCTGACCACTTAAATCTACTTCTCCTCGATCTAACATGCCCATCACCTCCTCAAAACTAGACTCGCCCACAAATTCATACGCCCTGAAATTCTCCCTAACTACACTTCCCTTCCTCCCATTTACATAATTCCTAAACTTCGCTATCGCACTTATCGAATATCTCAATATCTCGCTTAGTATCCTCGACGATTTACATGGTAACTTACCTTTGCTCATCCATCCTTCTTGAACTTCTTCTTCGCTTCTAATATATACACATAACAAAAAACCTCCACTCGTATACATCTCATATACCAACTCCATGACTCCCGAAAAATGTTTTCGCAAAACACGTTTTGCATAATCCAACTCACTCGTGCCTTCAAAATACTTTGTATTGCCTGTGGATTCACTCTGCAATAGATAATATCTTCCGCATTGTAAGCTCGAATTCCTTCTAAGTAATCTCAATGAATTAAGATCTCGTATATAAGTTTTCATGATAGTTTTTATCTTTTTTTAAAGTTGGAAAATTGCGTTCGAAAATATTACTTCTCCACTTTTCCAAAATGAACGGAAAAGGGGATTATCAAACATATACACTACCTGACCAGATCCCATTCTTTGTACAGAAAATACAGCACTATCATTAAATTGATCTTGAATTTTTGAACCTATAAATCCATAAGATGTATAGTTATCTGGAATTCTAACAGGGTTAAATGAATTACCTGACAATAGTGGATATCTTGATCTAGAATTTTTTAAAGTATAGTAACTATCCATTCCATAACAAAGAGGATGAGTATTGTCAATCTCCGTTTTGAAAATTGCTCCTGGAATACTACCTGCAATAGATCGTCTTTCTGCTCCCTCATACTTTCTCTTTCTATATCTTATCTCCTCTTCTTTCTTACTTTCTTCTTTACTCGATTCCTCTTTTATAGAAAGTGCAAAATTTTTATCCGATTTAAAATTTCTATTCGCTCCTCCTATATTTATGAGCTTTCCTCCACCTCTAACCCATTCCGCTATATTATTCCTTTGACTTTCACTAATAGAATAAAATCCATCTGGTAGAATTATCGTGTTATATGCTCCTAGACTTACTCGCGAAAAATTCGAAATATCGACTCGACTAATTGGGTATTCTAAGATGTTTTCAAAATAATACCAAACCTGACCATATGCATTTGCATCCACTCCTTCTCCAAAGAATGTAAGCACTTTTGGAGATTCAATCTTGGTTAAACCACTTCCTCCTAAATCACTGCCGTTTTTTGAAAATCCAGATGATACAAAACCATATTCTTTTTTACTTTTTTCATGGATAATCTGTACAGCTCGTTCAAAAGACTCCTTATCTTGTTGATCACCTGCTAATACAACAAGATCACCCGGGACCAAATTAACATCTTCTAATTCTGTGTTTCTAAGAACTTTTTTAATAATGAAACTTCCATCCGCTAAAAGAGAACCTAGCACTTTCTTTGAACTCATATCATCAGCCCATTTCAAGTAAACTGCATAAGCATTTTTGGGAATAGAAAGTGGACTTTGAGAAGCCATTTGGTCTTTATCAAATGTCATACTCGACTTTAAACCATATGTTTCCAATCCATATGCAAAAGGTATACACCATGATGTGATATCGTAAGTTACACTATCTGCTAAAATAGGCTCTTCTTCCATGAGCACCTGTAAAAGAACAGCTTTCGCTTGAGCTGAAGGAATATAAATGTCGCCTTTTTCTATTTGAAAACCCATGTTTCGACCCTCAAAATAACTATAGCCATTCGATGATTTTGAATTTCCTACGACATCATAACTTATCGCATTTCTATCTAATAATTCTTTGAATGATTCTATGGTCGTTCCACTCTTTACTAAATATGCAGCATAGGGTTTACCAGTTGTTTTTACGGACTCCTCAAAATACTTTTTGAAATTTGAAATAATAGACGATCTTTCATTAACTGCTGTCCTCACAGTAGATAGACTTGTTGCTGTATGATGATCAATTCTATCTTGCAACAAAAGATGTCTGTGATTACTCATTTTAATGGATCTTCCTGCCATACTATGCCCAGCTTGTTCATAAGTCATACCCACTGAACCATTGAATGTAGGATATGTGTCTCCATATGAAGGGTAAAGTAAATCAAATATTTCTCTAGTGAAATACAACCAACTATTTTTATCAAATACATCAGCATTAGATTTCCCTATAGTTGTTTGTAATTCCCGTTGATAATTGGTAATTGCTTTATGAAATGGCTCCGCAGCAGGAGCAAAATAATAATGATCATCGAATCCCATTTCATGTAAATCTGCATGAACATGAGGCATCCATTGATTATACTTTTCTATTCTTTGTTGAGTTTCTACTTGTGTTTGCCAAGCCCAATCTCTGTTTAAATCAAACAAATAATGATTCACCCTTCCTCCTGGCCATGGTTCCATATGTTCTACATCAGTGTGTTCCGGATGCAAAAATTTTCCGCTATTCCCTCTTACCCAATGCGAATATCTAGAATATCCATCAGGATTCAATGACGGATCTATTATTACAATTACATCATCTAACAATGTGCTATTTGAGTCATCCGTTAATAGTTTATGGATAACATTCATTGAACTTTCAGAGCCACCAGCTTCATTTCCATGTACACTATAACTGAGCCATACGATAGGTAATGCCTCTTCATCACTCATTGAAGAAGACCCCATTTGGGCAAGAGCCAAATTCTTTTTTCTGTAATCTTCTATTTTTCTATGATTCGCAACTGAAGTTACTATTGCTAGGTATAATGGTCTTCCTTCATTAGACTCTCCGTACTTTTGAAGATCAACACGATCATCTTTTGAAACTTCCATAAAATAATCGACTAATCTATGATGTGGAGTAAATTGCTTTCCGTATTCATCACCAATAAAAGAATTTGGTGATGGAATATGTTGAGCATTCAAAAGATTAGAACCAAAAAGAGTAACTGCTAAAATGGATAATATTAAGCGCATTGAATTTATTTTTAATTGACGCTAAATTAGTCAATATATCCTTCATCAGCAAAGCTTGTAAATCCATTGTCTGTAAATATGACATGATCTAAAAGCCCTATGTTTAATAGTTGACATATTTCAAAAATATTCGTTGTGAGTCTTCTGTCCGCACTTGATACTGCTAAATTTCCAGATGGATGATTATGTGCTAAAATAATAGAATTCGACATGTGTTCTATCGCCTTACGCATAACAATCACAGGATCAACTATTGTTCGATTAATTCCACCTTTCGAGACCATTTCAATACTGATTACCCTACCCCCTGTATTCAGGCAAACCATCCAAAATTCTTCATGTTCAAGGTTGGCAAATTTATCTTTTAATAAATCATATACATCCTTACTGCTCACTATTTTCTTTGGTAACTCATTCTCCTCTCTACTGCATCTTTTTCCTAACTCTAATGCCGCAATAATACTCACTGCCTTTGCTTTACCAATTCCAGGAAATGCACATAAATCGTTTACTTTCAGATAAGGTAACTTGGAAGCAGGATATTGATTTAATATGGAACGAGCCAAGTCTACAGCATTAAACTGCTTATTACCAGAGCCTATAATAATAGCTAATAAATCAGTTAATGATAGTAAATTCTTACCCCACATTGCTAATTTCTCCCGAGGTCTTTCCTCTTCCTCCCAGGCAGTAATTGCAACTGTATTATGCATCTTCATTACTTTTTTCTTATTAGTGTAATGAACACGCCATTTCGTTCCAAATTTTTCTGACTTTTTTAAAAAAAACTCCCAAACACATTACTCATAGTACTTTAAGACGATAAAAAGTCACAATACATATTAAAAATTAATTTAATGTGTCAACTGTATAAGGCAGCGTTTTTCCTAAATTTTACGTTTTTACACTAACTCCCATAATCAATTTACTTACTTTCTCGTTTACTTTTTATGTATCTTACAAAGACTCCTATTTTTATTCAAAATTTATTCCCCAGTTATACCTGGAAAATAGAAGATGCAGAGAAAGAAATTTTTCTGACTTTTGACGATGGACCTATCCCAGAAGTAACTCCTTGGGTTATAGAAATATTGAATAAATTTAATGCAAAAGCGAGCTTTTTTTGTGTAGGAGATAATGTAAAGAAACACCCTGAAATCTATAATAGTCTTTTAGAAAATAATCACACGATAGGTAATCATACATTTAACCATCTTAATGGTTGGTCAACCGATAACATCACCTACTTTCACAATGTAAGAAAATGTGCAAGTATTATAGAATCTGAATTATTCAGACCACCTTACGGTAAGTTAAAACCGAAGCAAACTCAGTTTTTGTCTAGGCATTACAAAATTATCATGTGGGATGTTTTAAGTGGTGACTTTGATCCTAAAATTACTGCGAAAGAATGTTTTGATAAAGTAATAAAGTCAACTAAAGAAGGCAGCATTTTAGTCTTTCATGACAGTATTAAAGCTTACGATAAACTGAAAATTGTTTTGCCAAAAGTACTAGAGCATTTTAGCAATTTAGGTTATACTTTTTCTGCTTTAAATGATAATCATATTTACTCTAAAAAACTGAAACTGGCTTAAAGAAAACTTTGTTACCTTTATTCTGCATATGGCTAGACAAGAAAAATTTCTACAGCTAAGGGGAAAAGAAAAAGAGCTAAACGCACTAGTTTCCAAAATACATAATCAAGTTTTTGATCGAACGGACTGTCTTGACTGTGCAAATTGTTGTAAGTCGGCACCTCCACTAGTTACTAATTCTGATATAAAGAGAATCGCTAAGTTTTTGGGGCTTACGCCCAAAAATTTCAAAAGAAATTACACCCTTGAAGATATTGACGGAAGCGTATCTTTTGACTCCGTGCCCTGCCAGTTTTTGCAAGAAGATAATTCGTGCAGTATCTATGAAGTACGTCCTAATGCCTGTCGTTCCTATCCACATACCAATGACGGGGACTTTTTAAAGAGAATACACCTCCATGAAATTAATGCTAAAATATGTCCAGCAACCGAGGAAATCTTACAACTAATGAACGACAAAATCTCTAAAACCTACAATTTATGATCTATTCTTTTAAAGGATTCATTCCTATCATTGACGAATCAGCATTTGTTCACCCTCTTGCTACAGTAGTAGGAAATGTTATAATCGGCAAAAAAGCATATATAGGTCCTGGAGCTGTATTAAGAGGAGATTGGGGTGGAATCATTATTAAAGATGGTTGTAATGTGCAAGAAAACTGCACCATTCATATGTTTCCTGGGAAACACGCTATCCTGGAGAATAATGCACATGTAGGACATGGAGCAATTATTCATGGAGCACATCTTAAGGAGAATTGCATGATAGGAATGAATGCAGTGATCATGGATAATGCCATAATTGGTGAAAATTGTATTGTAGGAGCACTTGCTTTCGTAAAAGCTGACGCAGTTTTCGAAGCAAATTCGCTTATTGTAGGAAATCCCGCTAAAAAAATAAAAGAGGTTTCCGATAAAATGATCCAATGGAAAACAGCAGGAACTAAATTATATCAGACATTGCCTCATGACTGTAAACACCACATGGAGGAAGTAGAACCTCTAAGAGAAATACCTGAGAATAGACCAGCACAAGAAACATTGTTTGATACATGGAATAATATTATAGGAAAATGAAAATATTAATGATTTGCTTAGGTAATATTTGTAGATCACCTATTGCTGAAGGAATTTTAAGAAATTTAGTAGAAGAAAAAGGTTTGGACTGGTACGTCCAAAGTGCCGGGACATCTGGTTTTCATCAGGGCGAAAAGCCTCATGCCGAGTCTATTGCTGTCTCTGCCCAACATAATATTGATATCACTACACAACGGTCTCAACAGTTAAGCAAAATGCACATTGATCAATATGATTTACTTATAGTAATGGATCAACAGAATTATAAAAACACCTTACATTTATGTTCTACACCTGAGCAAAAAGCTAAAGTCAAAATGTTGTTGAATTATTCTTACCCTAATGAAAACAGAGCTGTACCAGATCCATATTATGAAGGTGGTTTTGAGAATGTATTTCACATGATAAAAGAAGCTTGCGAAGCACTTATTGAACAGGAATCTTAAAGCACTTTATTCTGACATTCCCTTAAGCTATTTGGAATGTTTCAAATCTGACTACTAAAACTCTGTTATTCTAATCTTTCATTAACCCAATCATCATATAATTTCCGCCGACATCTAATAGTCGACTAATGGGAAAACGTTTTTTGAACACATCTTTGAAGTACGCTTCAGCAAATTGGATTTCCTCCTCCTTGTTAGCTAAATGATTAAATAGAACATAACCCCCAGGCACAACTTTACGAGATACCATCTCAAGAAATTCACTCTTTAAAAACTGAGCAGGAATCTTGTCTTGTATGAAAATATCGATACAAATCATCTCGTATGTTTGCTCTGTTATCTCTATAAACAAATCAGCAGAAGCCTGTATAATTTGGATGCCAGATTTTAATCCATAATTAGCATAGCGATTAGAGAGATATATGATGTCTTCATCTAACTCTATTCCTGTACAGTCGAATCTCTTATTATGTCGTTTCTCCAGCATATATGGAATACTCCCCATTCCATAACCCAATACCAATAATGAAAAAACATCCTCTTTTGGGCCCCGACCCAAATCCTCATCTTTACCAGTAAAAATATAATCAAAAGCCTTTAGAAAATTGTCGTATTTATCTTCCCAACTATAAATGGCTTTTTTTGCATTCAACTGGAGGCGTCCATCAGAAATACATACCGATAAATCACCACTAATTTCTGAAGTTATTTTTTCTAATTCTATTTCTATAAAATAAGAGAAGAGATATTTCCACCAAGAAATTTTATACTTTACTTGCACGTCTCACAAACGCCTTTGAAAACCAGGTAACTTTCACTCGAAGAAAATCCCTTTGGTAATGTAATTTCAGGAGTTTCAATCTCCTCTAAGCAAATTGTTTTCTCACATGTTATACAGTGAAAATGTGCATGATTATCAAGATGTTCATGACTAGAACAGTCGTGATGACACAAGGCATATTTAGAAGCTCCACTACCATCCAAAACCTCATGAATAATTCCATTTTTTTGGAAGGTTTTAAGTGTTCTATATAAGGTAACTCTATCGGTGACTTCTATTTCGGACTCAAACTGTTGATTAGATAAGGCATTACTTGAATTACTTAAAAATACATTCAAGACTTCCATACGCATAGGTGTAACACGTAGTTTGTGTTTCTTAAGTATTGCTTTTGCATCTTCATTTTCAGTAACAGCCATAGTACAAATGTAAGATTAACTTTTATAAAAATTAATTTTATACAATTTGAACTATATATTTACGACAATATTTCTAATTAATTCCTTAATTTTTTCCGCACACATATAGTTCAAATTGCATTAATCTGTATTTGTATTAACAATTCGTACAATAATTAGTTCGATGCTCTTCTTAACATATCGCTACCGCTACCTCCTGCTTTTTCTTTCTTTTTAAGACTTGGATTACCAAATTTATAGGAGAATTGGAAGTTAGCGACTGGTGCATCCCATCTACTAATTACACTTAAATCAACAGTAGAATATTGGACATTTCCATGGAATGGTCTCCAAAATAAATTATCTACACCGAAGCTAAGTCTTCCTTTATTATTCAGTATTTTTTTACTAAATCCTATATCAACGCCATAAAGATATTCTCCTGTTATTACACCATCAAGTTCACCGCTATTATACCATCCTGTTATTTCAGTATTGATATCATAAGGTAAGGTGAAATTTGTCTGAAGGAATGTAGTAACTGTCCATCTATTTCGTAAAATATCTACATCATTGATCGCTGAATCAAAGAAAGAATAATTTAGAATTGCACCACCATAACCTGAAATTTTCGGTATAAAATCCAAAGGAAAAAATAAGCTCGTATTAAAAGTTTTGAATGATTCAAGATTCAGAATTACTTGATTCGTAGTTCCCGTTTCATCATTTTGCTCTAATACTTGAACCATTGCATCTCTTGTGTCCTTATACTCCACATTAAAGAATGGTTGATTATCGTAACTAAGATTTAATTTACCACTATGTGTAAATGCTGGCTGTAATGATGGATTTCCTCTATCAAAAGTAAACGGATCAAGATAAAAACGGAATGGGTTCAGACTATTATATCTCGGTCTATCAATTCTATAACTGTAAGCAAATGATGCTGCCAATGGACCTTTTATTTCTCTGCTTATACTAAAACTAGGGAAAAACTGTTCTATATCTCTTCTTAGCGTAGTATCCACTTGTACTGATCGACCTATACTTTCACTATCTTCATATCGTAGACCAATAGTACCTTTCCATTTTTTATATGACCAAGTACTTTTAACATAGGCTGCAATTATCTGCTCTGAGAATAAGAATTGATTACTTTCATTGGAATTAAGTGCAAAGAATCCGTCTTCTTCCTGATCAAAAGCTTTGAAATCATTGTCGAGATCCGCAAGATTATATTGTGCACCTGTAGAAAATGTAATGTTTTTATTCAGAGGATAGGTATAATCTATTTTTGCTCCATAAATATTAGTATTTCCATTTCTAGAAAATTCCTGTCCTGGATATATTTCGGAATCATTCGTTAAGGTATTCGTTCCTAATCTTCTAAAAGTTGCAAAATCAAAATCTACTGCTAACTTTTGTCCCATGGTATCAATTTCAAAAGTATAATATGGGTTTACAGAAAATAAATTCCAATTGCTATTTTCATTATTTATGGATACAAATGAAATATCATTTATTGCAGGATCACCAAAATCTATACTTGTGGTATTCGTAAGTTGATTATCTCTATTATTTCGTCTATACTGCGAAGAAACACCAATTCTATGTCTTTTAGTGATATCCCAGTCGACACCTAAATTCGAGCGGAAAGTCTGTGAAAATTGTGGATCTTGACTTACTTGATCATAGTAATCTCCGTTCACTGATCTCTGTATATCAAGTTGTTCATAATACGGATTATGTCTAAACCCTACACCACCTTGGATGTTTACTGGGCCTTGATAGTGAGAGAGGTTAAGTGCTGATCTATATTTCCAGTCACGTCCTTTTCCTACTCCTACTGAAGCACTTCCATTTGTCCCATAAAGGCTATTTTTTTTAAGAATAATATTGATGATAGGACCAGTTCCTGATGCTTCAAATTCAGCTCCAGGTTGGTGAATAACCTCTACCTTTTCAATATTATCTCCAGGCATATCACGTAAAAGTGTTTCCATATCCATGTAGCGAGTTGTCTTTCCATTGATCAGAATCGTCATATTTGTTTGACCTGCCATTCTGATTTTATCACCAGTAACTATTATTCCTGGCACTTGCTTCATTACATCAAGTAAGGAGTTATTCAAAGATGTTACATTGTTCGCTACATTTACCACTAGTCTATCCGATCGTTGTTCAAGAAGTGGAACACGTGCTTTTATCTCCACACTTTCTAAAATTTCTGAGTTTTCACTCAAAGATATTTTCAGTGGAGCATTGGGGTAGCCAGGAAATTTAATATTTTCAATTTGGTATTGTTGGTAGCCGAGCATTGATGCAACTAAGTAATATTGTCCATCTTTTATATTCTTAATTTGGAAAGAACCATCATCTTCTGTGGATATGGCTTTTGCCAAAAGGCTGTCTTGTATTTCATATAATCCTATGGTAGCAAAGAAAATACCTTCACCGTTTTGGTCGGTAACTTTTCCTGAAAGTTGATTTTGCCCAAAAGTGTTTTGGCTAATAAAAGAAAGGCATAGCGTAAGCAAGAAGAGGGAGAGTCTAGTTGTTTTCATTTTTTAATTATTTGTACTAATGACTTCCAAATTGAAATTGGGGTTACATCAAAAAGGATTAGAACAGACGAATGGATGAAATTTATAGACGAAAATGAAAAAGTAAGCTGCGAAATTATTTTTCAGCAGTTAAAGAAAGAAACTTTGGTCTTAGCCCGCTTATTTTCATTTTACGTTTTTCATTAGATGTAAATTTCGTTCTGTAGGAATAGAAGAGACCTAATATTATAAGCTGATAAAAAAGAATGCCGTAATTCGATTCTCCGAATATGCCAAACTCGGTCATAGAGTTAATGAAAATAGGAATGGAGATACTTAATAACATGATTTTCTTTTCTTTATTTAATGAGCTTATTCCTTTGAATGTGAAGATCATTTGAAAGATGACTAATACTATTCCTACAAATCCGAGATTCATCAAAACTTGTAAAAAAGTATTATGTGTCATTTTTCCAGGATAAGTATTAGTAGACTGAAAATACTCATTATAATCTATTCGCATAAAACCAAATCCGAAAAATGGTTCACGTGGTAATCCTTCATTAATCAATGCTTTCCAGAATGGTAACCTACCTGTCATCGTAAGAACTTCTTCCACACGTTCAGGATCTCCACCTTTAAGTACAACAAAGTATATAGCAATGGGAGAAAGAATAGCAATTCCTAGAAATAATACACCTTTTATGATGTTCCTATTTGATTGTTGTACATGAAAAAGTAATATGATTAAGACTCCTATTAATGAAGAGCGAGACCCCGTCGCTAGCAAGGCATATACAATAATCACAATCTTAATTCCATTCCAAACGACCTTGTGTTTTTCATAAAAATTAAAAATCAAACTCGCTATGCCAACTCCAGCCAACATTCCTAGCTCATTGGGATTCATTAGATAACCTCCTAATCTTGCTTCAGACCCTCCATGTGTCATCCGAAAAAAGACATCTGGATTAACAAACATTCCTACGATAAATATGACTAAGAGAAGGAAAATAGAATTCCCCAACAAACGAAAAAGGCGAATTTTAGAGTCAGGAAAATATGCATGGATAAGTGTCAAAATTTTAATAAAGAATACGCAAAAAACTAGACTTTGCAGGGTCATAAACCACTGTAAGGCACTAAATCCAACATTGGTACTCCATGTAAAAGATGCAAATCCTAAAACCAAATAAGCAATGTACAAATAATAGGATAGCTGATTTCTTTTC
Organism: uncultured Saprospiraceae bacterium; assembly: GCA_964607315.1. Lineage (GTDB taxonomy): Bacteria > Bacteroidota > Bacteroidia > Chitinophagales > Saprospiraceae > JAHDFB01. Next base: position 9,358 of record CAZSKA010000002.1, on the reverse strand, counting down.
ACACTTATATCGCAAAGTCCATAATTCTGGACATATCTATACAGCATATAAGTCCCAAATAACACGCCATTCCGACCCACTAACTTTATCCCACGTGTAATAAGTATGTTCTCACTCCATGTGAAAAAACCCGCAATCATAAGCAGTAGAAAAACAAACAGATATCTATCTACTTTTCGAAGAAATTCAGTATGTGCAGAACTGTTCATATAATAGTTACGTGTTGATACATACGGTCAAAACGGTTTACAACGTGAGACCAAGAAAATGTACTTTTCAACATTTGACTTGTATTCTTTGATAGGTTTTCATACTCTTTTTGATCAAGAATATAAGTATGGAACATAGCTTCAGATAATTCATTTACATTTTCATTCGGCACACATTTTCCCGCCTTATACTGTTCTATATATTCTCCCACATTGGTAGCTTTACTTACAATAGAAGGAACACCAAAGGAAGCTGCTTCTAATACAGCAGATGGTAAACCTTCATTCCTTGATGGATGTAGGAATACATTTATTTGCTTAAGTAATTCATCTTTATCAGCACCAAATTTTGCTCCTGTAAAAACTACTTGATTATTAATACCTAATTCCTTTACCATTTCTTCTAGTTTCGCTCTTTGCTCACTATCTCCTATTATCCATAATGAAACATCTTGCATTCCTTTAAACTTTTGGGCGAAAGCCTTTACTAACAGATCAAGACCTTTTGTATAGATATCTATCCTTCCCAAAAATCCAAAGACAAATGAGTTCTTTTGATTTTGAATCTTAGGAGTTGTGGGAATATCAAATCCATATGCCTGAAGAAAAGATCTTTGAGCAGGAAATAATTCATTTAAACCATCTACTTCGCTTTGACCAATACAATGAATATAATCAGCATTTTTAATTAACTGCTTTTCGTACATATTAAAATACACCTTCTTCACAAATGCATTTTTCTGCATGGCAATTTTATTATATGCCCCATGTGGTGTAAGTATGTAAGATCTATTATTTTTAGTTAAAATCTTGGCAACCGAGTAAAATCTAGGAATCCATCCTCCATGCAAATGGAAGCAGGTATTTTCACTACACGATTTCACTTTCTCTTCAAATGTAGATATTACAGAAAAAGGATTTCTACCCGCTTTGAATATCTGAGTTCTGAAATTACGATCTCCATAATTTTTATCATCATTCTCTGAAAATCCCCATACCTGTACATTTCGACCTTGTGCACTTTGATTAGAAGCTAGCTGATAAACTACCTTATTTACCCCATTCATTCTTTGGGGATTTGCTTTTCCTAAAACTATGTGTATGATTTCCATAAGTAAAATTTTTTACGCGTTAATGTATATTGCCATACAGCAAGCATGATTAATTGATTAAGAATCAAACCTGCTATGGCACCTTGTAATTGGAAGTGACTAAGTAAAAATTGAAAGTAAATCATGCTGATTAGCAAGGAGATCAGATAGCCAATAAAAAAGAATTTATTCAATTCTAATATACGCATACTGATTCGAACTGGATAAGCAGAAAATATTACTAAATATAGAAGGCAAAGTCCCTTCAAGACATAATGAAATATGACATACTCTTTCCCTCCTATCCAATACATTATTGATTTACTAAAAAATAGAAATGGAATGCTGAAAATTAACATGATTAGAAAACCACCTTTACTCATTTTACGTAAATAGTGCATTCCTTCCTGATGGGATTTCGCATATAACCTATTCACATATGGAATAAGATAATTCTCCACTGTCTGTAAAATAATATTCAGAATCCCAAAAATTGTTTGCCCTAAACGAAGAGCTGCTAATGCTGTTATTCCTATAAATACGCCTGAAAAAATAACGAATAAATTATTGGAAAACCACTGGGTAATTGCCATGAAAAACAACCACTTCCCTTCCTTGTAATGGTAATTCAAAAACACTCTTTGGGGCCCCACCCAAAAAGAAAAAGGAAATTTAAAAAAGGCAATCAATAGTGCTGGGATATAAGCTAAAAACAATCCAAAAAGCAATAGATTCAGATTTCCATCCACGAAAAACAACAAATAACAGAGTAAAATACTTTGTGAAAAAACTGCAACAAAATCAATAATTAAAACATCTTTTATTTGATCATTTGATAGAAAAAACTTCCTAAAAAAATCATGCATTATAAAGGCGATGCTATAGCAAACAAATGCTATAATTCGATCATTAAAATCTGACAATGCATTCATCTCTAGACTATATAATATGGAACTTACGAGGAGAATGACCAGTATAAAACCAAATAGACATTTCAATAAGAAACCTTTATATGCAAGTGGATTTTCGGTACGATTCAGAAAAATCTGCATCGGCTGAATAATAAGCGCTTGAGAAATGCTTAATAATAAATATAGACCGATTACCAAGGAGGCAAATATTCCGAAAGTGTAAATATCAAAATACCGGCTTGAGAAAATGGTCAATAAAAATGACATCCCGCTGAAAAGCAGTTGATCAAGCAACAGCATATATCTATTAGTTAGCTTAGGCATTTCGTGAATTTTTCATTAATAAACGAAGTAGTTTTTTGCCAATCTTCCAGCATTCCACAATGATATTCGGATTATAAGCATCGTTGTTAAACACATAATGCATATGCTTGACATGATACTTTTCCTTTATCGAATCAATTTTCGGCAAGTCTTTCAGAAGCGTTTTTCTAGCGTCTATAACTATCAAATTACAGTCGACTATTTGCATCAAAACCACTGAAATAAAGTTGGAATGTAAAGGCTCATTTTTCAGAAGAACGTAGTCATATCCTTTGCTTAAATCACAAATGTATTGCTGAATTTTATCAAATGAGAAATCAATAAAATCCTTACTATTCAGATGAACCACCTGAAAGGTTTCCGACTGAAATTCATAATCGAATGAAAGTACTAACACACTATGCCCTTGCGTATGAAGCGCATTAGCTAAATGCCTAGTATGAAAAAATGAACCATGCTTATCTTTCATCGATGTAACACCTGTAATTTCTTTCTTTTTGATGACTTGAGACATGTCTAAAGTCAGAGCTTGTTTTTGGAAATGCTGGCTGAACTGTAATGGTTTTCTTAGTCTAGGTGTCCTATAAAGAACAGGAATCAAAGAATTCTTCTCAATATTTGAAATAGTAGAAACACGTTCTTTCAAGCTATGTACAATAAAGATCAAAAGAATGGATCCGAACATTGCTAAAACAGCAGCAACGAGAACAATTATGGTACGATTAGGTGAAACTGGCATCTTCGCACTTGCTGCTTTAGTAAGCACGCGATGAAATGATAATTTAGCGGCTTTTGCTATATCTGCTTCAATTTTCTTTTCATTCAAAAACATGTAAGAACTTTCATTCAGCTTGAATTCTCTTTCCAGAATGACAAGCATTTTTTCTTTTTGAGGAAGACCGATAAAAGACTGTTCGGCAAGACTGATGTCATCAGATAAATTTTTGAATTTTACCTGTAAATTTTCTTTTGTATTGTTGATACTTTCTATGAAGTACGTTGTGTAAAATGATATCTTTTCATCTACTGATTTCACTTCATTGGAACCTGATTTGTAAGTAAGAAGTAGATCCGTTTTTTCAGATTGTAATGTCTTGATTTTCTTAATCATTTCAGTAGACAAAAGATCTGTAAAAGCTTCGAAATTAGGTGCCAGGTCTAAAAAATTTGCTTTCCCTTCTTCTATATAAGTATTCAGTTCTTCTATTGCCTCAAGAGACATTTTTACATTGGTTTGCTGAATTTTAAGTTGGGCAATTTTCCTTAGGTCTGTCTCAGTTTCTTGTCGTAAATTAATAATGTTTTTATCGTCCTTAAATTGTTCTATTTTGTTTTCAGATGCATTAAGTTTTGAGTATACATTAGCTATTTGCTTACTAAGAAAATCAGACGTCACCTTTGCTGCTTGATATTTCATTTCTATGTAATCTTCTATATAAACTTCAGCAAGTGTATTCGCGAATATGGCAGCTATTTCTGGCACTTCATTTTTGAAAATGATCTTGAGAACAGCAACATCTTTCTCTGTAGAAACGACGTCGAGATTTTTGATTACTTCGCCGTATGCTTGATCATCGCTTAAGTATTTAAGGTGATATGTATCAGCTAACTGAAGAGATGATTTTTTCTTGATTAATTCGTAGTTCAGACCAAGTCTTAGATGAATTTGCTCATCTATTTTTAGGGTTTCCCCAAAGAGGCCATCGAATGATTGTGCTGTTTCAGGTAGAGTCAGAGTATAGCTTAAGCTATCGTGGACTTGAACAATCAAGTTTCTATCTAGAAGTTCCTTGTTAAGAATAAGAACATCTGCATCAAAAGGTCTTTCTGTATAGAGAATGGATGATTTTAATTTGCCAATTCTAGAGACTCTAGTTTTATAATCAATTCTATTGATAGTTCTAAGAATGATTTCCTTTGATTTGATTACTTCTATTTCTCCTTGAATCTTATTAGATGATGCAAATACATCCAAGTCTTTAAAAAGATTTGAACCCGTAGTACCTTCTTGAATATCAGCTAATTTAATTTTAGCAATACTTTGATACATTGGTGTCACATAAGAAAGATATTTTTTTGCACAAACAACTGCTATCATCATTGACAGAACAATAATTGGCATTCCTCTTAAGTAGGGACGTAAAAATATAAACTGCGTATTCATAGACCTTATTTCAACAATATTGCAGCTGCAGTAACAGCAGAAGTGAATGGTATCATGTTAGAAATTCGTTTATCGAAGTCTTTATACTTTTTGGAAGGTGCAATGACAATGTCCCCGGGGTAAAGTGCTATATTTTTATATTTATAGTCATCAGCTTTAGATAAGTCGAGATGAATAACATGTGTATGTTCTCCCTTTTGCCTTAGGACCTTAACTTGCTTCAGATTTGCATAAAACTCAAATCCACCAACTTGAGCTACTAAATCGAGTAAGTAATTCATTTCCTTGTCAACCGTAAGAGTAGCTGGGTCTCGAAACTCGCCCAAAAATGAAATTTCACGATTCAATATTTTCACATCAACAATAGGATTTACTAAAGTTTTAGAAAGTGAATCTCTAAGCATTTCCTTTAATTCAGGTATCGTCAAATGATTTACCATTAACGAACCAAATTTGGGAACTTCAATATTCCCATGACTATCAACCATAAGCCATTTTCCATATACTTCATTGGAATTATAAATACCATAACTTGACCCCACACTTAGCTCTGCTTGTTCCCAAACACTAATGCTTATCTTATCATCTTTCCTAATAGTGTACTGATAATCTGGATTGAATAGTAATTCCTTTTCCTCCATAGAAAGTTCAGCTTGATCTTTTGTTTCCTGTTGAAATAAATTTTGTGTTACACAAGAAGTAAAAGAAACTATGAGGAAAAGGAATAGCGCTAATTTTATGCCATTCATTAGTTAAATATTTTAGTTAAGAATGAAGGCTTAGTTTTTTCTTTCTCACCTTTCAACACTGCTATACGCATAAGTGCAGATGAAATTTTAGCGAGATCACCATCTCCCTTTTTGATGTAATCAAATGCTCCGTATTTCAATGAAGCAATAGCTACATCAATTGATGTTTGCCCAGAAATGATAATGATAAATGTGCTAGGGTCGAATCTTTTGATTTTCTTTAGTGTTTCAAACCCATTCAGATGTTCCATCTGATAATCTAGTAGAATAATGTCTGGTTTTTCGATCAGATGATCTAGACATTCAATTCCACTTTCAAAAGTTGAGACATTTTCGAAACCCAGATTTTTCAGGTGTTTTAAATAAACAAGATTGTTGAATGTATCGTCTTCAACAACAAACAATTTTGACTTTAATATATTATCCATAATTTAATTTTACTACTATACATACCAATAACATGCCTAGAGCTTAAACTATGATAATGTGATATTTATAAATTACGAAATATTAAATATATTCCAAATTATGGAATGATTCCAAAATGAGGACAAGTGAAATTCGTTGAGATAAGGGATTTTACTTGTAGATTTTAAGCAAATTCTTCTTTAAGTTTTTCGATAACATTTAATAGGCTATGGCGCATCTCATGTACTTTTTCTTCTAATACAGCATGAGAGACATCTTCAGACAAGCCAAGCAATTCTATATCTTTAGCCATAAGATGTATACTTTCCATACCTAAATAATCAATATTAGGTTTTATCCTATGCGCTAATTTACTTACTTGGACGTGATCTTTTTCTTTCAATGCTATGACCATATCATCTAAAGCTTGAGGTATTGATTCTATAAAAATCCCCACCATCTTTTCTATAAAGGATTGATTTCCTTTACTTACTTCATTTAGTTTACTGAGGTCATATGAATGTTCTTCCATTGTATTTGTAGGATTAGTTTGTAGATTGACATTTGCGACATGATTTTGTATTGCATTGAATAATTCTGCTTCTTGGAAAGGCTTGCTTACATAATCATTCATACCAATACTTAAGTAATGGTCAATGTCTTTTCTAAATGCATTAGCAGTTAATGCAATTATAGGAATTTGTGAATCGGCATCTTTACGTATTTTCTGAGTTGTCTCTACCCCATCCATTTCTGGCATTTGTATATCCATCAGGATGAGATCAAATTCTTCTTTATTAAGCTGTTCTAAAGCCACTTTACCATTCTCAGCTTCTTCTGTAATACAACCAAAATATTCAAGACTCTTCATCGCAATTAATCGATTCATTGCATTGTCTTCTACCAAAAGTACTTTAACACCTTTAAGTCCATCAGAAAAGGACTCTATATCATTTTCTATCAATTTTTCTGTTTCTCCTTTTTCAAAACTTAGTTCAATAGTGATTTTTGTTCCTTTATTCTTTTCACTCCACACATCAATTTCACCTCCCATCAAGAGGATAATATTTCGTGTAATGGTCATTCCTAAACCTGTACCACCATACTTCCTATTTGTAGAAAGTTCTTCTTGTGAAAACTTAGAAAAAAGTTGATCGAGATAATCTTTATTCATCCCCACTCCTGTATCTGTCAAAACAAATCTGAAGTGCTGTTTATTATTTTCGGTCTTAACCACATCTACATGTAAATCAACATAACCAGATTCTGTAAATTTGATAGCATTATCAATCAGATTTATTAGGACTTGTCTTAATCTAACACTATCGCCTTTATGGGCCTGAAAAATAGACCTGTCTATATGATACCTAAAGTCTATGTCCTTCTGTTTTGCTTTATTAAGTAAAATACTTTGGATATTACCAACTAAAGCTTCTATGCTAAAATGATGATTTTCTAATCTGAATTCGCCAGCTTCTATCTTTGACATGTCAAGGATATTATTAACAATAGATAGAAGATGTCTAGAAGCAGAATCAGTGTGACCTAAATATGTTTCTTGTGTTGTAGATAAGTTTTCTTTCTTTAGTTCTCGAATCATACCAATGATAGCATTCAATGGAGTTCGAATTTCATGACTCATATTTGCAAGGAATGCATCTTTAGCTTTTGAACCTTCTTCAGCTAAATCTTTTGCTAATTCAAGCTGTTTTTCTAGCGTTTTCTGTTCTGTTATATCTAAGTATATAACAATGTTTCCTATATGTTCACCTGCTTTATTGAGATTTGGCGCACTACTTTTAAACCACCATCTTTTCTCGCCATTCTTATTTTTGACTTGAATTTCAAAAGCATTCGAAGCTGCATTATTACTTATTTCTGAATCTATTTCCTCACCTGCTTCTAAACCTAGAACTTGTTCAGATTTCATTCCTTTCAATTCATCCAAGTCATATCCAGAAATATCTGCGAAACTTTGATTTGCAAATAAAATTTCCCCACTCAAATCCACTTCTAGCAGACCAAGGTTCATATTTGCTATGATATTTCTGAACTTCTTATCTTGTTTGACAAGTCTGCTTTCAATAGCCTTCCTTTCAGTTATATCTCTCGAATTTGCAATTATGTATTCCTCATTCTCTATGTTAGCTAATTTCACCGTCACCTCCACTGGGAAGGAATCTCCTGTGGATTGGTGCGAATTTATACCTTCCAGAATAATTTTATCATTTTCTCGAAGATCTTCAATGTGAGCATCCCACACACTTTCATCTTCGAAGGTTTTTTCAAAGTCCTTTACACTATATTTTTGGACATTTTCCATTTCAATGCCTAGTCTTGAAGAAGCTTCATTGTTGATATAAAATAGAGAACCATCTACCTTTGCTACTTGAATCCCATCCGATGCAGAGTCAAGAAATGATTGAAACAATTTTAACTGCTTATTGTACTGATCTGTTTTCTTTTTTTGATCACTTACATTAATCAAAAGTTCCTTTATTTCATCAGTAGTTATTTCCTGAGATTTCATGATATGTAGCATATCCAGCAGTGGATCAAAGTTTGCAAAATCATTAATATTTAAGTTATTCTCTTTAAGATTTTCAATTCGTGAAAATAAAGGAGAACCTAAAAACACTATGACCTGTTCTTCTGCAAAAAACTCAAACTGACCTCTAAGTATGATTGATGGTATGTTAATGCACTTAAGGTAAACTAACTCATTCGACAAATCTTTTAATTTCTTAAAATCAAATGATTCAAGAAATGGTCTCTCGAAAGTAAATACATTTTTAAAAGAATCACTGATTCCTTCAATGCCCATTTTGAGATTGCTTTTTCCTAAGGAAATTATATTAGAAGAAGAATCAATAATAATATGGAACGGAAAAACTCTATTAATTTGAGCAAAAGATATATCTAAATTATATTTCTTCATTTTATTCCCAACTTACATTATATATTTCATGTGTTGCTCCTTCATCTCTCGACTGTACCTCTTTTACTTCTACTTCAGTATTATACATTTTACCAAGACCATTCAATATTCCTCTAGTAAAATCTTTTAAGCCTTCTCTTGTAGAATGGTAGTGGACATTAATACTATTTTCCGTAATATCACTCACCTTGAATTCAGGAGGAGTTAGATTAGGATAAATCATCATTACTCTATTGTGAAAGCCAGGTAAATGAACAAGAAATTCCTTTAAATTTGCACCTCCGGATTCCATTAATCCCCCATATCTTTCTTTTCCTGTTTTCAACACCCACCATTCTCCTAGCGTATAAAGAACATCTGACAAAGGCATGTCTAATTCTTCAGAAATAGCAGTTGCTAATTTATAGGTAATCGCATCATCGTATGGTTCGTTACTAATGAAGAAATCAACCTCTACTCCACTCTTTTCCAGAACCTTTTCCCAGACTTCTTGTCCAAAATTAGTTGTAACTAAATTTTTAATAGCCTTATTTACAATACCATACATTTTTAATCCTTTTTAAC
>CAZSKA010000001.1:0-70933 GCA_964607315.1 uncultured Saprospiraceae bacterium | reverse complement strand
TTTTAATACTAATCTTATTTATTAGTAGCTCATTTAATGTTGATCAAATTGATCCATGTGGTGTAGAGAATGAGTCTTTTAAAAATGGAGAGAATGTAGTTTACAAAATCTACTATAACTGGAATTTTGTTTGGTTTAGTGCTGGAGAGGTTTCGTTTAATCTAAAAGAGACAGAGGACCACTATATAGTAGAGGCTATAGGCAAAACCTATAAATCATATGAAGTGTTTTTTAGGGTTAATGATTTCTATAAAACAGTCATAGATAAGAAAAGCATGCTTCCTGTTGAATTTGAAAGGAATATAGAAGAAGGAGGGTATCGCTTTTATAACAAATTAGAATTCGACCAAAAAAATAGCGAAGTCATTTCATATTCAGGAAAACACAAAGATGATGTTAAGGCAGAAATATTTCCCATTGAAAATTGCATGCAAGATATTCTGTCTTCGGTTTATTTACTTAGAAATCTGAACTTTTCAGAGTTAGAACAAGTAGAACACTTTCCTCTTAATATGTTTATTGATGATCAAGTATACCCTATAGAAATCACATATGAAGGACGAGAGAGAAAAAAGATCAAAGGAATAGGCCAAGTTAATTCAGTTAAAATTTCTCCACAACTTGTAGCTGGAGTGGTATTTACGAATGAAGCAAAAATGGAAGTTTGGGTTTCAGATGATGAAAATAAAGTGCCATTAATAATAGAATCTCCTATACGTGTAGGTAGTATACAAGCAATATTAAAATCCCATTCTGGTTTAAAATATAATTTAGGTGGATAGATGAAGTCATTCAAAAACATATTAATCATACTACTAAGTATAGGTTTGTTAGGAACTCTTGTTTATATATATTTCACCCAAATAAAGATTCCTAGAAGTCATGTAGTAGAGAGCTCTACGATTGTTTTAGAGAAAATAGAAAAAGTACTAAAGCTGGTTACTTTAGAGGGTGAGTACTCAGAATTAAGCAAGCATGAAGAATATTATGCTTATAATATAAGTCCTTTAAGAAAGAAAACATTAATCCGAGTAAATGCTAAGGTATTAGTGGGCTATGACTTAGAGAAAATGGATTTTGTAATGGACGAAAAGAATAGATCTATTATTATCGATAAATTTCCAGAGCCAGAAATATTAAGTTTAGATGATGATGTAGAATATTATGATATATCAGAAGGATTATTTGTTTCTTTTACAAAGGAAGATTACACTGCCATTCAGAAGAAAGCGAAAAAAGATATAGAAGAAATAGCAACAAATAGTGGATTGATAGAAAAGGCGAAAGAACAGGAACAGGAACTAATTGATATGTTAACTGTTACATTAAATAGTATAGGCTGGGATTTTATTATTAATCTGGAGGAAGCAGAAAAAGTACTTGATTAATCCCATGATGAAAAAAATGAACACACTTAGAGGCTTAAGTAGATAGAATTCATCAAGTCAATGAGGAAAAACTCTGTTCATTAGCTCTATCTTTGCGAAAAAAAGATTTTTGAAAAAAGAAAGAAATATAAAATTCAGTCAATTCATTGAATTTTTTCCAGAAGTTGATCTTCCAGTTACCGTAACGGAAGAAAGTTCTCTTGATTTTAGTAGACTAAACAAACCTTTTCCAGGCGAAGCGATAGCAAAATTCATAGTGCCTATAGAGGCAGAGACTGATGAATTTACGGAGTATTTACCTTGTTTTAGACTAAAAGATACAGGAACTTTTCATGCTGTTGTATACTGGAAAGCTTCCTTATTAAATTATGAATACAAATTAGTTACATTCTCTAATGATGGGTCAATTATAGATGGAAAGGTAATTTCTGCAACCATAACAAATCAAGAAACAATAGTTCGCACTGTGAGTACCATTGATGAAGACTGGATAATTCACACTGTCGTAGGACAACAACCTGTAGAAACAGGAGAATTAATAAAAGATAGTAAATCATATACACTTGAATTACTAGGAACAGGAGAAATTATTTTCTCCTTAAATGAAGAAAAGAAATGAGTAGAAGAAAAAATAAACAAAGAAAAAAACTAAGACCTCAAGAACTTGAGCGTAAATTATTAAAGCAATTTTTTATAAACCCCAAAAAGCGATATAATTCGAAGCAATTAATAAGGAAACTTAAACTAATAAACAACAGAGATTCTGTTGATTTTGCACTTGAAAAACTATCTAAGCAAAAGAAAATTGTATCTGTCAGTGAAGGGAGATATAAGCTAAACAGAGCCTATGAGGGAGATTTCGAGCAAGGAATAGGGAATGGAAAAGGCATGAAGAAAATGTTGATTGGAAAGGTAGACATGACGAGATCAGGTTCTGCGTATATTATGATACCTGATGTAAAAGAAGATGTTTTTGTATCTAGTAAGAATTTAAGAGGAGCTTTAGATGGTGATACCGTTAAAATTATAGCAAATCTTAAGACTGGGAAACATAAAGCTTCAGGGAAAGTGGTAGAAATAGTGGAAAGAGGCCAATCGAAATTTATAGGAAAATTATATAAGTTTCCAAATGAGTCTTTTGTGGAAGTAAGTCATAAAGGGATAAGTTTTCAAGTTGATGTTAAGTTAGATGAAGTTGAAGAGATCGATCAAGGGAATACTGTTAAAGTAGATATAAGCTCGTGGGGAAGAGATGACACGAAGCGTTTTTATAGGGGTAAGAATCTAGTTGATTTAGGATCTGGCATGAATAATGATGTGGTCATGACTGAAATACTCTATAATAATGGCTTCGCCCAAGAATTTCCAAAAGAGATAGAGGAAGAGGCTAAAAAGTTAGAGATGGTTATTGATGAGCAGGCTTTAGCTGAAAGAAGAGACTTTCGTAATGTTTTTACAATAACAATAGATCCTGCAACGGCAAAAGATTTTGATGATGCGATTTCGTATAAAGAATTAGAGAAGGGAGATTTTGAAATTGGGGTACATATTGCGGATGTTACACATTATTTAAAACAAGGAACAATATTAGATGAAGAAGCATATGATCGTGCTACTTCAGTATATTTAGTGGATAGAGTAGCACCTATGTTGCCTGAGATGTTATCAAATGATCTATGTTCACTTAATCCGAAAGAAGATAAATTTTGTTTTAGTGCTGTATTTACCTTTACAAAAGAGATGAAGCTTAAGGACAGATGGTTTGGTAGGACGATCATTCATAGTGATAGAAGATTTACATATGAAGAAGCTCAAGAAAGGATACTAAGCGGGAAAGGGGATTTTGCGAAAGAGATTCAGTTTTTAGATAAAGTTTCTAAGCATCTAAGAAGCGGAAGATTCAAGAATGGTTCTATAGCTTTTCAAAGTGAAGAGTTACGATTTAAGCTAGATGAAAATGGAAAACCGATAGAGGTATATGTAAAAGAATCCTTTGATGCTCATCAGTTGGTAGAAGACTTTATGTTACTTGCTAATAAGGAGGTTGCTATATTTATAGATAAAAAAAGTAAGGGGAAAGAAATTCCATTTGTTTATAGAATACATGATGAACCTAATCCTGAAAAATTAGCTGACTTTGCTGCATTTGCTAAGGAAATGGGTATAGAAATGAAACTTGATACTCCAGAACAAATAGCAAATTCATTTAACGACTTAGCTAAACAGGCTGAAGAAAATGATCCTTTAAAAATTCTAGAGCCTTTAGCAATTAGGACGATGGCAAAAGCAGAATATAGCAGTGATAATATAGGTCATTATGGGTTAGGTTTTGAGCATTATGCTCATTTTACTTCTCCGATAAGAAGATATGCTGATGTTCTAGTACATAGAATATTAGAAGCAAATCTAGAAGGAACAAATAGAAGAGACAAAGATAAGCTTGAAGCTCAGTGTAAGCATATTTCAATGCAAGAAAGGAAAGCTACGACTGCAGAAAGAGAGTCCATAAAATATAAGCAAGTAGAATGGGCTTCAGATCACATAGGTCAGGAGTATACAGCATATGTAAGTGGAATGATCGATAGAGGCTTGTTTATAACTCTTGAAAATTCATTAGTTGAAGGAATGGTAGGATTTGACCAATTGAATGACAGATTTGATTTAAATGGAAGATTATCTGCTGTAGGAAAGAGAACTGGTCAAGTATTCAAAATGGGAGATAAAGTTAATGTGAAGATAACTTCAGCAGATTTAGAAAAGAGACAGATAGAATTAGAATATATAGGTGGAGATAAATAATACCATTTAATATCTAAATAGTCGATAAATTCTTCTTAAAATATGTGATTTCTTCCTTAGAAAATATCAAAGCATCTAAGGTTATTCCTCTATTTTATAAGTCGAACTCACCTATTTTTAATTTGAAATGGTATAATTCATGTTTCCATATATTAAAAATAAAAAAGCCTTTATTCATTCGATGAATAAAGGCTTTTTTATTTTTAATAACTTGTATTAATTACTCGCAGTTTGATTGTCTTTTCCCCAAGTAGCTAAATTAGGACAAGTTTGAAATCTTTGATCAAGTTGAACGTATTTCTTTGATGCTTTTTCTTGTACCCATTTTCCAAAATATTCGTTCTTTTTATTCTCCTTCGCATAAAACTGAATCTTTGCATAATCTTGATCTAAATTCGCTCTATGCGGTCTAGTTCTAGAAAGCAATTTTATGATTCGAAATTGAGTTTCTCCTCTTGGCGACTGATATTCTATAGGTTCAGTAACACCACCAATATCAATTCCTTCAATTTCAAAATAAATGTCTGGAGGAAGATCAGCTGTTTCAAAGAAAGTAGTACCATCTTTTGGATTAGTTAATCGACCATTGTTATTGTAACTTTCTTCATCTTTAGAAGAATATTTTTTGATAGCATCTTGAAAAGTAATGCTGTCAAGAGCGATTTCTTCTCTTATTCTCGCTAGTTCTTCTTTCGATTTCTGAATATCATCAAAAGTCAATTCTGGTTTAAACAAGATGTGTCTAGTGTGAACAGAATTTCCTCTTCTATCAAGTAATTCTACAATATGATAACCAAATGGTGATTCGAAAGGCTCACTTAATTCTCCTTTTTTGAGCGTATAAGCAACAGCATCAAATTCAGGAACAAATGTACCACGAGACTGCCACCCTAAGTCACCACCTATTCTTTTAGAACCAGGATCATCACTAAACTTTTTAGCCAAAGCAGCAAAATCACCTTCATTTTCTGTTAGTTCTTTATACACGGCCATTGATTCTTCAAAAGCTTTATTCTTCTCTACTTCATTAACCTGCGGGACCAAAACAATTTCTGCTACTTCTACTTCAGCATTAAAATAAGGTAGTGAATCCGCAGGGATATCGTTGAAAAAGGCTCTAGTTTCACTAGGTGTTATATTAATTCCCTGAAATAAAGACCCTCTCATTCGCTCTGCAAGAAGCATTTCCTGCATATCGACTCTCATCCATTCTTTTACTTCTGGAACTGTTTGTCCATAGTATTCTTCAAAAAATTCTAGATCTCCATTCATTTGCCTTAGTATAGATTCAATTCTAAAATCAAGTTGTTGTTCAACTTCAGAATCAAGAACCAAAATACTATCAAGCTTAGCTTGATCAACCATTATTTTTTGTGCCATCAAACCTTCTAGTATGGAGCATCTTTCTTGTTCATCAAGAATGCCTTCTGTTTCTTGTAGATAAGAAAATTGCTTTTCAACATCGCTCAGCAGTATATATTCACTTCCTACCTGTGCAATTACTTTATCTACCAATTTTTGGGCTTTAAGCCCAAAAGAAAAACAACATACAATCAGTAATGATAGACTAATTTCTTTATACATATTCATCTTAATTAATGATTAGCTTATTATTATTTAATGCAGAATTATACAATTTATTACTAAATTCTTCAATTAAATCAACCTTTCGTCTTTCAATTATCGCATTTTTCAGAAAATCTTCCATATATGATAACGGCGCAATTTCATTTTTGTCCAAATAATCAAATATTCTTATAAAAAAAACAAAATCGCTGTTTTCTAATTTTCTATTCAAATTAGCTTCCAAGTCATCTTCTTTCATCTGTTCAAGAGGTAATTTTAAACTTAAATCAAACCAATTAACCCATATAGTAGAATCTATATTTTGATATTCTATTTCTTCATCCAATGCATCATAAAAATCATCAAAATCTCTCTTTTTAAAATAATTATTTATATCTAAGATATTAGGATGTTCTTTGTGTATGATGACTAGATGATGTTTAAAAATATTTTTTTTAAGCTTGTAATTATTTTTTAGCTGTTCATAAGCCTCCAAAAGTTGAATAGAATCAATTTCCTGACTAAGATTCTTTTTCAGATATCTTTCCTTCTGTTTCTGTACAGCTAGTGTTTTTTTATATGATTCGCCTAGATAATCAATCTCTTTAATATCTTCTTTTGATAATTTTGAACTATTAATGATAAGTTCATTTCTTATCCAAGAATCAATATATTCTTTTTGACTAAATCCTTTAGAATTCTTATTGATAACGTTTTCAATATCAGACTCGTACAATGATGTATTATATACTTTAGCTAATAATTTATCTTCTTCCGATCCTTGCTTTTCGCAAGAAATCATGAAAAAACAAATAAGTACTGACAAGCTGATATGTTTTAATAAACTCATTAGCTTTTAACGAGAGATTTTAAAACGTCATCATTAACTTTTACATCGTAAACGGACTTAAGTTTATTAACCCAGTTCTTCTCTAAAAGATCTTGATAATCTGCTTCAATATATCCTCTTGCCTCTCCCAAAGATTTAGGTGCAGCAGGAATAATTTCAGCAATTCTCTTAAATGTAGTACTGGATTTCTTTTCATTTATTTCATGAATAGAAAGTGCTCTTTCTTCAAATTTGATACCTGAAACATCTCTACTACCTCGTTCATAAACATTCTCTTCTATGGTAAAGAAATCTTCTCCAAATTTATTTTTAAGCCATTCTGGAGATTTCTTTTTAGCTTTTTTCATGAATTTAGCAATCAGTGCCTCATCAATAGTATTAATTTTAAAAGTTTGTGTTTTTGCTCTTTCTTTCCACTGATACTTATATGTATTTGTTTGAAAGAATTTTTCAAGCCCTACAGAATCCTGTGATGCTTTATCCCAAACATTCATTTTTGTTACTTCAAAAAGAAGGATACCTTCTTCATATTCTCTCATGATTGCTTTGAAATCAGGGTATTTATTAACGAGTTGCTTTTCTTCATAATCAATAGCTTGCTCTTCCACATATGTTTCATACATCGTCTGAACAGCTTCATCCAATTCCATTTCATCCATTCTAAGTCTTGCTCGGGTATTACTTTTAGCATAATCAACAAACTCATTAAGCCCTATTTCTCTATTTCCAAAAGTCAACAAAGTTTCCTTATTCTTTGCTTCAGGTTTCCATTTATAAGAAAAGAATGACTTGTCCAAAGACTTAGTAAAATCATCTAAAAGTTTACTATTCTCGGAGAATTTCGATTCTTTTTTGATTCTATCAATAAGTGTTTTTTTAGCTAGATCATGTCTGGAGTCTCTTATAACTTTGGCTTTTAATCTTTTATTAGAATCTTCGAAAGAAGCACGCTCTTTTTTAGATATTCTTTTGATTATATGCCAACCAACAGATGTTTCTATTGGTTCTGTTATCTGTCCATCTTCTGTTAAACCAAATGCCGCATCTTCGAATGCTTTCTCATATTTATTAATCCCAAAATAACCGAGGTAACCTTCACTTCGTGAAGAGGTAGCATCTTCGCTATATTCTTTAGCTAAGGTAGAAAAATCTTCTCCATTTTTGATTTTTTCATAAATCTCCATAATTCTGACATCTCCATCTGATTTCTTTTGTCTTATTTTTTCCTTCCTTATCAAAATATGAGCAATTTCCATCTCTCCTCTTGCTTGTCTAACTTCATCAAGTCTAACAATATGAAATCCAAGTTTAGAACGAACAGGTTCTGAAAATTCACCTTTCTGAAGAGCATAGCCTGCATTTTCCAATTCGTAAAATCCAGCTGGAAACATTGCATTTAAGAAAGGCAGAGCACCGTTAGTTTCCTTAGAAATTTTATCCTCAGAAAATTCTTTTACAGCTTCATTGAAAGACATTCCTTCTTTAAGTTTAGAATAAACATTATCTATTTTCAGCCTTGCTTTAGTCTCTTGTTCTTCACTTGCATTCTCTTTTAAAGAAATCAAGATATGAGATAATTTAATATCATTAGCTGATCTGTCATAAACTTCCTTAACCAATCGATCCGTTACTTCTTTATCTGTAAGATAAGATTTTGCCAATTGCTTTCTATATCCTTCTAGTTCCTTCATTAGGCTAGGAACTGTATCAAGCTGTATTTCTTTTGCTTTTTGAACTTTCAATTTGAATTTTACATAAAGGTCCAGGTATTCTTCTAGGCTCTTAAGGCTATAATCAGTGTTTTTGCCCGTGTTTTTTGAATAAATGTAATCGAATTCTGAAACATGAACGGGATTACCTTCAACAGTAAACAAAACAGGGTCATCGTTTTGGGCGAAAGCCCATGAACAAGAAGTTAGTAAGACAAAAAATAAAATATATTTTCTCATAAGTTTTCTTTAATAAAGCACAAAATTAGCTTTTAAAAGTAATATTTAGTTTTCTTGAAAGGAAAACATATCATAAACGACGAAAATTTACTCATTAGTGTAAAAAAACCTACTGATTCCACTACAATGTTGTCATAATTAAAGCATAAAAATTAGGTCTAAATACCTAAAAAAGCATAAAAAATAAGATTTATCGATAAAATCATTTCGTTTATCGAACTAAAAAGTTGATATAATCCTTTTGTAATTTGGATATATCTTTATATTATTAATGTTTTAAATCAAAATGTAAAAATTATGCTTAAAGAATTTAAGGAATTTATAATGACAGGAAATGTCATTGAATTTGCGGTTGCTGTAATCATGGCTGGCGCTCTTGGTGCTGTTATTAACGGCTTTGTATCTTTAATTGCTATGCCATTAATTGGTTTAGTAACTGGGGGAAAAAGTTTTTCAGACAGATTTTGGACACCAGGTGATACTGTTTATGATACAGTTGAAGCAGCAGCAGCAGCAGGAGTAACTGCAGTTCAATATGGTGCATGGTTTGACACAATTGTAAGTTTACTTATAGTTGGGTTTGTAATGTTCTTATTTGTAAGAGCTTATAACAAGACTAAAAAACCAGTAGAAGAAGCACCAGCAGGACCTACACAAGAAGAATTACTGACTGAAATCAGAAATCTTTTAGCAAAATAAACCATTCTTTAAGAAAACGATTTATAGGGAGAATTGATGTTTCAATTCTCCTTTTTTTATTCTCTCCATATGCAGAAATCAACTTTCATAAAATATATTCAGTCCCTTAATGAAGAGGAATTAAAACATGAATTAGAAAATTTGTATGCTTTTTCTCCTGATGTAAAACAGTTTTATATTATGGAGCTTGGCTCTGAAAAAGATAGACAACGCATATACAATAATATTAAAAAGGACATTGAGTCAAAGTATGTGACCAGGTCACTAAGAAGGCCAAGGAAGCCCAGAATTAGTAAAATCAGAGCTATTTTAAGAAATCTAGAAAGACAGAAAAGCTTTACGTATGAATTAGGCGAAGTCTTTTTATTTAATGTGGAATGCGCAACTAAATATGTAAAGGCGCATTGGATAATAACCGATCCTATTCGTAATATCATCTTTGAAACTTATGAAAAAGCTTGTCTTTATATTCGGGATGCTCTAATGGAAGATACATACATGGATAGAATTAATGAATGTATAGTAAATGTTCAAAGGCATCCACTTCTTTCCCTTGAAATGGAAAAAATTCGCGATAGGGTTTTTGATTAAATTTATCAGTTAGGTATAATATATTCTAATGAAAAACTAATTTTGCGGTCTTATTATGAATTTTGATACCATTCGACCATATCACGATCAAGAAGTTAATTCTGCTTTAACTGATCTTATTAATCACTCTATGATGAAAGCATTGTTTGATTATGCTTTTCCAGGAAAAGATATTAATTTTTACAATGATAAGATAAAGGAAATTCATTCTATTTATGACTTTCACAGTAAAGTTATCTATCCTGCATTATCAAGGGTAATTAAAGAAACCGCAAATGAACTAGGTTCTTTTGGGTTTGAGCAATTAGATCAAACCACCTCCTATTTATATATTTCTAATCATAGAGACATTGTACTAGACACCAGCATCACTAATCTTGTTTTATTAGAAAATAAATTACGGATGACGGCTTCTGCGATAGGCGACAATCTTGTTGGAACTCCATTTTTACACAAGTTTTCGAAGATAAATAGAAATTTCTTGGTTCATAGGTCATTGTCACCAAGAGATATGCTAATAAAGTCTAAAGAATTATCAGCATATATTCCTCATTTGATGAAGAATGGAAATTCCATCTGGTTAGCGCAAAAGGAAGGTCGTACAAAAGATGGCAATGATCAAACTAATCCAGGGATACTTAAAATGTTGTCTTTGAATAAGCCAAAAGAAATGCATTTATGTGATTATTTCAAAACATTGAACATAATACCATTAAGTATTTCATATGAGTATGATCCTACAGATTATATGAAAATGCCGGCAGTATTAGCAGCATTAAATGGCGTAAAATATAAGAAAACAAAGAATGAAGATTTTAATAATATTTTGAAGGGCGTATTAGGATATAAAAAAGACATTCATCTTGTTTGTGGTACAAATTTAGATGATTACTTAGATGAATTAAAGGAAAAAGATTTGTCTGTTAATTTGACAATTAAGGCTTTCGCCCAAAAGGTAACAGAACAAATTCAAATCAACTATCAATTGCATGAGACGAATTATATTGCTTTTGATATTCTAAATAATACCGAAGCTTCAAAGGCTCATTACACTGAAGATGCTGTTAAGATTTTTATAAAAAGAATGGCAAAGAGTATTGATATAAAGGATGCAGAATTAGTAAAGAATTTTTTATTAATGTATGCGAATCCAGTGATAAATAAATTAAAAATACAGAGTTATGCTTAAGAAAAGTGTCATTGCTCATTCAATTGGAAATTTGACAGATGCTCGGTATTTTGCTGGATGGATGGTTGATTTTTTTATATTTTCAATTGATCCAAAGTCAAACTTTTATCTTAGTCCGCAGGAGATAGGAACGATGCAGAGTTGGGTAGAAGGACCACAATTTTACCTGGAGTATACAGAAGAGATAGGGCTTAATCCGGAGAAGTATCTTGTAGATTTGAATTGTACGGGATTATATATTCCATATAGTGAACGAGGTAAATTAGCGAGTTATGATGTGGATGTGATTTATGGAATAGAGGAAGAAGAGTTAAGTGATTATGTGGAATTTAATATTTCGGAGAAAGGAGTATTGAAGTCGGAGAAGTTAATAGGAGAGTGGGAAGACTGGTTGACGGAGAAGGGTGCTCTTGATTTATATTATGAAGTGGTAAATCAAGAGGTTTCGGAGCAGGGTTTGTTAAGTTCTTCATTCAAAGGAATTATGGTTCATGGCAGTCCGGAAGAAAAAGTTGGCTTTAAATCATTTGACGAATTAGATGATTTGTTTGAGATTCTTCAGGATTTCTAGAATAAGGACTTATAAATATATCAAATCATTGGTTTATTTCATTCTCTTTAGAATCATCCTGATCTGACCCATGTGATTAGCTTGATGCTCCATAACATGATACCATGCCCAATGATTATTCATACTAGATCCTTTTACATTCTTAGCAAACCATTTATCATCTTTTGTTTTTAGTAATCTTAGAGATTCTTCCCTTACTTCATCCCAGATACCCAAGTAATAAGTAATTGGTTTGTCAACTAGTTCTTCTCTTCCTTTGTCATCTAAATCCATTGCAGCTCCCCACATTATATTTTCTTCTTTTGTAAATCCTCTGTTTTCAAAAGTATATACTTGATAATATTTCTCTACAGCTGCAAGGTGTAAAATCATTGCTCCAATTCTATTTGCCTCTTCATCCAAAAGGAAGTCTGTTTCTTCTACAGATAAATTTGAAACACTTCTATAAATTCTACTTTTTAGATCTTCCATCATAGAAACTGTGGTGCCAATTTGATCGGAATATCCTTTAGCACTCTTTATTTTTTGAGCAGAAACCAAAAGAAAGGAAAAACAACATATCGATAGAAGTATAAACTTTTTCATAAACTTTAATCTTAATTACTCATACCTAAGCGCCTCTATAGGATCTAAACTCGCTGCTTTCAGTGCAGGATACAATCCGGAGAGTACTCCCGTGAAAATGCAAATAAACAAGCCAAGAGCTACCCAGGCGAAAGGAAATATAAATGATTGACCAATAATAAATGTGACAACATTTCCTATTATTAATCCTAATATAATACCTACAATTCCTCCTAACAAAGTAATCGTAATTGCTTCAGTTAAAAACTGAACGAGGATATTTCTTTTTGATGCACCTAAAGCCTTAGAAACACCAATTTCTTTTGTTCTTTCTGTAACAGAAACTAACATGATATTCATCAATCCTATAGCCGCACCGACCAACGTCATTAAGCCTATTGCTATGGTTGCAAGACGAAGTGTTTTTGTAATATCTTTTATCTCGTTTAACAATGAAGAACTCTTGTTCACTTGAAAATCATTTTCTTCAGTTGGTTTTAATCCTCTGATACCTCTCATGACACCAATAGCTGTTGATATCGCATTATCGAATTGATTCTGAACCGTAATAGAAGTTGTAATATTATAATTACTTCTTTTCGATCCATACAATTCTCTTGCTTTGCCAATAGGAATCATTGCTCTTCTATCATTTGAATCACCAAAAGTAGATCCCTTTGATTTTGTTACTCCTATTACTCGATATTTATTATCATCATAAGTAATGACTTTATCCAGTGATTTTGACATGTTCTCACCAAAAAGTTTTTCTGCAACTCCAGGACCAATTATTATTTTATTTACACCATTATTTATTTCGTTTGGGGTAAAATTCCTTCCTGCTTCTAACTCAAAAGAACTTACGTCTAAGTAGTTTTCATCAACACCTATCAACTTTAAATTAGGGCTAGTTTCTATCTTATTGTACTTTGCTACTTTTCCTCCTCCCGCATAAAGGTCAACAGAAACTTTACTTCCGACATATTGATATTCATTTTTGAAATTCATTGCATCACGAAAACTTATGACATCACCTTGAACTCTTCTCCTTCCATTACTCCTACTTTGAATATCTTGATACGACCTTTCTACGGTAAAAGAACTTGCTCCTATTCGATTAAAACTATTACTTATTGATTGCAATAATCCGTCTATTGCAGTTAATATTCCTACTAAACTCATCAAGCCTAAAGCAATAATACTAAGAGTTAAAAGCGACCTTAACCAATTCGCACGAATCGATCTCAAAGCAATCCTTATATTTTCCCTTATATTCATATGCTATAAAAATAGTATTATCTCCTCTAAACTAGGCATTTATTCGATTTACTGTAGTTTTTTATATACAACTTTATCCTGCCCAGTCATCTCTATCCAAGCTTCTGTAGTGAATTGCCTCACTAAGATGTTCAATAGAAATTTCATTTTTCCCATCCAGATCTGCAATTGTTCTTGACACTTTCAAAATACGATCATAAGCTCTTGCTGATAACTGCAACTTTTCCATTGACAATTTCAACAAATCTCTTCCATCAGGATCTAGTCCACAAACTTTTTTAACCATAGCTGAAGGCATCTGGGCATTGTAATAAATGTTTTCCAAATCTTTAAAGCGTTCTTCTTGAATCATTCTAGCATGAATTACACGTTCCATAATCTGTTCACTTTTCTCAGAAGTAGAATTAGGGTCATTAATTTCATCAACTGATACAGGAGTTACTTCCACATGTAAATCGATACGATCTAACAAAGGCCCAGAAATTTTATTCAAGTATTTTTTAACTGTTCCAGGAGGACATAAACAATCTTTTTCAGGATGATTATGATAACCACATGGACATGGATTCATGGAAGAAATAAGCATAAATCCCGCCGGATAATCCACAGTTAATCGAGCTCTTGAAATTGTTACTTTTCTCTCTTCCATAGGTTGACGTAAGACCTCTAAAACAGATCTTTTAAACTCTGGTAACTCATCTAAAAACAAAACTCCATTATGAGCCAATGAAATTTCTCCTGGATTAGGATTGCTCCCTCCTCCTACTAATGCAACATCACTTATTGTATGATGCGGTGAACGAAAAGGGCGGTGAGGAACTAATGCATCATTCTCTTTTAAAAGACCTGCAACCGAATGAATCTTTGTTGTTTCAAGGGCTTCTTTTAAGTTAAGAGGTGGCAAAATTGTAGGAAGTCTCCGCGCCAACATCGTTTTACCAGCTCCAGGAGGTCCTATCAATATTACATTATGTCCACCTGCTGCTGCAAGCTCCAATGCTCTTTTTATATTTTGTTGTCCTTTTACATCGCTAAAGTCAACATCAAATTTCCTAGAAGAATGTTTGAAAATATTTCGTGTATCAACGAAAGTAGGTTCTATTTTTAATGACCCATCAAAAAACTTGACCGCATCACTCAATGTAGGAATTCCATAAACATCCAAGTTGTTAACAATTGCAGCCTCTCTAGCATTTTGTGCAGGAAGAATAACACCTTTGAATCCTTCTTTCCTTGCCTTAATTGCAATAGGTAAGGCACCTTTTATGGGACGCAATGATCCATCAAGAGAAAGTTCACCTAAAATTACATATTCCTTCAGTTTAGGAACAGCAGAAGCAGGCAATTGTCCTGATGCTGCGAGAATCCCAAGGGCAATAGGTAAATCATAAGAAGAACCTTCCTTTTTTATATCTGCTGGCGCAAGATTCACAACTAATTTCATACGCGGCATCCTAAATTCATTATTTTTTATACCTGTTTCTATTCTTTGAAACCCCTCTTTCACCGCATTATCTGGCAGCCCAACTAAATGATAATAGGATTTATTCGGAGTTATCGTTCCTCCAGCATTTACCTCAACAGTAATGGTATGTGCTTCCACACCGGTTACTGCGCTCGCAAAAGTTTTTACTAACATATCGTACGCTTTCTTATTAGTGTAACGAGCACCTCATTTCGTTCCAAATTTTTCCGACTTTTTTTAAATTATTTTTAAAATCCCTTATTTTATAGGTGTTTCAAGCTGTATTATATTTACACCTTTTTTAATTATTTTTGGGTTAAACCCAAAATTATTAGGCATTTTGTTCCTTATCATTGGATTGCTTTCTTAACTTCGCACCTCTTGAATTTTGGGCCCCGTTCCTAATCTTAAAACTTCTATATGCCAGATTTTTCGCATTTACATTGCCATACGCAATTTTCATTATTGGACGGTGCTTCGGACATAGGTGCTATGATGAAAAAAGCAGCAAGTGACGGCCAAAAAGCAGTAGCTTTAACCGATCATGGTAATATGTTTGGTGCGTTTAAGTTCGTTCGAGAAGCAGAAAAAAATGGCGTAAAACCAATAATAGGTTGTGAGTTTTATCTAGTAGAGGATAGACATAAAAAGAGCTTTCAAAAGTCAAAAGGCGAAAAGGATAAGCGATACCATCAACTCTTATTGGCAAAAAATGAGATCGGTTATCAAAATCTTTCAAAACTCTGTTCCATAGGTTTTATAGAAGGTCTTTACAGTAAATTCCCGCGGATTGACAAGGAAATATTAGCCCAATACACAGAGGGAATTATCGCAACTAGCTGTTGTATCGGAGCTGAAGTTCCGCAACATCTGCTTCATGGAAGAGATGAAGAAGCGGAGAAAAAATTAAAGTGGTGGCTTGATCATTTTGGGGAAGATTATTACATAGAACTTCAACGACATAAGGGCTTAGAGAATATCGATGGAATAGGGAGGTCGCAAGAAGATATCAATCAAAAACTTTTGGCCTTAGCCAAAAAACACAATGTAAAAACAATAGCTACTAACGATTCTCATTATGTCGATGAAGATGACTGGGCTCCACATGATATCTTGCTTTGTATAAATACTGGCTCGCTTCTAGAAGATACAAGAAGATTTAAATTCCCTTCCTCTGACTTCTATTTCAAGACAAAGAGTGAAATGGCAAAAATATTTCACGACGTTCCAGAAGCTTTAGATAATACAATAGAAATTGTTGATAAGGTTGACACGTTAAAGCTTGACAGAGATATTTTATTGCCGAATTATCCTTTACCTGAAGGGTTTAAAACCCAAATGCCTTACCTTAGGCATATTACCTATGAAGGGGCTAAAAAGCGTTATGGAGATATTACGCAAAAAGTAAAAGAGCGATTAGATTTCGAATTATCCGTTATAGAAAAATCTGGATATGAAGGTTATTTCCTTATTGTACAAGATTTTACAACTACGGCAAGAGACATGAATGTTTCTGTTGGTCCAGGACGGGGATCGGCTGCGGGAAGTGCTGTTGCTTATTGTTTAGGAATTACGAATATAGATCCTATCAAATACGATTTACTATTTGAGAGATTCTTGAATCCAGAAAGGGTATCCATGCCCGATATTGATATTGACTTTGATGATGAAGGTCGTAGTAAAGTTATTGATTATGTTATCGACAAATACGGTAAAAATCAAGTAGCGCAGATCATTACTTATGGTGCGATGAAAGCGAAGACTAGTATTCGTGATGTAGGTAGAGTAATGAATATTCCTATTCCAGAGGTTAATGATGTAGTGAAGAAATTACCTACTAATTTAGCGACATCCCTGAAAGGGATTTTGGCAAAAGATGGTGTCGACAAAAAGTTGATGGATAAGTTCAACGATGAAGACAAGACCAAAGCAATTCAATTCAGAGAATTAAGTAAGCGAAAAGATAATATCGGCGAGATGATTGGTCTTGCTAGAAAATTAGAGGGTAGTATAAGAAACACTGGCGTGCATGCTTGTGGAGTAATTATCACCCCAGGAGATATTACAAAATATGTTCCCGTCTCAGTTGCAAAGGATTCAGACATGCTTATCTCGCAATTTGACAACTCAGTTGCTGAAGATTCTGGCTTATTAAAAATGGATTTCCTTGGATTAAAGACGCTGACTATTATTAAAGATGCGCTAGAAAACATAAAAGAATCAAAAGGAATAGATTTTGATATAGAGAATGTTGACTTAGAAGATTCCAAAACATACGAATTATTTCAGGAAGGTGGGACATTAGCTATATTCCAATATGAGTCACCCGGAATGCAAAAACACCTTCGTTCATTGCAACCAAATAAATTCGAAGATGTCATTGCGATGAATGCTTTATATAGACCTGGACCGATGGCCTATATTGATGACTTCGTGGCTAGAAAACACGGAAGAGCGAAAATAACGTATGATCTTCCAGAAATGGAAGAATACTTAAAAGAGACATATGGTATTACCGTATATCAAGAGCAAGTGATGTTACTCTCTCAGAAACTCGCAGGTTTTTCGAAAGGTCAAGCGGATATGCTTAGAAAAGCCATGGGTAAGAAGAAAAAGAAGTTAATTGATGAGATGTGGCCTGTTTTCAAAGAGGGTTGTGCAAGCAATGGACATACAGATGATAAAATTATAGAAAAGATATGGAAGGATTGGGAAGCTTTTGCTTCGTATGCCTTTAATAAATCTCATTCTACTTGTTATGCCTTTATCGCTTTTCAAACAGCCTATCTAAAAGCACATTATCCAGCAGAATTCATGGCATCCGTTTTGAATCATAATAAGAATGATATGGATAAGATAAATCTATATCTGAGGGAATGTAAACGGATGGATATACAGGTACTTGGACCAGACATTAATGAGAGTAATATTAAATTTAATGTGAATAAAAATGGAGATATTCGATTTGGTTTATCTGCATTAAAAGGAGTAGGAGAAGGGCCTGTAAGTGAGTTAGTAAATGTTCGTAAAGAAAGTGGAAATTTTAAAGGATTTTACGATCTAGTGAAGCGAGTGAATTTACGTGCTGTAAACAAAAAATGTATTGAATCACTGGTCAAAGGTGGAGCTTTCGATAATGTTGATTCGGGAGACAGAGCAATGTATTTTGCACCTTCTGGCAATTTCGACACTGTAATAGAACATGGGATTCGTTTTGGAAATCAATATAAAGATCAGAAGGAAAAATCAGTAAATTCCTTGTTTGGTGATATTAGTGATTCGATTATAGAAATCCCTAAATTTCCAAAGTATGAAGTGTGGAATAGTAGGGAGAAATTGCGGATGGAGAAAGAGGTCGCTGGAATATACATTAGTGGACATCCACTTGACGATTATGAATTTGAGATAAGGAATTTTACAAATGCTGGCTTAACACATTTCCAACAACAGCCTATCGGAAAACCGATGAAAACTGCTGGTATTGTATCAGAGGCATTTCGAGGAACAAATAGAAGAGGTGACAATTACTTACGATTCACATTACAAGATATGGGTGGATCATTTGATTTCTCTTTAAGACGAGATGACTATAATAAGTATCAGCACATAATAAACTTAGGAGAAGTACTTTTCTTAGAAGGGGTATTCAAAACATGGAATAATGATAATGCCTATTTCTCTCTTTCGAATTTACAATTACTCAGTACGGTAGGAGAAGAAAAAACACATTCCATAATGGTTTACTTACCTATTTCAAAGTTAGACCAGACCCTTCTAGATAGATTAAATGAAACAGTAGAAGAGAGTAAGGGAAAACATGCACTTGGAATCACTGTTTTTGATATAGAAACTAATCAGAGATTAAGACTGAAAAGTAAATCGAATCAAGTACTTGCTGATTTCTCGTTTATCAAGAAATTAAAGGAAATGAATTTAGGTTATAAATTGAATGAAAAGTAGCTTTTGACATTCTCGTTTATAAAGTAAATTTTTTAATGCTATTAAATTCTGAAACCTCCGTCAACAATAGTCTTACGAATTATTTTTTGCACGGAATACCATTCTAAGTTCCACAAATACAAGCATTAAAACAATCATAATTTCTCCTATAAAATACAACTTACCCCATAAAGTCACTTCTCTTGTACTAGAAAATTCTATCATACCAAAAACGATTAGAAAAGTAAATAAACAATACAAAAAATTTGAAATTGCAATAAAGCCTAACCTAAAGCGAAATGCAAAAGACCTTGGCAGAAAATGGCTAATCAAAGAATATATACTAAACCCAAAAGCAATTAAGCCAAGTATTATACAAACTTTGGGTTCCAACCCAAAAAAATTAGGCGATTTTCCTACCAAAAAAACGACCAACAGAGATGTTATTGCAGCTCCTATTGCATCGTATATAAAGATGTTTTGACTTAATCTTAAGCGCATAAATTAATTTATCATTCCATTAATTCAAAGGTACAAATCAAATGTAGGATTTTTTCCATTTCATTTACCTTAACACATAATAATTACATTTTTTATATCGTGAAACCTATATTTGCGGAATGCAAACTGCGGAGATTCTAATCCTACTGATTATTTTGCTTTTGGCTATCCCCTTCGGATATTTTCTTCATAAAGTTCTTGGAAATAAGGCTTATGAAGAGTTAATCGAATCGCTAGAGCAACTTAAGTTGATTAATAGTCAACAGTACGAGCTAATTAATCAACTTAAAGAAGACCTCACAAAAACATCCGACAAGTTAGAAAATTTACAAAATGAATTTTTTCAACTTACTCTCGCTTCCAAAAGTCTTAAGGAAAAAGAAACCGAATTACAACAGAAACTTTTAGAAAAACAATATGAAGTTCCGCCAGATTATGAACATCTAAAAGAATCAAATGCTCTTTTACAAGTTGAAATTCAAAAAAGTAGAGCTAAGGTAAGTAAATGGAAGAAGAAGGACTTTTTGAAAGAAAATAAAGTCTTAGCAAAAGAAGTTAAGAAGCAAAAGAAAAGATTATTAGCCTTAAAAGAGGAGAACAAAAAATTTGCTCATTCTCATAAGGTTCTTAGTAAAATCAAGAAATTAACAGATAACAATATAATTGTTGCAAAAGAGATTTTACCTAAAGAAAATGTAGTAAAAGCAGAAAAATCGGTTTCTGATAAAAACATCTTTAGTCATCAACCAGAATTTAAGAAGAGACAGATTTTTGACGAACTTTTGCAGAAACCAAAAGAAACTATAGATCACCCTGTTATTGATCTTAATAGTTCTGAAAAGACTTTAGTTAATCTAGTGGGAATGGATGAAGAATCTGTTAAGATTCTTAAATCAAAAGGCGTTCATACTTTTGATGAAATGGTCCAACTCAAAATCAAAGAGCTTTCCAAAATTTTTAAGAATCATAAAAACAATTATCCTTATGAGACTTGGCCTATTCAAGCAAGACTTGCTCTTCGTGGTGAATGGGAATTAATAGAGGAATATAGGGATTAATACTTTACCTTTGCAAAATCATAATTCAAAGGGGTGAAAATCGACAATTATACGAGGCGAAATGGTCCTCCTATCCAACTTATAAAAAACGTTCCATTACCAAGGTTTTTAAGCTACACATTAGATAACGGCTTGCCTGTTTACTACATCAGACAGGGCTCTCAAGAATTGGTCAAACTCGACATTGTTTTTAAAGGTGGTAGACATAGAGAAAAGGCAAAGTCGCTGTGTAAAATTTTCGCGAGTGTCATAAAAGAAGGAACTTTACATGATAATGCAGAGAGTCTATCCTCTTTTTTTGACACGTATGGAGCTTCTTATAATTCAAGGTCATCTTTGGATTATACCACCTTCACGATCATGAGCTTAAGCAAGTTTTTTCCCTTATTGATTCAGAAGTTTAGCGAAATAATCTTGGAACCCGCTTTTAAGAAAAGTGAAATTCAAAAAAGTATAGAAAATCATTGTAGGAAATTAGAATTGAATAATTCGAAAAATGAAATCATTGCTTATCGTCAGCTTACAGAGAAATTATTTGGTTCAGAAGAAGTCTATGGATATAACTCTTCAGAAAGTAGCTATAAAGGAATAACTAAGGAACTACTACACGATTATCATAGAGATATGTTGGAAGAGCAGGAATGCTATCTATTCCTTTGTGGTCAATATGATGATGTAGTAGAGCAAGCCATAAACAAGGCTTTCGGTCAATGGAAATATAAGGGTAATGCTGAGATTTCCTATGATAAGAAGAATCTTTCTCCGGATAAAAGGTATAACTTTCCTTCTGCCCAAGAACATCAATCTGCAATTAGAATAGCGAGGAAATTCGGGAATAGAAAGGATAAGGCTTACGCCCAAATGTCCTTTTTAAATAATGTGTTGGGAGGTTATTTTGGCTCTCGATTAATGAAAAACATTAGGGAAGAAAAGGGATATACATATAATATATTTACGTCTTTAGATACGATGTTATATGAAGGCTATTTTTATGTAAGCACCGATGTAAGTCCAAAGTATCTAGATGCTACAATAAAAGAGATCTATAAAGAGATGGAGATGCTAAGGACGACAAAAATCTCCAAGGAAGAACTTGAAATGAACAGAAACTATCTCTTAGGTAATTTACTCACAGCAGTAGATGGACCATTCCAGTCCATAAGAATAATTAAATCAGCAATCCTAAACAATGAAAGTGAGGAAGATTTAGCACGTACAATCGACGTTTTTATGAATATAAATGCTGATGAACTCCAAAAAACTGCTGAAAAATATCTAGATCCCTCAGAATTTATAGAAGTTATCATAGGATAAAAGCATAATATATAATTAGACTGAAAGTCAAGTAGTTTAATCTAATAATACGCATAAAGACATGAAATATGTTAAAATATGCGTTTAAGAAGGGTGTAATTTTTGCACTTTTAAAAGGTTGTCTTGCTATTATTTTCTTTTATTTGTAAAAAAACGAACTTGTCTAAAGAAAAATCAGCAAAAGAAATTAATGTCTTTGAGACCGAGCTCTTACCGCATATGGATGCGCTGAAAACCTTTGCCTATCACCTTACTTTCGATGATGACGACTCGGAAGATCTTGTCCAGGAGACGTATTTAAAAGCATATAGATTCATAGATAAGTATCAAGAGGGAACTAATGCGAAGGCTTGGTTGTTTAAGATACTGAAAAACGCTTACATAAACCAATATAGGAAGAAAGTAAAGCGCCCTACAAAGGTAGATTTCGAAGAAATTATCTCATATCACGATACGGATGAGAAAAGTAAAACAAACTATCTTGACTTAAGGGAGGAGATCTTTCAGAATATAATGGGCGATGAAATAACGACAGAAATCAATAATTTACCTATTGATTTTAGAACTGTGATTTTGCTTTGTGACGTTGAAGGTTTTACTTACGAAGAAATATCTAAAATTATAGATGTTCCCATCGGTACAGTAAGATCTAGACTGTTCAGAGCGCGAAATATTCTGAAAGAGAAATTAAAAATTTACGCGAAATCCCAAGGCTATACTGACGTTCGCGGAAATAGAAAGAAACCCAAGTCTGAAGAAGAATAAATATAAAGAGCTTAGCTAACTTGATATGTTTAACTTATTCGGAGAAAGTTAAATGAATTATTAAAAATTTAATAGCTGAATTACAATTTACTTAATTATGAGAAGTCAAGAACAAATGCAAGATTTTCGAAAGAAAATCGACCTTTACCTGGACAATGCACTCAACAAAGAAGAAACTAATTTATTTGAAAACGAAGCCAGTTCCAACCCTGAATTTGGCCAACTTTTAAAAAGAGAGTCTGAATTTCGGAATTTACTTAAGACAAAAGTTAAAAGAAGTACTTGCTCAGAAAACCTAATAAACAATATAAAAAGTAATATCAAGTTTTAACTTGATCGTTTTTCTACATATTCTAAAGCGTATTGAGCAACCCTCAATACGCTTTTTTTATTCTTCTCATCAGATTTTTGAAACGTAGAAAAAAATACCTACTCTTCGGTTCATGCTTCTTCGCAAATAAAATCTCACTCTTATAAAACGCCTTTAATAAATCCTCCTCCATCTTATCAGCTTTATTCCTATGCGCAACATGAACATCTGGTAAAAACAAAATAGGTTTATCTTTAATAGCCCTTTTAAAAAGATCATTTTCCTCAAAATACATGAAAAAACGCTCATCAAAACCATTTAATTTATTCCACAATTCCAAGCTACAAGCAATAAGCACACCTACATAATCCGAAATATACGTATCACCTTTGGGGACACCCTTCCTAAAATACCTCTCTTTCACAAAAGGAATAATTTCTTGGAAATCTTCCTGATATAATTTAGGACACAAAAAATCCTCCTGATTTCCTACAAGTTTCTCAACGAAGTTAACAAAATGATTTTCTTTAAAATAAGCATCCTGATTTAAGATGATAATATGGGAATACTTTCCCTTTGGTAGCTTACTTACACCAAGATTTACAGCTTTACCAAAACCAAGCCTTTTGCCTTGTGTCACCACATGATGAACACCTAAATTATTATTAAAAGGTATTTCAGAATTATCAATTAACCACACGTCTTTACGATCAATCTCCAAGCTATCAACACATTTCTTTATATAAGCTTGTCCATTATAAAATGGAATGATGACCGCAACTCGCTTTGACATAACTTATATACTTTGAACGATTTTATCAACCTCTACGCGAGATTTAGCTTTTATGTGTAGTTGGTTAGGGTCATCTTCTGCTCTATAGCCAATGCAAACAGCAAAATCAGTATAGAAATTTTCCAAGCCTAAAATTTCGTTATATGCATTTGGTTCTATACCCTCCATTGCAGTAGAATCAATACCCATACTCATGCATGCACTTAGAAAAACACCAAGTGATATGTATAATTGTCTACTAAACCAATGTTTTACCACATCCTCTGGCATCGGCTTTAGTATCTGATAATAATAATCCTTTTGCCTTTGCGGTAATTCACGTTCTATTTGCTCTTCAAAATAGGCAATATTATCAATTCTACTGAACACTACGAGCGTATCACATTCCATTATTCGCTCAGCATTATGCATAGAAACTTTAGCTAACTTCTCTCTTACAGAACGTTCTGAAACAAAGGTAAATTTCCAAGGTTGGCTGTTTAATGAAGCTGGAGTAAGACGAAGAATCTGCTTTAATTTTTCTTTATCTTCAACAGAAATTTTAAGTGATGGATTATACTTTTTCGTTGTATAACGTCTTTTCATTAAGTCTAAAAAATCCATATATTTTGTTTCTTTTCAGCAAACGTGGCATATAATCTGCTTAAAGTCAAATCAAAAAAGACCTAAATTCAGACTAATAACTTAGAAATGAATAGAAGAGTAAATCCTACCTGTGTAAAATAGAATTATTGGATAGGTAAGAACTCTGAATTCTTAGAATATACCCATATTAATAAAATAACAACTAATAATACGAAGCCTAAAAATCCTAGAAAATATGCTCCTTTTTTACCGTAATTTGTATTATGTGCCATACTAATATTATTGAGCGGCAAAGATAATCATTTCTTCCATTGTAAAAAATATTCCTATCTGAATTTCACTATATTGGTTTACACGCCTCTTTTAACCATGCTTTTTCATCCTCATTAAGATGCGGAGAAAGTCTGTTTTCCACAAGCTTATGATATTCATTTAACCACGCAACTTCATCTCTCGTTAATAAAGTCATATCTATCAGATTTGTCGCAATAGGAAAGAGCGTTAATGTCTCGAACCCATAGAATGTCCCATATGCCGTTTCACTATGTTCTTTTGTCGCTATGAGATTTTCTATTCTAATTCCGAAACCTCCAGACTTATAAAACCCAGGTTCATTAGAAGTAATCATTCCTACTTGAAATGCCTGTTTAGACTTTACATTATATACTTGTGCAATTCCTTGCGGTCCTTCGTGTACATTCAGTAAATATCCTACACCATGACCCGTTCCATGTCCATAATTCAAGCCGTGTTTCCACATAGATGAACGAGCAAGAATATCCATTTGATAGCCATTTGTTCCTTTGGGGAAGATAAGTTGATCTATCGCTATTTTACCTTTTAGCACGGTAGTGTAGGCTGTTTTTTGTTCTGGGGTCGGGGCCCCAAAGTGGATTGTTCTAGTAATATCAGTTGTACCATCCAGATATTGTCCGCCACTATCAATAAGCAACATTCCATCTTTCTTTATGGCGGCTGCCGTGTCGGGATGTGGCCTGTAGTGTATGATGGCACCATTAGATTCATATCCGACAATAGGAGGAAAAGATTCACCAACATACCCTGGCATTAAAGAGCGAAAGTATTGGATTTTATCAGAGAGTTCCGCTTCAGTTACGGTTCTTTCGTCTAGTTCATTATCTAACCATCTGTACATTCTGAGTAAAGCAACACCATCTTTTTCCATAGCATTTCTGACATGCTTTAGTTCTCCTTCAGATTTTACTCCTTTCATGGAACGGATGATATTTGTTCCTTCTACTATTTCAGCATTAATGGCTCTATACAAACCAACACTTGTATCAGAAGGATCAAGAAATACTTTTTCAGAAGGAGATAAATTATTGACATAAGGAATGAATAAGTCATAATCCTTCATTTGGATGCCATCTGTTTCTAAAGTCCCTTCTAATCCTTCAGGAATTTTATCGTGATCACAGAAAAGAATAGCTTCATCTTTTCCTATTAAGCCAAAGGCATAAAAAACTGGATTGAATTCTATATCTCTTCCTCTCAAGTTAAAAACCCAAGCAATATCATCCAAAGCTGATATAATATATTTGTCTGCATGAGGAATAAATTCTTTTCTTAATTGATCAATTTTATTCCTACGAGAAGTGATGGCATAATCCAAGGTGTGTTCGTATATTTTATCTTTTGGTCTAGCTGGTCTCTCATTCCATATTTGATCAATAGGATTAAAAGACGAGTTCAAAGAAATACTAGGATTTAATTTTTTTACAATTTGATCAGAAAATGATTTGGTGAAAAGATTTCCATCAAAAGCGATGTTTGCACCATCTGGAAATGTTTCATTTAACCAATCAATCCATGCAGCTTGGCCTTTATTACCCATTTTATGCATACTCATCTCAGTATCACTTAGTTCCGTTTCTGCTTGTAGATAATATCTAGAGTCTGTCCAAAGACCAGCATCGTTTTTTGTTATTATCACAGTTCCTGCAGATCCTGAAAAACCACTAATCCACTGACGTGTATTAGCAAAATCTCCTACATACTCGCTTTGGTGAGCATCGCTAGAAGGAATGATAAAAGCATCTAAATCTGCTTCATTTAGTACGCTTTTCAAAGCATTAATTCTCTCATTAATTGAAGTCATCCGTATATTTTTTATAATAACATATTAAAAAAATGCGTAATGTGTTAATCTTATTTTATATTTGCTCTATCCAAAAGCAATGTAGCTCCAAAAGTATATAAAGCTACATAAACCCAAAAAGATCTATTTTTTTAGAACGGCAAGTACGAATATAGTGTTATATTTTTGCAAATGCTTCAAAACTTAAACCGATGTTAAAGCAGAGTCTAAGTCAAAAAATGTTGCAGAAGCTGTCTCCTCAGCAGATTCAGCTAATGAAACTCCTTCAAATACCAACTACTTCGCTTGAAGAGCGAATCAAGGAGGAACTGGAGAGCAATCCCGCTCTTGAGGAGGGAGATGATTATTCAGAGGTAATTGACCTAGATGAAAATCAAGATCAACAAGAAGAAGCTTTTGAACTTGACGATTATATCAATGAATATATAGAAGAAGATCCTCAGAGTTATAAACTAAAGGATTCTTTTAGTCATTCTGATGATGATTACAGAGCTCCAGCTGTTGTTGAAAATAGCTTTCATGACTATCTCGACAAGCAAGTTGGAATGCTTAATCTTGAAACAGAAGAAGAAGAAATAATTGCTGAGCAATTAGTAGGATCAATTGATGAAGATGGATATTTAAGAAGAGAACCTGAAGCAATCATTGATGATTTACTTTTTTCACAGAATATAGAAGTACAAAAAGAAACCGTAATAAGTGTACTTAAAAAAATACAGAAGTTTGACCCACCAGGTGTTGCTTCAAGAGATTTACAAGAATGTCTTTCTATTCAGATGAATCTCAAAATTAAAAGTATGGATGGTTTTCCTGAGAAAAAATACATTTTCGCTCAGAAAATTATTGAAAATCACTTTTCAGAATTTACAAAAAAACACTACGAACGACTAAAGAAAAACTTATTCTTAAGTGAGTCGGAATTAAAGGAAGCTATAGATGAAATCTTGAAGCTAAACCCAAAACCCGCACTTTCTATTTCAGAAGTTTCTAATTCAAGAACGCATTACATCGTTCCAGATTTCTTCATTAAAAATAGAGAAGGTGAATTAGAGCTTTCGTTGAATAACAGAAATGCTCCAGATCTTAAAATAAACGATCAGTATGTAGAAATGATCAAAACTTATCGCGATGCACAGAAAGGTGCTAAGCCTAATAAGAATCAGAAAGATGCTGTCATGTTTATCAAGCAAAAAATA
Source organism: uncultured Saprospiraceae bacterium (assembly GCA_964607315.1). Lineage (GTDB taxonomy): Bacteria > Bacteroidota > Bacteroidia > Chitinophagales > Saprospiraceae > JAHDFB01. The sequence goes on along the minus strand of CAZSKA010000001.1, from coordinate 43,444 downwards.
GATTCTGCAAAATGGTTTATCGATGCGATAAAGCAAAGACACCATACACTTTATTCTACGATGTATGCCATCATGCAATTTCAGTATGACTTCTTCTTGACAGGAGATGATAGAAGACTGAAACCTATGATTTTAAAGGATATTGCAGAGATTACAGGATTAGATATTTCTACTGTTTCGCGTGTAGCAAATAGTAAATTTGTTCAAACTGAATTCGGAACTAGAAAACTAAAATCTTTCTTTTCGGAATCTATTACAACTCAGGACGGAGAAGAGGTTTCTACTTTGGAAGTAAAGAATATCTTGACGGATATAATTGCTAGAGAGAATAAAAGAAAGCCTTATTCAGACGAAAAACTAAAGGAACTATTAGATGCTAGTGGTTACGGAATTGCGCGAAGAACTATAGCCAAATATAGGGAACAGCTAAACATTCCAGTTGCTCGATTAAGAAAAGAACTATAGTTTTGCAATAGATTGTATTGATTCAAAAGGTGTTTTAAACTTTGGGCGTAAGCCAAAAAAAATAAAAGAAACACCTTATAATACGAATTTTGCAAGACAGTTAATAAAAGCAAATACAGTAAATACCAGACTTTTCAGATAAATTTCATGGATAAAAGAGGACAAAATTCTTAATTTTACGTTTACGGAATACTTAAACTTATTTTGTATCAAAAATTTTAAAAATGAAAATTTATAATTACCTATTTGCCCTAATATTAGTTACTACGTTAGTTTCATGCGGCAGATCAACAGCTGAGATACTTGAAGCAAACCAATTAGAGATCGAAGAATACCTAGAGGAAAATGGATTATTGGATCAAGCACAGTTAACTTCAACTGGATTTTACTATATAATTGATGAGCCTGGTGACCCTAATTTAACACCAAGTTTAAACAGCTTAATCACATGTGCATATAATGGATTTTACCCTGATGGAGAAGTATTTGATGCTAATCCAGAAGCTACTTTTGTATTAGGTAATACTATAGAAGGTTGGAGGCAAGGGATTCCATTAATAGGAGAAGGTGGTAGTGTACAATTATTCATACCGTCTTTCTTAGGTTATGGTACTGCTGGAAGAGGAAGCATTCCAGGTAATCAAGTACTAATTTTCGAAGTAGATTTATTAGACGTTCAATAAAATTTTATGGGAAGAGCCTTTGAGTTCAGAAAAGCAAGAAAATTTAAAAGATGGGCTGCGATGGCAAAAACCTTTACCCGAATAGGTAAAGATATCGTCATGGCTGTAAAGTCAGGAGGACCAGATCCTGAATCTAATTCTCGCTTACGTGCAGTTATTCAGAATGCCAAAGCGGCAAACATGCCTAAGGATAATATCGAACGGGCAATAAAAAGGGCTTCCGATAAAAACACTGAAGATTATAAGGAAATCACCTTAGAAGGCTATGGGCCATATGGCATAGCTATCATGGTAGAGGCAGCAACAGACAATAATAATAGAACTGTAGCTAATGTTCGATCTTACTTTAATAAGATGAATGGTAGTTTAGGAACTAACGGAAGTGTAGAGTTCATGTTCTCACATCAATGTCATTTCAAAATAACAGATAAAGAAGAATTAGATTTAGAAGAATTCGAATTTGAATTAATCGATCATGGTGGAGAAGAAGTCTTTCGAGAAGAAGCAGAGGAGGATAATCCAGCAGCAATCGTGATTTATGGAGGATTTGAAAGTTTCGGTTCTATACAGTCTTTTCTAGAATCTAGCGGATATGAAATCATTAGTTCTGGATTCGAAAGATTACCTACTCAAACAAAAAGCTTAGGACCAGATCAAGAAGCTGAAATAGAAAAGCTTTTAGAAAAGTTCGACAATGACGATGATGTACAAAACGTTTATCATAATATGGCTTAAACCATTATTTCGATAATAAAACAAGTGTTTTAGACACAAACATCTCCCATTCCAAACCATTTTAACTAATACTTCGTTTAAGCAAGACAAGTACTAAGCTTTTTATGTTCAGATCCATATATAACGATATCAAAGGCCAAATCAATTATGGCAATAATGTGACTCGTCTCATTATTATTAATGCTATGGTTTTTGTTAGTTTATGGATTGTTTATGCCTTTATTGCACTTGCTTCAGGTCCAGACTATCTTCTAATACAGAAGAAGTTTTTACATTTTTTTACCCTTCCTCCTTCATTACTTGAAATGTTTAAGAAGCCGTGGAGCATATTTACATATATGTTTTTACATGAAGGCTTATTTCACTTTTTGTTTAACATGATTGTATTCCACATGTTTGGAAGAATCTTTGGTGATTTATTAGGAGATAAAAGAGTCGTCCCGCTTTATATTTTAGGAGGACTCATGGGAATTGTATTTATTCAACTTGCTGTCGTTTTCAATGTAAAAATTGGGCCAGCATTAGGAGCTTCAGCAGCAGTAATGGCATTTGTAGTTGCGTCTGCTATTGTGGCACCAAATAATGAAGTACGGTTGCTTTTAATCGGAAATGTCAAAATAAAGTATGTTGCTTTAGTCTTAATTATTCTAGATATAATCGGAATTGCAAGTCTAGATAATACTGGTGGGCACTTTGCACACATAGGCGGTATGTTGATGGGATGGTTTTATGTTCTTATGATACAAAACAACTCTGATCCTTCAGTATGGATGAATAAGTCCTTTGATTCCATAAAGAATTTATTCAGGCCAAAGCCACAGAAAAAACCAAAATCTCCTCTTAGTGTAAAATACAAGGCCACTGTTCCAAAGACAAAAACAAGTAATAAAAAATCTACCATGCAAACAGTTTCTCATCAAGAAAAACTAGATGCTATATTAGATAAAATATCTAAAAAAGGAATTTCGAGCTTGAATAAGGAAGAAAAAGAATTTTTAGATAAAGCAAGTAAAAACAACTAATTACTTCCCCCAAGAAAACTTATATGAAGTTTATTCGTGCAAGTCTTTTTGCAGTTAATATTGTCTTTGCTCTATTACTGCTTATCAGTTACCTCTCTCCATATGTAACACCTATGGCTAGTAAGTATATTCCCATTCTCGGTTTACTTTATCCCGCATTATTCACCATTAATTTAGCCTTCTTTATTTTTTGGGTTTTTACAAAATGGACTTATAGTTTAATCTCATTTTGTGCGTTATTAATTGGTATTAGTGCCACTATGAGATTTATCAGCTTTAACTCTCCCAAGGTGATTAAAAGTGAAAACCTCATTAATATTTCAAGTTATAATTTAGCAAAAGCGACTCAAGTGGAAAGTGACCAGGAAAGAAGTTTTTACGGACTTTTTTCTGATGAACTAAACGATGATGTACTTTTCTTACAGGAAACAAACAAGAAGATTATATCTGAATTAAAAAGTAGAGTAAAGGACAAGGAAATGGTGTTTTTTAAAGATAAGAATACCATTATCTTAAGTTCACACAGGGTGCTAGATTCGGGATTCATCGATTTCGGTGGAAAGAACAACACCTGTGTTTGGGCAGATATTTTATTTAACGGTGAAAAGGTAAGGTTGTACTCTGTGCATTTAGAATCCAATAATGTGACTCGAATAGCCGACAATGTGAGATCGAGTGGAGAGATCGTTGAAAAACAGACGTGGGATAGAATCGCACGAATGATGGGTCGCTATAATCAATTTACAAAAGAGCGGCTAGAGCAAGTAGAGGCGATTATTCAACATGCTAAAGAAATTGATTATCCTACGATTATAGGAGGTGATTTCAACGATGTTCCACAGTCTTATGTTTATGCTCAGATGGCAGATCATTATATAGATGCTTTTACCAAAAGAGGAAATGGTATGGGAACTTCATTTAATGGATCGATTCCATCTTTGCGGATTGATTATTTATTCATGTCGGAACACTTTGATGCCTTAAACTTCAAAACGAGAAAGGAGGAATTCTCTGATCATTATCCTATACAGGCGGAGTTTATTTTGAGGAAATAGTCTAGAACATCTGGAAATAAACCTTGTTTATTTTTCCAACATCCATTCTATCAATTCTTCTTTGTCTATTATTGACCAGCTATGAGGATGTCTATCGCCATTCGCTCTATACCCTTTATTTTTTGTAGGAATATATTCCACGTTTTCAAATCCTTTTTTTTCCAGATGTGCTGCAAGTTTTTCAATGTAAAAAGCATTCATCTGATCGAATTCAGCCATTCTATTTTCTTTCCACCAAAGCGTGTCAGGTTCTGTATAAAGCCTAATTTTAGTATGTCTTAATTTCTCTAGATTAGATGTATTGCCTGTACTATATGTGAAAATTGCTTTTTCCTCATATTTTTGAATATTATCCTTTGGGTTTCCAAAGTTAGAACCTAATGTTTCTATCAACCAAGTGCTTTCTTGAATAGCCGGTTCTGAAAAATTGTTCTCTAAGTTTTTTTCTGATGACCTATATAATGCTTCTAAATCAATGGGAGAATCTGCGATAAAAACCCCTTTGGGGTCAATATAAAATTGCTTCATTCCAACAATAAAATCACTTATTAACATACTTACTAAACCTCCACTTGAAAAGCCTCCGATGTAAATATTATCTGTTGGCAACTTATGCTTTTCAATAATGTTTTGTAATTCCTTAGCTAGTTCTTGTTTTTCATCTTCCTCTAACCATAATTTCTGATTCAAGGTTGATAAAATCAGAGCTATATTATTTTCTTTTACAATATCAAGAATGTCAAATTCTCTTCTTATATCAGATGGACTTTCTGGAAAACCACCAAACAATATCAATACTGCTTTTGGTGGTAAATTCGGAATATAAGACTCATAATTTTCTTCCATGAATTCAGAATACTTGACTTGTTCTTTATTCACTATCTCTTTTTCTAGAGTGCTATGTTTACATGCAACAAGCCCTATAAAACTCATTAACACTAGAATTAATGTTTTCTTCATTATGCTATTTTGTCTCTATTAATTTTATCTCACTCATTTTTAACGTCCCTTTATCATCATTAAAAATATACTTGATTTGTCGAACTTCCTGTTCTTCATACTTATCTCCACTTTGATATAGATATTCAACAATGACTTCATTATCTCTAATTTCCTTTATAAAAGATTCTTCTGGGCTCCTATTACCATTAACCAATATTCCCTCCGCTTTCCATAAACTATCTTCCTTAATTGTATTAGGCGAGATAATTATTTCTTTCCAATTATCTTCTGAAAGATCCCCTACAAGTAATTTATCTCTATCGTAATTATAGCCCGTTTTTAATATATACCACTCTCCTATTTTTAATAGCTGCTCATTTTTATACCATTCTCTTCCATAATATTCACCAGTACCTACTTTTATAGCTTGTCCCTCTTCACCATAATATTCATAATTGATGTCATAATACCAAGAACCCATATCTGCATTGTATATAGACTTACAAACTAACTTACCTCCTATTGTCTGGTTTATTTCAACATTTTCAATTGTTGGCCCGAATGCTATCTTGAAAATTAAAGGAATACTAATTAAAAGTATGAAACCTATAGCTAAAACAGATAGCAAAAAATACTTGAATACTTTCTTAAGATTAGATTTCATGGTATCGTTTTAGAGATTATTTTTTTATCCTACCCATGAGCTTGAAACTGCAATTCATGCATCTCTCTATAATGACCACCTTCTTTTTCTATCAACTCATCATGCGAGCCATACTCCAATATTTCTCCATTGCTTAACACCATAATCTTATCCGCATTACGGATAGTAGATAGTCTGTGCGCAATCACTATAGATGTTCTATTCACTATTAATTTCTCTATGGCATTCTGAATGATTGCTTCCGTTTCTGTATCAATAGATGAAGTCGCTTCGTCTAGTATCAATATATCTGGATCAAAAACTAATGCTCTCACAAATGAAATCAATTGTCTTTGTCCCATGGACATATTGTTTCCGCGTTCTAAAACCTTGAAGTTATATGCTCCTGGCATATTCACGAAAAATTCATGTGCACCTATTAGCTTCGACGCCTGAATCACCTTCTCTTCACTTATAGAAGGATCTCTTAATGTTATATTATCCATTAAACTTCCACTGAATAGAAATACATCTTGTAATACCGTCGCCATTCTATTCCTTAGCGAATCCAGTCGATATTCTCTTACATCTATCCCATCAACTTTTATACTTCCATCACTGATTTCATAAAATCTATTCAGCGTATTTATAATCGTACTTTTCCCTGAACCTGTACTTCCCACAATAGCCAAGGTATTATTCTTCGGTATTTTGAAACTTAAGTCTTTTAGCACATCTGTTTTACCATCGTAACTAAATCTGACCTGATCAAACTCTACCGCTCCTTCAAAATTTTCTACCGCTATAGAACCTACATCACTAATTTGATCATTAGTGTCAATTACTTTGAAAACTCTATCTGCAGCAACTAATCCCATTTGAAGGGTATTAAAAGAATCGGCTAACATTCGGAGCGGACGGAATAACATACTTAAGTAAACTTGGAAAGCTACCAATGCACCAAAACTCACCTGATCCTGAATATAAGCTCCTGCACCCCACCAAATCATCAATGCGAGAGAGAGTGCGGAGATGATTTCTACCACTGGATAAAATACCGCATAGTAAAATATAGAATCCAAGTTTGCCTGCTTATACTTAGAGTTTATTTCATCAAACTTCTCTATCTCTTGCTTCTCTTTATTGAAAATTTGAACTATCCGCATACCGGTAATCCGTTCATTCAAAAAAGCATTCATTGTAGAGATTTGATTTCTCACTTTTTGGAACGCCACTTTTACTTTCTCCTTAAAAATATAAGTAGCAATCATCATTAAAGGCATAGTTAATAGACAAATCACTGTCAATTTCCATGAAGTCACAAACATGACAATTATAATTACTATCATAGAGAACAGGTCCGCAATAATGGTAATTACTCCTTGCGTGAAAATCCTATTAATCGTTTCTATATCGTTAATCGTACGTGTAGTGGAAGTTCCTATTGGCGTCTTATCGAAATATGATAATTTCAAGCTTGTGAGATGGCTAAACACCTTGATCCTAAGATCCTTTATTACAGATTGTCCGAGAACATTTACTTTATAGGTAAATAAATACCTGGCTAAAACTGTCAACAATACAACACCTATAAATATCATTGCCATTCGTGTCAATCCCGTCATATCACTTTTCAGGATGTAATCATCAACCATGATATTGATAAGATAAGGACGAAGCACATTAAGCGGAGCTAGAAGGATGGCAAGTGACAAGCAGAAATAGAACAAAACGCGATATGGCCTCGCCTGACGCACCACACGTTTCAGTAAATCCCAATCCATCTTGTTTCCTTTCATCCGCTTTAAAACAGCTTTATTTTTTTAATGTTGCAATATTACGCTTATGCCCGCAAATAATTCTTTATCTCCGAAGAAAATCCAGGAAATAAAGCATCTAGATTTTCACGTCTAAGCATATAAGCACAAATTGCCATAGCAGGTAGATTTCTCAACTCATATCCCATAAAGCTTTCCGCACTTTTTTGGGTGAAACCCCAAAGTTCTTGAAATTTTTCATCGAAGCCTTTGGGGACCGTAGGGAACCCGCCACTTACAGCTACCTTACGTTCAGCCCACATGAAATAGGTGATAGGAAAATAACTTTCTGGATTTCGTTGAGACATTATCATTTGTTCCAAAGAAACGATAATCACCCCATCTTCTTCATCGTACTCAGCAGCATGTAAAAACTTCATTTTAGGAGAAGGAAAAGGGTGTTTATACGCTGCGATTCGCTGAATGTCCTTGCCTTCGTCTTTCTTTCCTTCCATGCTTAAAATCACTCCCGGAGCACATATGATCAAACTGTGTAACATTTCTAGATCTTCGGTCTCTTCTGTAACTAAATAGGAATTCCTTTCATACATGAAATAGAATAATCGATCATAAAATTCCTTTTGTTTTTCTGGAGAAAACGTCTCTATAATAGGATATTCTATCTTCAACATAGCCTGAATCTTATCCACAAATCCCACTTCTTGATATTTGAAAAAATAGCGGTCAATGGGTGATTTAAAAGCTAATAAACCCACAACGCATACGATAAAAGGAATGATCAAAAAATACCAATAATCCCCTTTCAAAATCAATAAAAGAAGTATAAAAATAAATGCTAAAACAAAAAATAATAGCGTGGTTGCTGATTTATAACGCATGTTTTAATTATTAACTTAGTGAATGCTAAACTTAAAATTGTAAAAGAAATCATAATATTGTGCCAAGCAAGGCGCTTTTTATTATATAATACGTTCATAGTTTGAAATAAATAGGGCTCGGGGGCCCAAATAATGAAAAATATAGTATCCATATTCTTATTCTGCCTAATAGCATGTTTTTACATGTTCCTAGCTGATTCGTGCGCTGTTCAAGCAGATCCTCTAGGTGGACCAGCTGATACTACTGCCCCGCTTCCCGATTCTTTGCTCTCTACGCCTAACCAACAGGTGTTCTTTGAAAAACAGCCCATAGAGCTTGTGTTTAAAGAATGGGTCGTTTTAAAAAATCAAAACCAAATAATCGTATCTCCTCCATTAAAACACGACCTAAAAGTAGATTTAAAACGGAAAACACTCGTTTTGGAGTTCGACAAAGAAGAAGAGTTGTTAGATAGTACAACATATACGATTAATTTGGGAGGAGCAATAGAAGATTATTCGGCATCAAATTCAATGGATAATTACACCTTTGTTTTTTCTACCGGTTCGTTCTTAGATTCTTTAGAAATTTCAGGAAAAGTTATAGACGACTATACAGGAAATCCATCAAGTGAAGTAATCGTTGCTGTATATGCTGATTTACAAGATTCGGCTGCATACAAACAAAGTCCATTATACTTTACCAAAACAGATGAATCTGGAGCTTATAACATCAAAAATATACGAAAAGATAGTTTTCAAATTGTTGCAATAAATGATAACAATTTAAACTATTACAAGGACCAAGAAAGTGAAAAAATAGGCTTTTTTGGAGATGCCATTTATTTAGACTCTACTTTAAGGAATGTTGACATTGGCATGTTTGAGGCACCATATCCTCTTCGTATAACATCTAAAATACAGAGTAAAGGTGAATTGAAATTAACTTTTAATAGAGCCATTGATTCCCTTGATTATCTGGTAGAAGGTGGAATCAGAGATTTAGAGATTTATATTAATAAGGATACTGCTTTTCTTTGGCACAATAATAATCTAGAAAGAGAACTAATCATAAATCCTAAGTCGCTTTCAGACACTATTATTTTAAAATCATACGAAGACGAAAAAATCTCTAAAAAAGAGAATACATATACACTCGTAAATGCAAGTACAAAAATTCCTATAAGCTCATATGATTCATTAATTATTGACTTTAACGCGCCAGTTAAAAATTTCGATGCCGATAAATTTGCTGTAATTGATACGGCTGATGTCCGATTAAAAGCAGACGTTTTTAGAGATAAAAAAGACCCTAGAATATTAAAGGTTGTATCAAAATGGGTAGAAGGTCAAAACCATCAGATAGAAATTCTACCAGAAGCTATAGAAACGAATTTAGGAGTTATCAAAGATTCTATAAATGCACCATTTATCGTGAATCAAAAAGCGGTGTTTGGAGAAATTGCTTTGGAGCTTGACTCCCTAAATAAAGAAATATCATATATTGTAGAGATTACTGAATCACAGAATAAAATCACTCGATTTATAAAAAATAAAGAAAGTTATGCAGTAACTTTATCGGGACTAAAGCCTGGAAAATATGAAGTGCGCCTTACTGAAGACCTAAATGGAAATGGTCGTTGGGACCCAGGAGATTTTTTCCGAAAGGAAAGGTCAGAGAGGTGGCTCAAAAAAACATTGGAGCCACTAAAACCAAACTGGACACTTGATGTCAAAATAAATGGAGATGAGTTCAAATAAAATGGTTTTACGATCTGAAAACCTTGTTAAAAAATATGGCAAGCGAGAAGTTGTTCGAGGTGTATCTGTAGAAGTTTCCCAAGGAGAAATTGTAGGGCTCTTAGGTCCAAATGGTGCTGGTAAAACAACTACATTTTATATGGTGGTCGGTTTTATAAAGCCGTATAGTGGAAAAGTTTATTTAGACGGAGAGGAAATTACGAAATTAGCCATGTACCGTAGAGCGAGAAAAGGAGTAGGTTACTTACCACAGGAAGCTTCTGTTTTCCGTAAATTAACGGTGGAAGATAATATAAAGGCTGTTTTGGAGATGACGGATCTGAGTAAAGCCGAACAGAAAGACAAATTAGAAAGTCTAATAGAAGAATTCAGTTTACAGAAAGTTAGAAAAGGAATAGGAGATACATTAAGTGGAGGTGAAAGAAGGCGAACGGAGATTGCAAGAGCGCTTGCTACTGATCCTAAATTTATATTATTAGATGAGCCTTTTGCGGGGATAGATCCTATTGCAGTAGAAGATATTCAGCAGATAGTGGCACAACTTAAAAACAGAAACATAGGTATTTTAATTACTGATCATAATGTTCAAGAAACATTGTCCATTACAGATAGAGCTTACTTGATGTATGAAGGTAGAATATTAAAGGAAGGAACAGCAGAAAGTTTAGCCAATGATGAAGAAGCTAGGAGATTATACTTAGGAAGTCATTTTGAATTACGTAAGAAAATATGATAAAACACATCTGCATATTAATTCTTTCAACCTTACTTTTATCCTGCACTGCTGATGCACCTAAAGTCAGACTAAATAAGGAAGAACGTAAATATATCGACTCCCTTTTTAGTGCTAGGGTTCCAGAAATTGATACCTTAATGGATTCACTTTGTGTTGTTCGAAGAGAAAATGATTATCAAAGATTAAAGGATTCATTAATTGACATTCGTATGAAAGAAATAGAAGCCATCCGAAAGAAATGAAAAATCTATATTTAGTCATATTAATATTCTGTTTGTTTTCTTGTATTAAAAAAGAAAAGCCTAGACAAAATTTTGTCAATGGTGAATTAGATAAAAAAATAAAGCAATACGAGAAGCGCAAAGAAAAGAGATGCAAAAAAGACTTGATGGAGGAAATCACTGTTGAAGTAGATTCCATTATGTATTTTCTAGTTGCAAAAATGAATGGCGAATCTGAAATTATGCCATCAAGACCTGACCGACCAGGCAGATTAGTTGACACGATAACATTGGAAACAATAAATCAAAATTAATTTAGTTTGCTTTTATATATGTTGCCGTGCTAATCTTTAAGGTACTTGTTGAATCTGATTTTTCTAATTTCCAGAATGTAGTATCATCATCAATTAATTTTGAACTAGAAATAGGATACAATGGATAACCGGTAGTATCCCGACTTGTCCTATAAGTTATTACTTTATCAACCAAGATAACTTCAATATAAGAATCGACAAATTCAGGACTAATCCATTTTCCCATTAATTCTTCTTGGTCATCAAATTCAACATTTATTAGGGATGAATCAATTGGTATATCTTTTATTTCATGAATTTTTTCAAAAATATTCTGTGCTAATAACAAGTCTTTTAATATAAATCCACAATGATGATTAACTAATTGATAATAATAAACTACTTCATTTTTATATAACGGGTCATTTAGCAAATAATTAATTTTTTCAACATTTTCTTTTTCGCGATCAAAATAAGAATACCAAGAATAATTATCTACAAGTTTTCTTTCATTTTCGATAGATATATTCTCAATTAACTCAATATATTTTTCATTAAATGGATTATCATAAAAAGAACCCAATTGGTTTACAATTGAACTATATTTAACTGGTACTGAATTGATTTCATTAATTAGATTATTATATGCTATTTTTCTTCTACTCCCTCCTGAATACCAAGTCGTTGCTGTAGTCATATTAGGGTACTTGTTGTTAACATAATCTTCATATGTCAGTTGCTTGTTAATTATCAACAACAGAATTTCCTTTTTATTGGAGTAAAAATCAAGTTGGTTTTTTGACATTTTAATAAATAGGCTTAAATCGTTAATAACTTCATCTAACAAAATTTCCATTTTCTTCTCAACTTTGACTTCTTGATTTTTATTATTAATATACAATGCCAATAAAATACCTATAACAACCAAAAGAATTTCACCTATAGCATAAAGCAGATACTTTCTCAGTCGTTTTCCATTTATTAAGCCTAATCGTTTTTTGCCAAATATTCGAACCATCTACTATTTTGTTAATACTATATATAAAATTGATGAAAAATAAGAAAATTAACTTTAACTACAGATTCTAATTCCAACTAACTTTTTCTTTCCATTTAAGATTTTCAGGTAATTTTGAGGAAGTAAATTCTATATGAATAACTCTTCGATTTTGGTTATTCTCTGTTCTTTTTGAAGAGTGTAAGATTAGAGGTCTCATTATTAAAACACCTCCTTTATCTACTTCACAAATGTCTATTTCATTATTTTCTTTTCCCTCTTTCATATCAATAATTCCATTCTTATGAGATCCTTTTATGACACGAAGAGCTCCATTTTGAATAGTACAATCATCGAGATGAATTCTAATTGTAAATATATTTTCTAAAATTTGTATTGGTGGTTGGACTACGACACGGTCTTTCGTTTCGCGCCAATTTTTATAGCCTTTTATTTCATCTTTATTTATTAAGTTAATAGTAAGATCCTGGTGCCAATTTACTATCCAATTAGCGTTTGGTGGCTTATTGAAATAGATGGATTTAATTGCCTTTTGGCAATTTGGAGAAATCTGTTTTATTAGTTGAATTAAATTAGGATTAAATACTTTCTCTGTGATATGAGGTCTGTTAATCAAGAATTCTCTTATACCAAACTGATATTCTAATTCTTCTTGATTAATTAAATCGATAAGTTTAATTACTTCTTCTTCAGAATAAATATTCTCTTTAATTAAAAATCCATTTTGATCTAATTCAGCTAGCATAGATATTCTAAATTTAGATTAGTCTATAATTTAATTATCCATTGACTTTCTATCTTCATCTGTAGGAAAAATCAGATGTCCACTTGAATATTGTTTACCAAAAGTTGCGACACAAGAAAACACTTGAGACAATGCACTCTTAACTTGTTCTCGGCTTAACTCTTCCAATGGATGAATAAATGCTGCCCATAAATGATTGTCAGAAATACAATAACGTGCATCTAAGGCCGTATGAAAATTAGCTTTCATACATCTATTAATTTGATCATTGGAAATATTATCCATGCTATTAATCGGCGCTATTATTCTCATCCGATTATGAAATTTATCTGTAATGCAAAAAAACATTACTGAATTAATTACAAACTTCCAATTACCGCTTTGCCCTTCAATTTCTTCAGCGGTACTTTTTATAATGTCGTATAATATATCGTTGTTCATATGTTTTGTTAAAGTTTTGGCGCAGGCTGATTCCAGTTAGCTAGATGTTGTACAATGCAATCCCACGTTTCAAATCACCCCTTCACTATCCGCTCCATTGCAATTACTTCTCCTCTTTCATTCTTCAAACTTATAAAATAAATTCCCTTATTTAATCCTTCTAAGTTGATATTCGTTGCAAAATTTCTTTCCCATATTTTTCTCCCTTCTACATTATATAATTCCATCTTTGAAACATTCGCTTGTGTTTCTATCACCATATACTCAACAAATGGATTTGGGTAAACTTTTACATCAACATATTCTGAATTATATGTTGAAGTAGGATCTATTTGGTTAAGTGCATTTGTAAAATCATAGGTATTAATCGATCGACCATATGTTCCTGCAACCAATTTATTTTCAAACATATTAAATGCCATATCTCGCACCGGAATATAAGGCATATTCGCACCAACTCTTTCCCAGGTTTCCCCTGCATCTATACTTCCATAAACTCCTATATTCGTTGCAGCAAATAATAACTTATCCTGTAGTTCTTCGAAAATTACCACGTCATTTACAGCTCCACTTGGCAATCCATTATGTAGAGGTTCCCATGTATCTCCATTATCTGTAGATCGATAAATTCTAGGTGAATTATCGTCCGCTCTATAATTACTTAATGTTACATATACTGTATTATCTTGGCTAGGAGATGCTTTGATAGAAGTTACATAATACTTTTCTATACCATTATTAATTTGTTCCCAAACTCCATCAAGTCTTCTCCAAATATTACCGTCTGCTGTACCATAATACAATAGTCCTTCCACTAGAGGTGATTCATCTAATGCTGTAATCGTGTGAAAAGAAGAAATAAATTCTACAGAATCCGTTAAAGAAGGACTAACTGCTTCTACCTCTATTACATTCAGCTGACTTACATCAAATTTTACCGCACGATGAGTTCCCGTGTAAATAATATCAGGATTATGAGGACTAAGAAGATATTGCATATCCCAGTTTCTTCTATCTCCAGATAAATCTTGGAAATTTAATTGCGTACTAGAATTAGGAGCCGTATACCATATCCTTCCATTCTGTGTTTCATAATATGTAACATCTGGTTGTTGTGGATTAAATCGAACCTGAAAACCATCACCCCCAAAAAGTCTAGGCCAATCATCTATCAAATCTGCATTACCTGCAGACGAGCCATTATCTTGCATGCCTCCATAATATACTCCTGGCTCATGTGGCGAAGTTTCCACTCTATAAAACTTATTATTTGGAATGTTCTCTATATCATCCCATTCTAAATTTCCTACTTCTTTTCTATATAATCCCCCATCTGTTCCTAACAATAAACTACCATCTGCCATTGCATTAATACTGTGCTTGTCAGCAAATACATCAAATTCAAACCAAGGTGGTGTTTCCATCTCCCATTCACCTATAGAATCATTAAAAGACCATAAATCCACACCACATAAATATACTTTTTCTGTACCCGTAAATGGATCTGCAAAAGCTCCTATTCTACCAAAAAACCAACCAAATCCCCCCATCATTAGCGGAGTGTTTTCATTAGTACTATCAATCATTTCCCAATTTTTACCCGCATCTATTGATCTATGTAAAGAAATATATCTACTGGAACTATTCATCATCATAGCGTATGCGACTTGCGGATCATCATGTTTGTATGTAATCGCTGGTCTACCTACTACATTTGGAATGTTAATATCTGAAACGGTCCATGTTTCTCCAAAATCTTCTGACAAATAAACCCTGCAATTTTCACTAGATACAGAACTAGATTTTGCCGTTCGTATTCTCGTCCAAGATGCCGCTAAAATATTCGAAGGGTTTTCTGGGTGAAACACAATATCATGTACACCTGTATCTTCTGCTACAAACAAAACATTCGTCCAGGTCACCCCTCCATCAGTAGTTTTGTAAACCCCTCTGTCGCTATTTTCTATGCGTATGTTTCCCATAGTAGCAACTAAGATTTCATCTGGATTCTCTGGATTAATCAAAATCTTCCCTATAACCCTCGTGTTTTCTAAACCAATATTTGTCCATGTTTCTCCTCCATTTTCTGATTTGAACAGGCCATTACCCATATACACGTTACCTGAAATATTGATGTCTCCACTTCCAGCAAAAATGATATTGGAATCATCAGGATGGATTGCAACAGCACTTACTGCCTGTGTTATTTGATCGTTCCATAATGGAAACCAATTTTCTCCATTATCAATTGTTTTCCATAAACCTCCTCTAGCAAAACCCGCATAGATAATATTTTGATTATTGGGATCAACCGTTACAGCATTCACTCTTCCTCCTAAATTATTCGGGCCTTCTTGTACCCACGGATCGACAAATACATCATTTTTTTTTAATGATTCTTTCTTTGCAATCTCTGAAGACTTTAAGTAAAATTCAAAATCTTGTTCACTTGCATTTGGACCAAAAAGCATCAAATCATCTTGATCGTAAGGTTCGTGTTTTTGATCGAATTTTTCCAAATGTCTAATTGCTTGATTCTCCTTTTCAGTGCTAGTACAAGCAATCGTTAGAAGTAATGCAAATAGAAAATAATAGGATTTCATATTATATATTTTTTGAGGTTCTATACCAATTTAACTTTATAACTTCTTTGGATTAAACCCAAAAAAGAAAAATGAAACTAGCCGAAATCAAAGTAATCTTTCGTATGACTAACCAGTATCTCATGAATTGATGAATTGGCAACAATTGTAGATGAACCCGTAAAATACTTATCGCCTCCTTGAAAATCTGACACCACTGCACCTGCTTCTTTACAGATAATTATTCCACCAGCAACATCCCAAGGATTCAAACTCGTTTCGTAAAAAGCATCGAATCTACCATTTGCCACATATGCCATATCTAAAGCTGCTGAACCAAAACGTCTAAGGCCTCTCGCTTCGTTCATAACAAATTTCATCATGGAAAAATACGGTTTTTTATCGTAATAAGACTCATAAGGAAAGCCTGTTGCGATAATACAATCCTCAAAGTCGCTTCGGCTACTTACAGATATTTTCTTACCATTCTGATAAGCTCCTCCATCCTTCCACGCATAGTAATTTTCCTTTCGCATAACATCTGCAATCATTCCTAATACCAATTCCCCTTTATGTTCTAAAGCCACACTTACCGAGAAATGAGGAATATCATACAAGAAATTAGTCGTTCCATCAAGTGGATCTATAATCCATGTATATTCTTCTTTTATGTCCTCCGTATCTTCCTCTGTTACGAATCCACTACCTGGAATAAGCTTCGAAAGACCTTTCACTAGCATTTCTTCAGCTGTTTTATCTACATAAGAAACAAGGGAGTTATGCCCTTTTATTTCTACTTGTTCACTACTCACTTTCCCAAAATTATCAGCTATAAATACCGATGTCTCATTTACTATTTCAATAACTTTTTTGCAGGTCTTTTCTAGATCTATCATGCTTCCGTACTTGTTTCTTACAAAGAAATAATAAATTGTTTACATTCTTGTTTATCACAATGTTTATAAATCTCCTTATTTTCATGCCTGATTAAATGAATTCTCGGATGAAATATGTTACACTCTTTCTATTAGTCTTTTTGACATGTTCTGAGGCTTACGCCCAAAATTCGCTTTTGCAGGCTGGGCCAATGGTTGGTTACTCAGGCTATCGCGAAGCATTAATTTGGGTTCAAACCCAAAAAGAAGCAGATGTCAAAATCGGTTATTTCATAGAAGGTGAAGAAGAAAAATTTACAGAAAATGTACGTGCAACAGCCGAAAATGACCACATCGTGAAACTCTATCCCTACGAAGTTGATTACGGAAGAGAATACCAATATAAATTATATATCAATGATGAATATGTAGAACGTCCTTACCCGCTAACTTTTAAGATCCAAGAACTTTGGCAGTGGAGAATGGATCCGCCGCCTTTTAGCTTCGCAATTGGTTCTTGTACTTATGTGAATGAACCGAAGGACGATAGGCCAAATAAACCATATGGCGGTAAATACGAGATTTTCGAAAATATAAGGAGTAAAAATCCCGACTTCATGTTGTGGTTAGGAGATAATATTTATCTAAGAGAACCTGACTTTCTGACGGAGCGTGGGATTCGACATAGAAATCGTCATACGCGTTCATTGCCAGATTTACAGCCTTTGCTTGGTAGTGTTCATCATTATGCAATATGGGATGATCACGACTATGGACCAAATGATTCTGATAGATCTTATGTGCATAAAAAAGAATCTGAAAAGGCTTTTAATGATTACTGGGGTAATTTGAACACTAATGCAACAGGTGCCGGTGGAATTACTAGTCATTTTTTATGGAATGATGTAGAGTTTTTTCTTATGGATGATCGGTATTTTAGAGACTCCAATCGATCAAAAGATAAGGATAAAAAATATCTTGGGGATGAACAATTAGATTGGTTAATTCAATCTCTAACTAGTAGTAGAGCTCCTTTCAAAATCATATGTATAGGAGGTCAAGTTATTAGTAGCGCTGCTGTTTATGAAAATATGGCAACCTATCCTGCTGCCCGACAAAAATTATTGGATCGAATTGCAGCGGAAGAAATAGAAGGCGTTCTTTTTATGAGTGGAGATAGACATCATACAGAAATATCAAAATGGGATCGAGCAGATTCTTATCCATTGATAGATATTACCTGTTCACCTCTAACTTCAGGTACACATCGACCAAGAGATGAAAAAAATACTAATCAGATCAAAGATAAAACGTTTTATGATCGGAATTTTGGGATAGTAGAAGTAGAAGGAAAACGAACAGATAGAGTTTTAACACTGACAATATATAATACTTCAGGAGAGGAACAATGGTCATATACGATTAGAGCTTCCGAGTTAAAATATCCAAAAAAATAAAGCCAATAATCCTGTCAAAGGACTATTGGCTTCATATATTTTATAGTGGTAGAAAAGGAGAATTATCCCATTTCTGCAACAACTTCTTTTACTTCAGGAACCATTCTTTTCAACATTCCTTCAATACCTGCTTTTAGCGTAACTGAAGAAGAAGGACAGCCGCTACATGCTCCTTGTAGAATAACTGAAACTGTTCCTTGATTAAATGACTTGAACTCTATGTTTCCACCATCCATCTCTACAGCAGGCTTTACATATTTGTCGATAAGTTCTACAATCTTATTCACTAATTCAGCATCCTCACCTGTATATTCAGTTTTTCTTGTTTCTGCTTCTATTTCTTTTTGAGCTTTATGATATCCTTCTTTGATTATTTCTTTACCAGATTCAACATAAGATTTAATAAAGTCTTTTAATCTCAACATGATATCTTCCCAAGGGAAATTGAATTCCTTCGTAACGGTAACATAGTTGTTATTAATGTAAACTCCTTTTACGTAAGGAAGGTCAAAAAGTGCGATTGCTAATGGTGACCATTCTTCTGCAGACTCCTTAGTACGGAAATCAGCAAGACCATCCATTAACTTCACATTCAAAACATATTTTAGCGTTTCCGGATTCGGTGTTTGTTCCGTATATAACATGACCGGATTTTTAGTAGCTGTATCCATTTTTTCTTATTTTATAGTGCAAATATAACATCTCATGGTGAATTAAGTTTTTTTAAAGTCAGATAATATAATTCCAGTTTTATTATATGACAGTAATTGACAACTACAAAATTATAATCCAGGGAAGAATGCGTCTTTTATGTGTTTTACATTTCGAGTATTACCCTGTAAAATGATTGCCATAATATCAAATCGGATTTCTCCTTCATGATCAATATCTTCACAGAAGATAGCAGCAGCAAAGGTCATGTTCTTCTGTTTTTGACGAGTAACAAACTCTTCCGGACTACCGTAATAGTCATAAGTTCTTGTTTTAACTTCTACGAATACAATAGAAGATTGATCTTTTGCAATGATATCTACTTCAGCATAAGACGCTCTGTAATTTCTTTCTAGAATTTCGTAACCTATGCTTTTAAGGTAGTCGGCAGCAATGTTTTCGCCTCGATCGCCAAGTTGTTTTTTATCAGTTGTGCTGAATTTAGAGTTGTTTTTCACTGGTGAAGTTTTCATTTTTGTTAATTTTATAAAAGAATAGCGTAAAAATATGGGTTTTTTGAGAGTAAATAATCAAATATAATAATGATTATTAAACTTTTATCTCTATATTTGCGGTCCGTTTGGAAAATCGATATAATTTAAAGAGATAAGTTATGCAAAAAGATATACATCCTAAAGAGTACAGAACAGTAGTGTTCAAAGACGTTTCTTGTGATCATACTTTCTTAAGTAAGTCATGTACACCTACTAAAGATACTATACAGTGGGAAGATGGAAATGAGTATCCACTAATCAAAGTAGAGATTTCGTCTGAGTCTCACCCGTTCTTTACAGGAAAAATGAAGTTTGTAGATACAGCAGGACGAATTGATAAATTCAATAAGAAGTTTGCTAAGTTTTCGAAGAAAGCAGCTAACCCTGCAGAACCAGCTGAATAAAAACTTCAAAACGAAAAAATGGAGCTCTTCAATTTATTGAAGGGCTTTTTTTATGCCTAGTAGTGGCTTTTAAAAGGAACAAGAAACAAATATCTCCATAAAATAAAAAAGAGATGAGTCAATGACTTCATCTCTTTTTTTGTAGGCTATGATTAACGCATTTTGAGTCACAATTCTATTTGTATGTAAACCCAAGAAATTAATACATGCTATTATCTCTTCTTTGTTCTACAGATTTCTATAATTAAATTCTATTGTATCAATTATAAAGTTGTATGGACAGTTATTGTTAGTTCTCTTTTCGACACCTTTGCCTACATCATACTATATTTCAATAACCATGCCAAAACAACATCACATGGCATTTTTATTTTATGTATAATGGTTTATTCTACAACAATAAAGACAGGTAATTCCTTTATCTAATGGGCGTTTTAGCTTTCTTGAAATGATTTTAAAAACCACTTTTAATAGAAGAAATTTTGTCTTTTGGCAGACGCTTCGGTTCCTAGCCGAAACAATCAATGTTTAAACATCGTTATAAGGTCGTTATGAGCTTGGAAGAAGATTTACAACAAAGGAAACCCTTTAAGAATCCACAAGAAAAGAGTCTTGTGAATATTTTATATACATCGAGATATATAGAAACAAATTTATCTAAGGCCTACAAAAAATTTGGCATTACGATGAAGCAATATAATATCTTACGGATTCTTAAAGGAGCAGGTGAACCGATTAGTACACAGGTTATACGAGAAAGAATGATCGATAGAATGTCTGATATTTCTAGAATCGTAGATAGACTTGTTGATAAAAAATTAATCAGCAAATGTGTGAATAAATTAGACAAGAGATTAGTTGATGTTGCGCTTAAAGAATCAGGAGAAACACTTTTGAATGAGGTAAGTCGCGAATTAAGCCCTAATGTCTTTGACTCATATAAACTAAGTGACGAAGATGCGATTCAACTTAATCACTTACTTGATAAAATAAGAGGATATAATAATTAACAAATAAATATAAAATGAAATTTTTTACAATTAGCTTACTACCATTGCTGTTAGCTGCAGCATTTTTAACTGGAATTAATGAAGATGTTATTACTAAAGAGATTCAATCATCTGCTATAACTTGGAAAGCATATAAAGTAACTGGTTCTCACACAGGAACAGTAGATCTTAAAAGCGGAAGCCTAGAATTTGATGACAATGGAAATTTAACAGGTGGAAACTTCATGATCGACATGAGTACAATCGCGATTACTGATATTACAGGTGGACCAGCAGAAAACCTTAAAGGTCACTTAATGAGCGATGACTTTTTTAGTGTTGCTAAAAACCCAACAGCTACTTTGAATATCACGAGTGTAGCTGCCAAAGGAACTCCTGGTGACTATAAAGTAACAGCTGACCTTACTATAAAAGGAAAAACAGCTCCAGTAAAATTCTATACAAACATCATGGATCTTGATGGAATGAAGAAAGCAACAGCTTCAATTAAAGTTGATAGAACGGAATATGATGTTCAATACGGATCAGGTTCTTTTTTCTCAGGTTTAGGTGATAAAACAATCTACGATGAATTCGACATTGATGTTGAATTACTAGTAAAATAAGATAAAGTGTTTAATAGGTGTAAAAGGCTTTGGCATCATTGATGTCAAAGCCTTTGTTATTTTATCAAAGCCTTACATTCTTCATATCTAAAACAATCCACCAGGTGATCATTCACCATTCCTGTTGCTTGCATGTGTGCATACATGACTGTGGACCCAACAAACTTAAATCCATCCTTTTTCATTTGCTTTGACATAGCATCGCTAATGTCAGTAGTATTAGGAACCTCTTCTAATGTTTTATAAGAATTTACAGTTACTTTAAAATCATTGAACCTCCAGAAATAATCGGAAAAGCTCATTCCTCCTTCAACAATTTTCAGATAAGTTTGGGCATTAGAAATAGCGGCTCTTACCTTTAATTTATTTCGAATAATTCCCGCATTATTCAGTAATTCAGCAACTTTCTTCTCATCGTAACGAGCCATCTTTTCGGCATTGAATCCATCAAATGCTTCTCTAAAATTCTCCCTTTTATTAAGTATTGTAATCCATGAAAGTCCTGCTTGATTTCCTTCTAAAATGAGCATTTCGAACAAATGCTGATCATCATAACTGGGCACACCCCATTCTTCGTCATGATACTTCATATACAATTCACTTGACAAACACCAACCGCATCTTACTTTTTCCATTGACTATTCTTTTACAAACTAGCGTTGTACTAATTTAACCACTTTGGGCTTAAAGCCCAAAAAAAAATAAATATAGAACATTTAATACTAACCTCTTTCTCTATAAAAAGCATGTATTCATTTATCCTTATCAACTTTTATAAAACACCCACTTCGCAATCTCCTTAAATGAAGTCTTTTTTCCATACATTAAAATCCCCACCCTGTAGATTTTCCCCGCTAACCAAACCATAAACAAAACTGTTACAATCATCAGAATTATAGAGATGGCCACTTGCCATAATGGTGGATCAAATGCAAGTCTAGCAGGTAACAGAATAGGACTAAACAAAGGAAACATGGAACCAAAAATCGCCAAACCTCCATTAGGATTATTGATTATGGGAAATAACATTGTAAATGCCATAATTACAGGTATGACTATTGGCATCATTAATGATTGTGATTCTCCCATATCATCTCCTATCGCTGCACCAATTGCCGCAAATAATGAGGAGTAAATAAAATATCCACTTAAGAAGCATATGATAAAAACAGGTAAAATTAAAATCCAATTAAGTTTTTTAAACTCAGCCACGGCTGTAGTAATAGAAAGTTCATTTAATTGATCTTGAGGAATAGATGTATTCATCTGCGACATATCCGTCATCTGAGCACTGTCGAATCCTAAAAATTGACTTCCTACGACTACGATTATCGACATAAGTATTATCCAAACTAACAACTGCGTTAATCCCACAGCTCCAACACCAAGTAATTTTCCTAACATCAATTGGAATGGTTTTACCGAAGAAATAATGACTTCTACTATTCTATTTATCTTCTCTTCCATCACCGAACGCATAACCATACCTCCATAAATAAAGATCACCATATACATGAGGAAACCCATTATAAATCCGAAAATAGTCCCAATTAAAACACTTAATTTACTATCACTTGATTCTCCCTTCGATTCTATAAAATCAGCATTTTCTAAATCCACCTTCACATTAAAATTTGCTAGGATTTCCTTATCGAATTCCGATTCTTCTATTCTTGCTTTTTCAAAGGCTTTTTCTAATGACTCTTCTAAGTTGTCGATTGTATTGATGCCTATTTTCTCCTTGCTTTTATAACTAACTTGACACCTGTTCTTTGCCTCTATTTGCTTAGGAAGAGTAAGCAAAATATCATATGTTTCTTCTTCAAATTTAACTTTAGAATCTTCCATAGAAACGGTAGAATATTCAAAATTAAAAGTGCCATTTGATGTTAAAAATTCTCTCGTCTGATTTCCTTCATCAACGACAAGAACTAATTTATCTTTCTCTTGCGAATAATAGCTTACAGCACCACTAAAGATGAAAAAAGCACCAAACGCCAATGGCGTTAATAAGGTTGCAATTATAAAACTTTTAGATTTTACTCTTACAAGATATTCCCTAACTGTAATTGTCCATAACTTATTCATAGCTCCCTAGTTTTTAACAAGTTTTATAAAAATATCATTAATACTCGGCAGTATCTCCTCAAAAGATCTAACCTTCGCACCCGCATTCAATTGATCTCTTAAAAATGCCTGAACATGTTCATCCGTCTCACCTTGTAATTCGAAAACACCCTCTCCTATTTTTTGAATTTCTACATGAGAACTATCAACTAATGCGCTACCTTTTTGCAATTCAAGCAGATATTTATTCTCTTTAAATTGTTCTTTGACCTCGTGTACATTTCCTGTTAACTGCACCTTCCCTTGATTGATTAAAACCAAATCCTCACAGATTTCTTCCACACTTTCCATTCTATGTGTTGAAAAAATAATACTAGATCCTTCTTGATTTAAGCGTCTGATTTCTTCCTTTATTATATTCGTATTCACCGGATCAAGACCTGAAAAAGGTTCGTCCAAAATGATAAGACTTGGCTCGTGTAATACCGTTGCTATAAACTGTATTTTCTGTTGCATTCCCTTGGACAGCTCATTCACTTTTTTATTTTCCCAAGAAGCAATTTCAAGTCGATCAAGCCAATAGGAAATCTTATTCTTGGAAGTTTTGCGGTCAAGTCCTTTGAGTGAAGCTAAGTACGTAAGGTGATCTCCCACCTTCATCTTTTTATATAATCCGCGCTCCTCAGGCATATAACCTATATGTTCCGGTGTCCGTTGATTGATCAACTGACCATCCAAATAAACTTTACCACTATCCGCCCCAGTGATGCTAGTTATTATTCGAATCAAGGACGTTTTACCAGCACCATTCGGCCCTAATAATCCAAATATTTTTCCTTTTTCCATGTTGAAAGAAACATG
The DNA here is from genome assembly GCA_964607315.1 of uncultured Saprospiraceae bacterium. Lineage (GTDB taxonomy): Bacteria > Bacteroidota > Bacteroidia > Chitinophagales > Saprospiraceae > JAHDFB01. The sequence continues at coordinate 18,983 of CAZSKA010000001.1, read as the reverse complement.
ATCGACAGCGCGATGATTTTTGTAGTCTTTAACTACATTCTCCAGTGAGAGTACATTCATAAATGAAAGGTTTTATCTGTGAACATAATATTATAGATAAATATTCCGCAAAGTAATAAATTCGGATAATAGTCGATTATTTATCGATAAACCTACTATATTCGACGTATGGAATATGCACAATCTTTTAATAGTCCACTTGGTAAACTTAATCTTTATTGTTCGAATATAGGCATAACTCGCTTGGAAAGATCAAATGAAGAGGTGGTGGAATCTAAGCATGATTTTTTGGGTCAGGCCCAAAGAGAGCTTCGTGAATATTTCCAGGGTAAAAGAAAAGCATTCGATCTACCGCTTGATTATCGTTCTGGAACAACATTCCAGCAAAGTGTGTGGGAAGAATTATTGAAAATACGTTATGGACAAGTAAAATCCTATTCAGACCTTGCTATTGCATGTGGTGATATCAAAAAAGTACGAGCAGTAGGAAAAGCAAATGGTGCAAATCCCATTCCTATTATTATCCCCTGTCATCGGGTTATAGGAAAAGACGCTAAATTAGTTGGATACTCCCAAGGTCTCGATATGAAGAAATTTCTATTATCATTAGAAAAAGCTCCTTTAATGAGTGAACTCTTTTAAACACATGGAAAACTTACTAAAAGAAATACGCTCCTGCAGGCTCTGCGAAGAGAAATTACCTTTGGGTCCCAACCCAATCCTAACTTGTCATAAAAAAAGTAAAATTATTCTAATAGGTCAAGCTCCGGGAAAAGTCGTTCACGAAAGTTCTAAACCATGGGCAGATAAAAGTGGAGAAAGACTTCGATCTTGGCTAGGAGTAGATGAGGCGTCATTTTATACAGTTGAAAATTTCGGTGTAATTCCTATGGGGTTTTGTTATCCAGGGAAAGGAAAAACTGGGGATTTACCACCTTGTACAGAATGCGCTCCTACTTGGCACACTAAACTCTTTTCAAAAATAGAAGGGAATCCGCTCATTCTCCTCATAGGGAAATACGCCCAAGATTATTATTTGCCAAAAGAAAAAAAACTAACATTAACACATAAAGTCATGCACTTTGAGGACTACCTACCCACGTACATGGTCTTACCTCATCCTTCGCCGCTTAACAATCGCTGGATGAAGAAAAATGCCTGGTTTGAAAAAGAAAATGTGCCATTCTTAAAGGCAGAGGTAAGGAAGCGTGGAGTTTCATAAGGAAAATTGTATCTTTGGGTAAAGAGAGAATAGATGAGATTTTTAGGATTAGGTAAACGAGCAAGACCACAAGGGTTTACATACATTCCGCAGTTTTATGATGAACAAAAGGAGCGGCTCGAGAATCTTATGTCTGAATATAATGCCACTGATGATGAATCGCTAGAGGCGATGAAGGCGCGTATCAAAATGGGATATTCCTCACGCCCTTACTATTACGACAAAGCAAATACGGCTTCTAAAATACGACGAAAAAGTAATATTCGAGTATCAATTATCGTCGCTATCATGTTGATTTTTGTACTTTATGTCTTAGGAAATTTCGGAACTTTTATACAAGAAATGGTAAAATAGATGAGTAACATTATTCAGTTGCTTCCGGATTCTATCGCTAATCAGATAGCTGCTGGTGAAGTGGTTCAAAGACCATCTTCAGCTGTAAAGGAATTACTAGAAAACGCAATAGATGCAGGAAGTAAGTCCATCAAATTGATTCTGAAAAATGCAGGTAAAACCCTGATTCAAGTCATTGATGATGGTAAAGGCATGTCACCAATGGATGCTCGAATGTGTTTCGAGAGACACGCGACTTCTAAAATTCGCTCTTCTGAAGATCTCTTCGCAATTAACACAATGGGCTTCCGAGGAGAAGCCATGGCTTCCATAGCGGCTGTTTCACAGGTGGAATTGATTACCAAAGAACAAGAAAGCGACCTAGGAACTATGATCCTTATTGCTGGAAGTGTATTATCTAAACAAGAGCCTTGTCAAGCAGTGAATGGAACTTCCATTTCCATAAAAAACTTGTTTTTCAATGTGCCCGCCCGAAGAAAATTTTTAAAATCTGAGGCTACCGAATACAAACATATTCTCGACGAATTTCATAGAATAGTGCTTTGTTATCCGCAGATCAAATTTTCACTTTTTCATAATAATAATGAAATCTACATGTTGCCCGCAAGTAATCTGAGGCAACGAATAGTTAATGTTTTTGGAAAGGCAATGAACGAAAAGTTAGTCCCTTTAGAAGAGAAAACGGACGTGTTAGGAATAGGTGGATTTATTATGAAACCGCAGCACGCAAGGAAAACTAGAGGAGACCAATACCTTTTTGTAAATAACCGCTTTATCAAAAGCAATTATATGAATCATGCGATTCGATTTGCTTTCGAAAACTTGATTTCTGCAGATTTACATCCTGGTTTTTTTATCTATCTCAAAATTGATCCATCTAAAATCGATATAAACGTTCACCCCACAAAACAAGAAATTAAATTTGAGGAAGAACGACTGATTTATAATTACATAAAAGTAGCAATAAGACATGCGCTAGGTAAACATAATTTGACACCATCATTGGATTTCGAGTCGAGTAATTTTAATACCACTTTAGCAGGAAATCCAACGAATACTTATTCTGCTCCTAGTAGAGCAAATACGTCAAGTGATTCTCCCTATGATAATTATAAAAAACAAGAAAAGGCTAATGTAAAAAACTGGGAATCTCTTTATGAAGGTTTAATTGATATCCAACCAGAGGTTGATACAATGAATAAGGACGCTGATGTATTTACTGTAGAAAGTAAAATGTATCAGGAGGATAAAGAGAAGAAAATCTTAGACGATTCCCAAGATCAAAAACTCTTTCAACTTCACAATAGATATATTCTTTCTCCTATAAAATCCGGCTTCATACTGATTGATCAACAAGCTGCACATGAACGTATTTTATACGAGGAATATCTAGAGAAGATTGATACGGGTACGAAGAGTGCCCAGCAAACATTGTTTCCTGAAACAATAGACTTGTCAGCTTCACAAGCGGAAATGTTGAAAAATGTGCTTTCTTTTTTGAATGTGTTAGGATGGGAAATAGAAGATTTTGGAGGAAACTCCTTTATCATCAGAAGCCTTCCTGAAGATTTCCAAAAGAAAGGAAGCATCAAAGATGAATTGTTAAGCTTAGTGGAAAATATCACAGACGAAAAGGATGTGATGGAAGAAAAAAAGCTGATTGCTAAACGAATGGCAAAAAGAATGTCGGTAAATAAATATGCAAAACTAGACATAGAAGAGATGCGCTCTCTAGTCAATAAACTATTTGCTTGCGAACATCCGTATTTATCGCCATCGAACAAGAGTGTAATTACTACGTTTACACTAGAGGAAATTCTTCAAAGATTTAATATTACGAAATGATTCCACCGATTACACCTGCCGTTAAGAACTTATTGATTATCAATATTTTTGTGTTCTTCTCTTTAGGCATTACCTCTATGCAAATCCCTAGGATTGCAGATTTTATGATATTACATAATTACCAAAGTCCATATTTTTATCCGTTTCAGTTTGTTTCTACCATGTTTACCCATGCTACTTTAGGTCATATTTTCTTTAATATGCTGATGCTATACTTTTTTGGGCCATTAGTAGAAAACAGAATAGGATCTAAGAAAACATTCATAGCCTATCTATTTGGTGGACTTTTTGCAGCAATCGTTTATTTTGTGGTTTTTAGCTTTTTTAAAGTTCAATCTTTTGGACTTTTGGGTGCTTCAGGAGCTGTTTATACTATAGTTGTTTTAGGAGCTCTTTATTTTCCTAACATGAAAGCTGGTCTACTGCTTATTCCTGTAAGGTTTCCTCTTGCATATATGGCTGCAGGATTTATTACTATTGACATCTTAGCAATGATGTTTGGTAGAGGAACAGGTATTGCTCACTTAGCCCACCTTGGAGGTGCTGCTCTAGGATTTATCCTCTATTATATATGGGAAAAGCGCTAAATAATACCAATTTAAGTATCAAAATATTTTGCAACCTTTTGAAATCAAATTGGTATTAGTTGTTCTATTAATACGAATTTAGCAAATCATGCTAAAAAACATATCCTACAGCAAGACGTAATCCTATATCAAAATATCTTAACTCTATAGGATGCTCATCACGAATCCAGTTTGTTAGATGAGATCGGAATTCTGGACCACCTGAAAGAACAATGCCTCCAGGCAAATAATATCTAATTCCAAGACCTCCTGTTAATTTATAACCTGTTGTTGTGTTGAATACGGCTCTGTTCTGACTAGGAAACTCTACTGCGTCAATATCATCTAATAGATGCCATCCATTACGAACAGTTGAAATATTGATCGACAATCCTAAGTCACCGTAAAATCCAACAGAGTTGCTTACTGGTAATTCATATCCAACTGCGGCCGTGAATTCGAACATTCTGTGATAGTTAAACGTCTCCCAAATAGCTGAAGTATCCTGAATAACAGTACCTGATCCTATGATCGTATCTCTTGTATCATCTGGTCGAATAATGATAATAATAGGAATGTCTTCTTGCTCTGATACGATTGTTTCACTAAAATCAAACTCAAATTTTTCGTCTAATTGACCATATCCTACACCAGCATTTAAATATAAGCCATTCTTTAATTGATATCTTCCTAGAAGATTAATCTGAAATGTCTCAAGATAAGACTCTGTGCTTTCTTTATTCGCCTTCCATATCTCGCCTAATTCATTTGTTGCAGTAATTCTAGGTATACTGTAATAAGGAATCACTTGTAATTCCCCTACGAAATATCCTTTACTACCTCCACCACCAAAATCTGGACACTCTATATTCGAATCTACAAAACATCCATTTATTTTTAAATCAGCTAAGCTCTTTTGATCATCTAATTCATCGAGTAAAAATCTATCAAGCAAGCTTGTTGAAATACTGTTTTTTGTTTCTAAACTTTCTTCCTTAGCAAATAATGATTCATCCTCTGATGTAGGTATAGCTGATGAATTTGTATCAGCATCTTTAGCCACTTCAGCAGCCTGTGGTATACTAGAATCTTGGTTGTTTTGTTTATTCTCAGCCTGATCATTAGTAGCAAAGTCTTTTGTTTGCGTGTTATTTGTTTGTGTATTATTTGCCTGCGCGTTATTTGCTGGATTTACATCCAAAGGCGTTTTAGCCTCGGCATTATAAGGATTCGGTTGATTTACGCTTTTTTCGGTATTGGTATTGTTATTTATTACCGTTTCACGCTTCTCTATTATCTCTGTGCTTTCTGCAATGATTTCATTTTTCTCATCAGAGATTAAAGTAGTTGATATATTGGTAGCCTGAGTATTTTCTGACGTTTTTTCTGTATTTTCAGAAGTTCTTGATGTATTTTCTAATGTAAATTTATCTTCATTTAAATTATTTAGTGATTGATTATTTGAGTTAACATACCATAAGCCTCCTATACCTAGTAATCCAATGGTAAGAACACTTAATCCGATTAATAATTTTGAGCTCCATATGGATGAAGCTGTGGCAGTTGTTGCCGCTGTAGCAGTAGTTGATTCAGCTAATCCTGTCTGGATTCCTGCCCACAAACTATCTGTGTTTACAGCACTTTCATAAGATGAAAGTTTTGATTTTATACTATGTTCAAGTTTATCTTTTCCCATGAGTTATCATTCTCTGTTTGAATAATTCTTTTTCTTAAAATTGCTTTTGCTCTTGCTAGATTAGATCTAGAAGTTGATGCGTTAATATTTAGTTTTTCACCGATTTCCTTGTGGTCAAAACCTTCCATTACATAGAGGTTAAAAACCATTCTATATTGATCCGGTAATTCTCTTATGAGATTCAATATTTCTTCTTCGTGTAATTTGGACCACACTTTTGGGTCGGCTTTTATGTAAAGTGTTTCTGGGTCACTTGATTGGTAATAGTCGATGTATTTCTTTCTTCTCCTCAAGCACTCATTTGCTACTATTCGACTCATCCAACTTTTAAGTTTTCCTTTTTCTTGACTAAACTGTCCAAAGTTTTGGAAGACTTTAATAAAACCTTCTTGAAGAGCATCTTGAGCACTAGCTTCGTCTGGCATATATCGTCTAGCCACGGTAAACAAGTATCCCGCATAAGTCTCAACGAGCGACTTTTGGGCGGAAGCCTCATTCTTTAAACAGCCTGATATAATTTGTATTTCGTTCAAAAAAGTGATGTTGCGTTTGTAAATATTAATATACGTTTTCTGGTGTCTATTCCCAAAAATAAAGGAATGAGGGGAAAGAAAACTCTCCCCTCATATTGGGCATCCTCTTTTATTCTATTAAATCCCATTCAATGGTAACATCAAAAGAAGGTGTTCCTTGACCTATAAGTTCTGCTGTTAAAGAACCTTGTACTCTTCCCTCTGCAACATTATTTATTGTAATATCTGCCATGGCTCCATTACAACCTCCATCACATGCAGCACCAAGACCATTAGGGTTTGAATTATCAAAAACAAAAAACTGTATATTCAAAACTTCTGCAGGACCTGTAACGCCTGGCGGCAAGCTTAAACCAAAACTTATGAATGATGAATCTTGCTCCGCTCCAACAAAATAATAATCCCCATCATAGCCTGAAGATAGATTCGTAAAGAAAAACGTTTCACCAAATGGATCTGCAACAGTCACCTTAATAAATTCTGTTATGACATCGCATACTTCTATATCTCCTACGTCAGTATTCCCTGGCACCGATGCCATTATAGGGTCACTTGTTAATATTTCATCTAAGTCGAAGCCTCTTAACACGACATCACCAGTTGAACAAAAGAAATTAGTTGATTCAAATTCACCCAATTCGTTAACATTTAAATTTATAGAGAAATTATCAAATTCTATAATTACATATCCATTTGTTACTGCGTTACCTAGACAATTAACCAATCTTCCTGAAATAGATGATGTAGATACGCCAGGTACCGAAATTGTTCCTATGTCAGTATCTTCTGTATATGGACCAAAATCCTGCTCAAATATTACATTTCCACAATGATCTATAATTGCAATGTTAAGTATTTGATTCTTTGGCATTTTACCTCCAAAATTTCCATCAGAATCTAAATATCCATATCTACATCCTATTCCATCAACAGCCACTCTTACTTTTAAAAAATTAAGTGGTTGTCCGTTACTTGATTCTACCGTTCCTGTTACCGTTACTAAATCAAAAGGAGCGTCGCAATTCCAGAAAGAAAAATGTGGAACAGATCCTACATAGCTTCCTCCTACTAATTCCGCTGAACCTTCTTCTTCCCAATATCCTGTATCTTCATTGAAAGACCATAGGGGAATACTGCTTGGAGCATTTCCAACTAATTCTGCTGGAAGTGGAATTGTTATATCCGCTTCTTGATTATCTGCTAAATTCAATTCTTGACCTGCGTTACCTCTTAATTCAACAGCTAACATACCATAAGTTGCTAGTTGTACATTCGCCTCATCAGAATCAATTGCTCTTAAGTCGCCAGGCATCTCATCATCAATTTGAGGGTTCGATGGATCTATCCATTTCACGAATACGTCAACTGTTCCCGAGTATGCATTACCATTAGCATCAACTATAGAATTTGCTGTGAAATTAACAGCTGCTCCATCAGATGTTGTAATTTCTCCACCTGCAGAACTCGCAAAACTACCTGTCAAATCCATAGAAAGTAATTCTATTTGTGTAAATGATCTTGTTCCTACATTAGGGTTAACAACTTTTGCACCAAGGAAAAATCCATTTCTTGTTGCTTTTATATAGGTTCCGTTTTGGTTATAATCACCTTGGAAACTGAAAAAACCATTCTGATCCGTAAATACAGATTCTCCTTCTATTTCAACTAATACATCTTGAAGCGGTGCACCTGCTTCTGAAATTACTCTTCCTGAAATTTCAGTTTCTACAAGTACAACAGGTTCATTTGTTGTTGAATTAGAATCTCCATCTCCCACGATGTTTTCTCTACATGAACTTAAAAAAATTAATGCTAGGATGCCCATCCATAAATTAAATCTTGTAAACTTCATTTTTTCTATTTTTTGTGGAATGTCCACTATTTAAAATCTTTTGTCGTAAGGTATATACGATGATGCTCAGAAGTGATGCGTCGCTCCTTAAAATTTTCTGATTTTATTTTTTGCAAAAAATATATTCGTAGGATTTCTATTAATTTTTTGCTAATCTATTTTCATTCTTTTCTTGAAATCATCAATGCTTAAACTACTAAGATTTTCTTCCGGTATGACATATGCTTTTCTTGCAACTCGAACTCCATGTTGGACCATATGAATTGCTTCACGTGAATGCGCGTCGGGATTTATGCTAATCATTACACCCTTTTCTCTACAATAATCTATCCAGTGATAATCAATGTCTAATCTATTAGGATGTGCATTAAGTTCTATTACTACATCATGTTCAGCACATGCATCAATAATAGCAGCATGATCTATGGGATATGCTTCTCTGCTTAATAACAGTCTACCAGTAGGATGTCCTAATATCTTAGTGTAAGGATTCTTAATTGCATTTAATAATCGGGTTGTTGCTTTTTCTTCCGTCATTCCTAAATTGCTGTGAATAGATGCAATCACCACATCAAAACCAGCTAACATTTCTTCTTCGTAATCAAGAGATCCATCATTCAATATATCACTTTCTATACCTTTGAATATATGGAAATCACCTAGATTTTCATTTAACTCATCAATTTCTTTCCATTGCTCTATTACTTTATCGGGTTTTAATCCGTCGGCATAAAAAGCTGTTTGGGAATGATCTGTGATCAACAAATATTCGAATCCCTCCTTTTTGCAGTGTTCGGCCATTTGTTTTAAGGTATGCAATCCATCTGAATACGTGCTATGTGAATGAACTATTCCTTTTATATCTTCAGCTTTTATCAAGTTATCCTCTGTTCTATCACTAGGTTTATTATCAAATAATTCCCTTAAAGGAGGTGAAAGATAATCCACATCTAGTTCTTCTAGAATGGCTTCTTCATTTAATAGATCCAGATATTCTTCAGGTTCATACTCATATTCTTCTTGTAAATATTCTATGTATTCTTCTGTTGAATTACGAGCTAGTTGTTCTACAGCAAACTCTTCCTGCGAGATAGCATCTAGGTGCACAGTTATTCCTCCTACATTAAGCTCTTCCTTTTCTTCATCTTTATTTTCTTCAATAAAAGCTCTTATATTATCTTCAAAATCTTCTATTACAAGAATGGTTATTCCTTCTATAACTTGGTTTTCTTTAGCGGCATCTCCTACTATTGCAGCATTTCCATCCATTTGATCTTGTATAAAAGTTTGGATTTGCTCCAAAGCGTTTATGGCATCTGCATAGTGGAAGAATCCTTTGGATGATTGGAAATATTTTAGTTTTGCTTTTAGGGAATCTTGGGTTTTTAAGCCAAATCCTTTTAGTGAAACGAGTCTATTTTCATTACACGCTTGCAATAATTCTCCTACAGTAGTGATCTCTAGTTGATTCCAAACAGCTGATACTTTTTTGGGGCCAAAGCCCCTAACTGTTAGCATATCTATTATACCTGGCGGTGTCATTTGTTTATATCTCTCCAGGGTATCCATATAACCCTTGGTTTTTAGCTCTTCTATTTTACCAGATATTGCTTTGCCTAAACCATTTATTGCTTCTATTTCCTCAGTACTCATTTCTACAAGGGGTCGTTCTTGTTTTCTTAGAATATTATAGGCAGTATAATAACTTCTTATCTTAAATGGGTTTTCTCCATGTAAATCCATTAACTTACCCAGCATGTTAAATGATCGTGCAATTGTTTTATTATCCATTTTGTAGATTATTTGGGTTCAAAAATACAAAGTATTCTAATGGATAGTATGTGTTTGATAAAAACCGAAAAAGCCCAAATACTATGAGTATTTAGGCAAACGCTTTCCAATTAGTATGAATGGGCGTTTTTAATAGGTTTTCACGGTGCGTCATGTGTGGGCAAGTTTTTCATTATGAGCCCTTATTTAATGCGCTTTATGCAAGCGGTGGTTTTGTTACGTTCACTTTAGCTGTTTCTTGCTGTTCTTCTTTCTCTAAAACAGTTATTTCTTTTGTTCGCATGTTTTTCCCAAAACTCAATAGTCCATTTATAGGAGAAAGAATACATGAGAAAATAAATTTTACATAGTCCATAATTTTTGTTTTGTGCAATGTACATTCTATCAATGCTGTACGCTGCAATTTTCAAAATGTGTTTGTTAATTAATAATTTGTTTGTTGTTAATTACAATACAAATATGTGAAGCAAAAACGCTTTGTTTTTTGCTAATTCAGACAAAAACACATTTAATATTATACAATATGTAAACTGTTGCTGTTATTTAGAAATAAAAGAGATGTTCCTTTTAAGGCCTTTGAATTTGGTACGTTTGACTGCCGTTCCTATAAATAGGGATTCGAATACTTCTTCTGAAAGTTCTTCCCAATCTTGTTTTCGCATATTTTTTAATTCCTCTTTGGGAGTAAGCCTATTCTCGGTATGTGGCATAGAGAATCGATTCCAAGGACACACTTCTTGACAGATGTCACAACCGAAAACCCAGTCTTCCATTTTGTCTTTAAATTCTTGAGGAATATTTTCTTTTAACTCTATGGTCAAATAAGAAATACATTTGGATGCATCCAAAATATAACCATTCTCTGCTATGGCATCTGTAGGGCAAGCATCGATACATCTTGTACATGTACCACAGTGGTCTTTTACTGGATGGTCATATTCAAATTCTACATCAAGGATAAGCTCAGCAAGAAAAAAATAAGACCCTTTTTGTTTAGTAAGTAATAACGTGTTTTTGCCAATCCATCCTAAACCAGACCGCTTCGCCCAGTCTCTTTCCAAAACTGGTGCCGAGTCTACAAATGCTCTGCCTGTGAAATCGCCTATTTGTTCTTTTAATGCAAGGATTAGTTTTTTTAGCTTCTTTTTAATGAAGTTATGGTAATCTTTTCCATAAGCGTACTTGGCGATTTTGTAATTATTCTCCGTCTCTATTTCTTCTTCTGGATAATAATTAAAAAGTAAACTAACAACAGACTTTGCTCCAGGAACGAGTTTCGTAGGATCGACTCGTTTATCAAAATAATTTTCAAGGTAGCTCATTTCTCCTTGATGATTATTATTCAACCAATCATCAAGGCGACGTGCTTCTTCTTCCATAAATTCTGCTTTACTCACTCGAATTTCTTCGAATCCAAGTTCTTTGGCTTTCTCTATCAAAAAGCGTTTTAAAGCAGTTTTATCCATTTGTTACTGGATTGGTTTGTTCTTAAGGAAAACGCCACTTGCCATGAATTTATATTCTTCTTTCGGCTGAGTAATTGCTGCTATTTCCTCCTCACTTTTCCCTGCATCTTCTGCATAATGTCGCAACTCTTCTATGGGAGTTATTTCTTTAAAAGCTTTTCCCTGCATAATCACGTCTTGTCCTTCACAATCCATTGGAAGAAAAAAGTCATAATCTTTGAACTTTACAAAGAAGGCCTCGTCTGGTTTATTTTCCGTAATTACATTCGTCCAACAACCTCTCTTTTTACATACGGATTCTACCATACCTGATAATTGTATGTTTAATGTGTCTTTGGACGAAAGTCCTTGAATAGCACTTTGTACATTCGTCGCTTTAGCAAGTTTAAATTCTTCACCAAAAAATGCACCGTCTTCTGTTTTTGCTGTAGGTTCTGCTGTTTTACAAGAAATAACCATTACTGCAAAAAGTAACATAAAAATGTGTCTCATAAATATTTTTAAGCCAAATTTTACCCACATATTGTGGAATTAATAAATGTAAAAATAAGCAGAGTTTTTTAATTCATCTTCTCTTGAATATCTTTTACTGTTTTTTGAATATCAAGTAGGCGTTCTTCTAGAATATTATCCAAACTAATCTTAGCGTCGGAAAAGCTAAGATGTGCATAGTATTGCCATATCTCTGCTATATCATTATAATCAATACTATATGGTTTATACACTTCATTATCCGACTGTAAAATCAATTGTTGTTCTTCTTCTATATTCGTCACACGTTTATATACGACACCAAGATCCTTACTCACTACAACATAAGTTCTGTTATCTTTTATATGTTTCAACTGTTCTACATAAGAACAGATAAGAATACTTCCTGGCTCTATGGGCAACATAGAATCTCCGTTCACTTCAAATCCTCTATATGTTCCTTGTGGCATATTAGGAAAATACACTTTCGGTAGTTCACTGATATATTGTGGATCTTGAAAACTTTCCAAGTATCCTGCCTCTGCTTTCGTATCTACTAATTCTATATTACTTCTATCATTCTGATCAACTGAAATAGCAAGTACCTTAAAATCTTTATTCCGAATAATCTCCAGTTCTTTCATTGATAGATCTTCTTTTAATAGTTGATCTAACTTAACACCAAAAACTTCTGATAGCTTTAATAAGGTGTCAATACTTGGTTCGGTATGTCCTCTTTCATAATCTCCCATCGTCGTTCTTGCAACCTCTAATTGAGTAGCGAGTTCCTGCTGAGATAGCTTATTTTTCTTACGTAAATACTTGATATTCTGAGCGATCATAGAAAAAAAATAAAAAAAGTTAAAGAAATATTTGGCAATAATACAAAACTATTTCTAATTTGGCTGGATTTTTCGGCAAATTATTGTCAGCTTTTCCGACATTTAGAAAAATCGCCTTTTTTCATTGAATGAATAACCTTGTAAATACACCCGTTTTTCAAAGTCATTCAAACAAAAATTTTGAGCTATGTTTGAAAAAGCGATTTTACATCTTGACCTTGATGCTTTTTTTGTTTCGGTAGAATGTTTAAGAAACAGTAAATTCAAAGGGCTTCCATTAATTATAGGAGGGAGTGGTTCTCGTGGTGTGGTTTCTAGTTGTAGTTACGAAGCTAGGCGATTCGGTGTACATTCTGCAATGCCCGTAAAGATGGCATTGCGTCTCTGTCCTGATGCTATTATTCTAAGAGGAGATATGGATGCCTATTCTAAGTATTCCAAACTAGTCACTGATATTATTGCCGAAGATGCGCCAGCATTCGAAAAATCTTCTATCGATGAATTCTATGTCGACATGACAGGATTAGATAAATATTTCGGATGCTATAAATGGTCTCTTGAATTACGTGAAAAAATAATTCGAGAGTCGGGATTACCAATTTCCTTCGGTTTATCTTCTAATAAATTAGTTTCGAAAGTAGGAGCAGGAGAAGCTAAACCGAATGGAGCAAAAAAAATTGACACCGGAGAAGAGAAAAATTTTCTTGCCCCTCTTCCTGTCCGAAAAATTCCAGGCGTAGGCAAACAAACCACTAAAAAGTTACAGTATATGGGAGTTAAACAAGTAAAAACATTAAGCGAAGTTCCTGTCCGATTATTAGAAAGAGAATTTGGCAAACACGGTCGTTCTTTATGGCAAAAAGCAAATGGTATTGACAACACACCTGTTGTTCCTTACACAGAACGAAAATCTATTTCAAAAGAAAGAACCTTTAAAGAGGATACGATAGACATTGCTTTCATTAAAAATCTATTAGTCGGTATGGTCGATCAATTGGCTTATGAATTAAGAAGTAAAGAAAAACTTACCTCTTGTATCACCGTTAAAATCCGCTATGCAGATTTTAATACGTATACACGACAACTTAAAATTCCTTACACAGCAAATGAGAACATCCTTAATCGCTACGCCAGAGAAATATTTGATAAGGTTTACGAACGTCGTCAAATGATTCGGTTAATAGGAGTGAAATTCAGCGGTCTTGTACAAGGAAAATACCAGATTAGTCTCTTCGATGATACAGTAGAAGAAATCAACTTACTACAAGAAGTAGATCATATTCGAAAGCGATTTGGTATAGACAAAATCATGCGCGCCTCATCGATGAATGATATAGTTAATGATATAATGAGCATGGCGTCCTAAGTGGGAAAGAAGTCTGATAATAATGTAAGCAATACTTCATAGAAGGTTTCGCAGATGAACCTCTAATACCAATTTAATTTCAAAATGTCGTATAAAATTTTGATACTTAATTTTTCTAGTTCGAGTTAAAAAACGTAGGCATAACAGTAGTTACGGCGAGGCTTTTTAAGGAAGAAATTGAAAGATTAAGTAAAAAGAAATGCGACATTATGGAGTTAAATTGGTATAAGGCAATTTATATAGTGCAAATTGTATAAAACCAAGGTTATAGCTGAAATCGCTTGGATTGCAAAATATAAACCAATTGAGAAAATAACTTAATAAGGCATTTCAGCTTGTAATAGATATTCTATTGTATCATGTGGGTTAAAAGATATATCAGTAAACAACAAAAATTAGACTATCTAAAACGAAGTCTAGTTTTTAGTCTTCAAATACTTAGCAGGAACACTATCGGTAAGCCACACATTATTTGCCGACTCAAAGAAAACAAAACCATCATTGAACATTTGCTTTGACTGAACTTCTAAAACAACAGGTTTGCCATAACGCTTACCCACACTTATTGCCGTTTCTGCATCTGCCGTTAAATGCACATGGTGTCTAGCTCTTTTATCTAAACCGGATCGTAAAATACTGTCCATATTCTTTTCAGCTGTCCCGTGATACAAAGTATTAGGTGGCGCTTTCTCCTTGTAAGCTAAATCTACAGAAACGGAATGTCCCTGACTTGCTCTTATAAGAGATTTATCCTCATTGAAACTAAATCTCTTTTTATTATTATTTTCAACAATGAAGTTCAAGGTCTCAAAATCCATTGCTTGACCATGCGCATTCATGTTTTGGATTAGTGTTTCTGTTGCTACCCATCCGTTCTCAGACAACTGTATTCCTATAGTCTCAGGTTTATGTCTTAAAACAAGACTGAGAAACTTACTTAATTTAACAGAAGTCTTATTATCTAACATTGTATGTTATTGCTTATTGTGGGTTTATAGACTATCGCTCTATAGCAAATTCCCCATCTGTTACTTCTACAGTAACAATATCACCATTATCATCTTCTCTAGAAGCAGTAAAAGAGAAAGTCCCTTCAGCAAAAGATTCCGTTAAACCAACCAATTCTAAAGTCCCTGAACCTGGCTCATTAAATGTAGAAAAAGCATCTAAAGAAGCAACGCCATCAGCATAAGTCGCAAAATTTAAAGAGTTCCCTCCCAATTCATAAACCCCTTCACCCTGAAAATCAGCTAAAGAAAAAATGATTACTTGTGCATTAAATCCTCCAGTACTCCCAGTAATTGTAACCAAAGAAGAATCCACCTCAGAATATGTGGTTAACAAATTCAGTGACTCGAATACTTCTCCATCAACAGTCGCGGTTAAAGTAGAACCTCCAGTAGAATTCAACAATTGGCATGATGAAAAGCACGCAATTAATACAACAAAAAACAAACTCGATTTCAATACTTTCATTTTTGAAAACTTAAACATTACAAAATAACTTGTTCAAACGAACAACACAACTGTCACAAACATTATGCCAAAAGGCAATATGTTTGCAGTTGACTTTTAATAGATTCATTCAAATACAAACTTGCTGCTTACAAAACATGCATGAACATATGAAGTCATACTTTCTTTATAACAATCAGATAAAAAGTGCCGTTCAAAAAACAGCCTTTTTATATTTATACAACTTTGTTTTTTCCTTGTGCAAAAGATTTCTCCCTGCATAGCTTTAGACAATCTAGTATTTAATTAAATTCTATTTACTGATATTATCAAGAGCCCGCTTAATAGCAAAATAATATGCTTATCTTCGCAACTTGTTATAATCCGATTAACTATCGATTAAAAAATGAAAAATTTTGGGCCCCAGCCCAAGAAAAAAATATATAAATGAAGAAACCTAAAATAGGTATTTCTATAGGAGATATAAATGGTATAGGTCCAGAAGTAGTGATAAAGGCATTCTCAGATAAAAGGATGTTGAACCAGTGTACCCCAGTAATTTATGCTTCTTTAAAAACAATGATTCACCATAAAAAAATGCTGTCTACTGATGAGGTAAGATTTGAAAAAATAGCCTCTGCTGAACATGCTAAAGAAGGGCAATTAAACATCATTAATTGTTGGAATGAAATTGTTGACATAAAACTGGGAGAAGTAACAGAAACTGCAGGAAGAATGGCGCATATCAGCCTTGATTATTGCATAAATGATATAAAAGAGCAAAAAATAGATGCTATGGTTACGGCACCTATTAATAAAAAAAGCATGCAGCTTGCTAACTTTCCATATCCAGGACACACAGAATATTTAGAAAAAGAAACCGAAGGGAATGCGCTGATGATGCTTTGTCACGAAGGCTTAAGAGTTGCACTTGTTACAACACATATTCCTGTTAGTGAAATTGCAAAATCGCTAGATAAAAAGCGTATAATGTCAACCATTGAGCGTCTTAATAAAAGCTTGAAAGTTGATTTCGGAATCGAACGTCCTCAAATAGCTGTTTTGGGCCTAAACCCTCACGCAGGAGACCAAGGGGTAATGGGCGATGATGAAGAAAAGTATATTGAACCCGCACTTAATGAAATAAAACGAAAAGGAATTTTTGCACACGGACCATTTCCCGCTGATGGCTTTTTTGGCTCATCTTCCTATAAAAATTACGATGGTATAATAGCCATGTATCACGACCAAGGACTAGTTGCTTTTAAAAGTTTGTCTTTCGGCAATGGGGTAAATTTCACAGCAGGTCTAAATATTGTAAGAACCTCTCCTGATCATGGAACTGGATTCGATATTGCAGGACAAGACAAAGCTAATTCTGATTCTTTAAGGAATGCTATTTATTCAGCAATCGATATTTATAGAAATAGAAGTCAATACATAGAGGACCACAAAAATCAATTGCAGCCAAGCGCTAAAAAAGCTGAGCGATAGAGGAATGAAGCCAAGAGCTAAAAAATCATATGGCCAACACTTTCTCATCAATGAACCTGTCACTGAGAAAATATCTAACACCTTAGAATTAACCAAGGATTATCCTAGGGTACTAGAGATTGGTCCCGGCCAAGGTGTTCTTACCAAATATCTGCTAGAGAAAGATTTCGAGTTTCATGCAGTCGACGCTGATAAAGATATGTTTCATTTTATCAGTACTCGATTTGAAGAACACAAGGATAAATTCATTTTAAACGATTGTTTGAAAATGGATTTTTACGAACTTTATAAAGGAGAACAATTCCTCATCACTGGAAATTTTCCATATAATATTTCATCTCAAATAATTTTTAAAATTTTAAAAAACTACACCCTAATTCCCGAGATGACTGGCATGTTTCAAAAAGAAATGGCGGATAGAATAATTGCAGATCACGGTTCAAAAATATATGGTGTTATTTCCATTTTGACCCAGGCTCTTTATCACACGAAAAGATTATTTAATGTCGCTCCAGGTTCATTTAATCCACCACCGAAAGTCAATTCTTCTGTGATTCGATTATGGAGAAAAGAAGAAGAATTAGGATGTGATTATAGAGAATTAAGAATCGTGGTAAAAGCAGCATTTAATCAAAGAAGAAAAATGATGCGAAACACCTTGAAATCCATTGTGAAAAACGAAGAACTACTAAAAGAAGATATTTTTTCTCAACGACCAGAACAATTAAGCGTTGAGGATTTTATAGATTTAACAAACACTATCTACAAATAATATGAATTTAGAAGAAAAAATAATGGCGGATATGAAAGCCGCAATGAAAGCAAAAGATAAAGTTAGCCTTAGAGGAATTAGAGCAATAAAAGCCGCTTTAATTTTAGCTAAAACAGATGGTTCTGGTGAAGAAATGACTGCAGAAAAGGAGATTAAGATTGTTCAAAAAATGGTTAAGCAAAGAAAAGATTCTTTAAGCATTTATAAAGAACAAGGAAGAGAAGACTTAGCTGCAGTAGAAGCAGAGGAAATAGAAGTGATTTCTAGATATCTTCCTGAACAATTAAGCGAGGACAAAATAAAAGAAATAGTTAGTGGAATTATTTCTGACCTTGGAGCAGAAGGGATGAAAGACATGGGCAAAGTAATGGGTGTTGCATCTAAAAAATTAGCAGGTTCCGCAGACGGAAAAGCACTTGCCGCGGTTGTTAGACAATTATTAGCTTAATTGCTTATTGAAATGAGGAGCCTCTTTCTTCTTATCTTTTTACTGATTGGTTCTTTGGGTTTGACCCAAAGTCACTCTTTCATTACACATGATTCTATACAGATTACTTATGATGATGAAGGAACAGGAGCGGTTGTTGTCCTCTTGCATGGTTTTATTAATTCCCGTAAGTCCTGGGGTAGAGCCGAACTGAAAAAGGATTTACTGTCCAAAGGCTTTCGTGTTATTGTACCTGATTTAAGAGGTAATGGTGATTCCGATAAACCTCATGAGGAAAAATACTGGAAGAATAAGAATGAAGTTAAAGATGTCATTTTCCTTATCGATTTATTAGAGATAGAATCTTATTTACTGGTGGGATATTCTCGTGGAAGTACGGTTGCCGCCGAATTAGTCACCTTAGATAAACGCGTGAGTAAAGTTGTTCTAGGCGGAATGGGAGCTGAATTCACAGATCCAACATGGGAAATACCTGGAATTTTTGCTGATGCTTTCGCTGGTAGAATTCCTTTATCAGAGATGACAGAGGGTGCAGTTAACTATGCTAAATCTATAGATGCAGATCTGATCTGTATGAGTTTACAACAAAAGTATCAACCTTCACCTAATAAAACCTCACTAGGAAAAATTGATATTCCTGTTTTAGTAATTGCAGGAAACGAAGATAATGCTATTAATAAAACAAGCAGTTTGTCCTTTGTATTTAATAATGCGATCATAAACATTGTTACTGGCGATCATAATAATACGTACAAACAATCTAACTTTTCAGCAGCTGTTATAGCGTTTTTAAATTAATAATTTATGAAA